>JBARER010000046.1:0-25377 GCA_049796395.1 Xanthobacteraceae bacterium
GCGCCACATGGCGATTCTGTCCGGCGGCGAGTTGACGGTCACCCTGCAAGGCGGCGGCCGCGGCGGCCCGAACCAGGAATATGCCCTGGCGCTCGCCATCCATCTCGGCGGCGTTAAGGGCGTTGCGGCGCTGGCGGCCGATACCGACGGCACGGACGGCGGCCGGGGCCGGCCGGATGACCCCGCCGGCGCATTTATCGACGACACCACATTGGCGCGGGCCGCGGCGCACGGCCTCGATCCTGCCGCGTTTCTTGCCGACAACGATTCCACGGGGTTTTTCAACGGTATCGGCGATTTGTTCGCGCCCGGTCCGACGTTTACCAACGTCACCGACTTCCGCGCCATTGTCGTTGACAGACCGCGGCTTTGACCCCGGAATCTCTTTGGCAGGGGGAACCGAACCGGACATGCGGCGAGCGAGTTTCATCCACACGGTGGTCGGCGCGCTATTGCTGTGCGTGCTGGCGGCGGCGACGCTTGTCGCCTCGGCCAGCCCCGCCGCGGCCGATTTCCGGTTGTGCAACAAGACGCCGAGCCGCGTCGGGATTGCCATCGGCTACAAAGACGGCCAGGGCTGGACCACGGAAGGCTGGTGGAACTTGCCGTCCCGGACCTGCGAAACAATCCTCAAGGGCAATCTCGTTGCCCGTTATTATTATGTCTACGCCGTCGACTATGATCGCGGGGGCGAATGGATGGGCCAAGCCTTTATGTGCACCCGCGATAAGGAATTCACCATCCGCGGCATCGGCGATTGCCTGGCGCGCGGCTACGACCGCACCGGCTTTTTCGAGGTCGATACCGGCGAACAGCGGGCCTGGACCGTCCAACTGACCGAATCGAGCGAGCAGCCGGTGCAAAAGCCGCCGCTGGTCAGCAGCGGGCCGCTGGTCCCGTCGGCGCCGGATACGGCAAGCAATGCCGCGCAGCCTGTCCCGGCCCTCCCCGCCAGCCCGCCGGGCGCGAGCAAGACACCATGAGCGGCCGATGAGACGGCAACGGCGCACCAAGGTTGTCGCCACGCTCGGCCCGGCGTCGGGGGACCGCGCCGTTATCGGCCAACTGTTCGAGGCCGGCGCCGATGTCTTTCGCATCAATATGAGCCACACCAATCACGACCGCATGCGCGAACTGGTGGCGAGCATTCGCGCCGTCGAAGCCGAGTACAAGCGGCCGATCGGCATCCTGGTCGATCTGCAAGGGCCGAAACTGCGGCTCGGTACTTTCAAAGACGGCGCCGCCACAATCGACAAGGGCCAGGATTTCATTTTCGACGCCGATCCGGCGCCCGGCGACGCCAGGCGCGTCGAGCTGCCGCATCCGGAGATTTTCGCCGCCATCAAGCCGGGCGATGCCTTGCTGATCGACGACGGCAAATTGCGCCTGGTGGCGACGGCAGTCGAGCCGCAACGCATCGTGGCGCAGGTCGAGGTCGGCGGCAAAATCTCGAACCGCAAAGGCGTCAGCCTGCCCGACACCGTGGTTCCGGTGGCGGCACTGACAGCCAAGGACATCGCCGATCTTGAAGCCGGGCTGGACGCGGGCGCCGATTGGATCGCGCTGTCGTTCATCCAGCGACCCGAGGACGTCGCCGAGGCGAAGAAACTGGCGCGCGGCCGCGCCTCGATAATGGCCAAGATCGAGAAACCGCAAGCGGTGGCGAGGCTCTCCGACATCCTCGAATTGGCCGACGCGCTGATGGTCGCGCGCGGCGATCTCGGCGTGGAAATGCCGCTCGAAAAAGTGCCCGGCGTGCAAAAGGAAATGACCCGCGCCTGCCGCCGCGCCGGCAAGCCAGTCGTGGTCGCCACCCAGATGCTGGAATCGATGATCTCAAGCCCGGTGCCGACGCGCGCCGAAGTGTCGGACGTCGCCACCGCCATCTTCGACGGCGCGGACGCAGTGATGCTGTCGGCGGAATCGGCGTCGGGCCAATATCCGATCGAAGCGGTCAAGACCATGAACCGCATCGCCGAGGAAGTCGAAGACGACAGCGCCTATCTGTCGTCGCTGCATATGCTGCAAACCGCGCCGGAACGCACCGGCGCCGATGCCATCGCGGCGGCCGCGCGACAAGTGGCGGAGACGCTCGACCTTTCGGCCATTGTCTGCTGGACGGTGTCCGGCTCGACCGGATTGCGGGCATCGCGCGAGCGGCCAAAATGTCCGATCGTCGCCATCTCGCCGATGGAGGCCGCCGGGCGCAAATTATCGGTGGTCTGGGGCATCCATAGCGTCGTCGACGAGGACGCCAAGGATCAGGACGACATCGTGGAGCGCGCCTGCCGGATTGCCTTTCGCGAGCGCTTCGCCAAATCGGGCCAACGCGTGATCGTCGTCGCCGGCGTGCCGCTCGGCACGCCCGGCGCGACCAACTTCATGCGGATTGCCTATGTCGGCGACGGCTCCGGCGAAGAATAGCTCTGTCCGCTCATTGCCTCGACCTCCGCTACGACGCGCTCCGCCGCCGCGTGATGCAGCATGTGGCCAATGCCTGACAGCACGACAAGCTTGGCGCGTGGTACCGCGGCGGCGAGGGCGAGCGCGTGCTTGCGCGGCGCGACGATCATGTCGCGATCTCCGGTCATGATCGTTGTCGGCACGGTGAGAGAGGCATAGCGCACCGTTTGGCGTTCGAGATTGTCGGCAAGATCGGCGACGTCACGCGCATTGGCGAGGAAAGCCGCCGGCCGCAGCAACAGTAATGCGGCCGTCTGGCTCACATAACGGTGCGGCGGCCATTGCGGCAGGAAGGCCGAGCCCAGAGCGATGCCAATAAACGGCGTGCCGAGCGGCAAAGCCATCGTATGCGCATAGAGCAGGCCGAACACCGGCGCCGCGAACAGCGTATAGAGCCAGGTCATGCTGCGGTTGAACGGATAAAGCGGAGCGGCCAGCAAAACCAGACCGGCGGTGCGCGCCGGGTGGTCGAGCGCGAAGGCTACGGCCAGCGCGCCGCCCCAGGAATGACCGACAATGACCGCGCGTTCAACGCCGAGACGGTCGAGGACGCCGCGCAGCATCGTCGCCTGATAGGCCGGCGAACCGCCACCGCTCCCCGCGCGTTCGCTCCAACCCAAGCCGGCCCGATCGATCAGGATGACGCGGTGCCGCGCAGCGAGCCGCTCGCCGAGCGCCAGTCGCATATCTTCGAGATTGCAGCCGGCGCCGTGAATGAGAACGACCGGCGGCGATCGAGCGGCGTCGCCGATCTCAACGACATGCTGGCGCAAGCCGCCGACCTCGACGAAACGGCCGCGCGGCGGATGCGCGCGTCCGATCAACCACGCCCCGATTAGCGTGATGACCGCACCGAGGGCAAGAATTTCGGCGATGGCGCCGAGCGTGTGATGCATCGGCGCTTGGTCTAGGTCTGGATGGTTTCGCCGTTGAGCCAGCGCGCGCCCTGGGCGTAAAGCGCATCGAGATTGGGGCCTTCGAGCCCCGGCATATCCATCTTCACCTTGTAGCCGATCTTGGTCTGCAGATAGGCGAGATGACGATAGCCCTCCGGAAATTTGCCGAGCAAATCTCGATCGAGCGAAAGCGTCGCCGCCGAGTCGACCGGATCAAGCCGGTCCTTCTCATAAATCAGCCGCCGCAGCACGAAACCCCAGCGGTCGCCACGCCGCTCGAAAAAATCGTAGAACCGCCCGGTGCACACTACGTCGCAAATCACGCCGTCGACCGGGGCACGCTGCGAGATCGTCATCTTGGTCTGCGCGACAGCACGGCTTTGGGCGACCTCGATCGCGCTGCCGCCGAGAAAATGCAGAATACGCACGCCGCGCTTCCAACCCTCGTCGTTGCCTTTGATGAATTCCTCGAAGCTGCCCTGGAACCAAGTCGCCCACATGCGGCCGTCGGGATGCCAGACGGTGCGGAAGCGGTCCCACAGCCGCGCATCGCGCCAGACCGCCCAGTGTTCCACGAGCTCGCGGATAATGCGTTTGTCATCGGCAGTCGTCATGGCGCTTTTTCCCCCTTCAATGCGAGCCAACGGGTCCGGCCCGAAGCGGCCGGCCTGATGACAGGCTACGCGAAGCAATCCAGCGCAGTGAAGCCTGGATTGCTCCGTCGCCTTGCTCCTCGCGATGACGGGGAGAACGGCCGGATTAAATGTCGCGGCCTTCGACCTTGTCGGTCAAGGTCTTGACGGTGTCGGGAATGTTCTCGAGGTGAGGATCGATAGCGAGCGCTTTGCGGTAGGCCTCGAGCGCGTCTTTGTCGTCGCCCATGTCCTGGAGCATCAAGCCCAAGCCCGCCAGCGCGCCGAACTGCC
Source organism: Xanthobacteraceae bacterium (assembly GCA_049796395.1). Taxonomy (GTDB): domain Bacteria; phylum Pseudomonadota; class Alphaproteobacteria; order Rhizobiales; family Xanthobacteraceae; genus BOG-931. The sequence goes on from JBARER010000046.1 coordinate 4,286, forward strand.
GCGGCTCGCGCGCCAACACCTCGGCGATGTCGGCGATGGCGTGAGCATAGTCCTCTTTCAGATAATAGACGGTGGCGCGCTGGTTCCACGCCTCGACATAGCGCGGCCTGATCGCGATGATCGCGTTCAACAGCCTGATGGCGAGATCGTAATCCTTGTCCTCGATCGCATTCCTCACCCGCGTCATCAACAGATCGCAGGTGTCGCTGCCGGATTCGATCCACTTCGCCCAGATACGGGTCTCGATCGCCTTGGCACTCGTCGCGTCGGGCGCGATCTTGAGGGCGCCAAACAGAGTGTCGAGGCTGTAGGCCGTTTCGCCGTGCTCGGCCTGAGGCAGATCGGCCGGCGGCGACAGCAATTCGTCCGGGCTCTGCGCCGGCGCAGCCGCAGGGACGGCGATCAATGCGGCAGCGAGCAAAAGCGGGAATCGCAACGTCATGCGCATGAATCTAAACGGCCGCCGCGGCGCGGCAAGCCGGAAAGTTGCACAATCAGACGTGACAAATGCGGCCAAATTGGGCGACAGCGGGCGCTTTCCGATCCGGCCCGGCCGATCAGGCCCTGCCTATCAACCTTGGCGGGCCTTGAAGCGGCGCTGCGTCTTGTTGATGACGTAGACGCGGCCCTTGCGGCGCACCAGACGGTTATCGCGGTGGCGGCCACGCAAGGATTTCAATGAATTGCGGACTTTCATGGAGCTGTACTCGTTTGCGCATGACCGTAGCCGAAAACCGGTATCCCCCGCTCGGGATCATGCCTAGCAGTTGGCCGTTGATTAAGGTTGGGGCCTGCGCTTGTCAATCTTGGTTCGCGGCCGATGCCTTCCGCATATGGGGTTGATCGATAATGAATAAAAGCTCTGGCGCGCTGCGGGCGATATCCGGCGTCGGCCGCAAGGGACCGGCCGCGTTCCTGCTCGAAACCGCAGGCCGGCGGCTCCTCCTCGACCTCGGCGAAGGACCCCCGCCAGGAACCGTGCCGGATGTCGACGCCATCGGCCGGGTCGATGCGGTCGTCCTTAGCCACGGTCACCGGGACCACGTCGGCGCCCTGTCGCTCTTGCCGAAGTTGGGTGAACCGCCGGTTTATGCCACCGACGGCGTTGTCCGCGGCCTGCCCAAGGGCATCGCCGTGCGGCTCCTTCCGGTCGGCGGCGCAGCGGATGTGCTTGGCATTGCTGTTGCGATCGGACGCAACGGTCATGCCCCGGGCGGCGTCTGGCTGCATTTCGCCGTCGGCAATGGCTTCCTCTATACCGGCGACTATTGCGTCGAATCCGCGCTTTACGCCTACGATCCACCGACGCGAAGCGCGGCGACCGCGGTCATCGACTGCTCCTACGCGGACTACGACAAGCCGTTCGCCGAATGCTGGAGCACGCTAGCGCGGCATGTGGATCGCGGGCCTTTGCTGTTGCCGGTACCGGCCAACGGCCGCGGCCCCGAGATCGCGCTACAACTGATGCGCCAAGGCGTTGACGAGATTTATGTCGACGAGGCGATGAGCAAAGCACTGCAGCATCTGCGCGACGGCGATGCCGTGTCGCTGCGCGACGATGCCGGCGACGACATCGCGCGTGTGGCGGAAATCGCGAAGCCGATTCAGGGACCGCACGGCGTCATGCTCGCCGGGTCCGCCGACGGCACATCTGGCGCCACCGCCCGCCTCATCCCGCAGTTCGAGAATTCGCCCGAGGTGACGATCCTGTTCACCGGCTACATCAACCCGACCACGCCGGCGGAACGGCTGACAAAAAGCGGCCGCGCGCAGACCATGCGCTGGAACGTGCATCCGCGGCTTTCCGACACGGTCACGCTCGTCCGCACAATTGAAGCAAAGACCGTGGTGCCCGCCTTCTGCGACCGGGCCAAGCTTACCGCGCTCGCCACAGCACTCGCGCCGGCGCGCGTGACGATAGATGAAGCGATAGAGATTTGATCAGTGCGCCTGCTGACCGCGCACGCGAGGATGCCCGATGCCGAGCGGTTTGGCGTCCATTAGCACGATGGCGAGCCGGGCCGGCGCGGCGCTCCGATTGACCCAGGCGTGATTGGTGCCGCGCTGGACCATGACGTCGCCGGCGCGCAGCGTCACGCTCGACTGGTCCATGTCCATATCGATCTCGCCCGACAGCACCACGATGTAATCGATGGTCTCAGTGCGATGCATCTCGGAAACGATGCCGGGAGCGAATTCCATGACGATGAAGCGCGAGCCGTTTTCCGGCGGCGGCGTGCCGAGAATCCGCGCGCCCATGTCCTCGGCATTCTCGCCGACGGCAATATCGGCCGGCATCGCATCGGTGCACCACATCAGCGTCGAGGCGACGCCCTCGCGCGGCGTCTTGGTGTTGGCGGCCGCCGCATCGAGAATAACCTTGGCGGTGTTGTTCGCGTCGTGACCGGTGATGACGCGGCGGACCGGTGTGCGAGCCATCTGGATCGACGCTTAGGCTGCGGTGACGCGTTCGGGATGGCTGGCGATGACCGCCTCGCTAGCGAGCGGATCGGCTTGCTCGCCGGGACCCGCAAACATGGCGGCCAGCTTATTCCAGGCGCGCAGCGCGAAACCGAAATGGCGCGGCATGGTTTGGCGGCACACGGCGAGCTTCCGCACGTCCTTGATGACGTGCCAATCGCTCACGCTGCCGGCCGGGAAGAACACCATGTCGCCCGGCCCAAGCCGGCGGCTTTGTCCGTTTTCGTCGGTAACCACGATCTCGCCGGCGATGATGTGCAGGACTTCGTCGACTGCATAGCGCCAGGTAAAGCGCCCCGGCGTGCATGACCAGGCCATCACCGAGGACGTGCCGTCCGCGCTGGTGCCCAGACGCTTCGATTTCGCCACCGGCGTTCCTTCGGTGATCCAGTGCGCCGGGATCGGCGCGGGAGCAAGCTCGATATCGGCGGGAACGGCAAAAACGACGGGATGCGGCACGACGGTCTCCAGAACTGCCAAGCAGTCCATAATGAGGGCCGGTGCCGAAAAAAACGTAAATTTCCAGAAAGCGTAACTGCGCCGGGTGCCGGCGTTTACCGCACCGGCGTATCGGCCATTCGCCGGGTGCCGAGCGGCCAATCCCGCCAGGTCCGCCGCGGACGGGCCGGCAAGGCTTTAGGGGCCGTGCTCCGCCGCTCAGCCTTTCGGGCGCTCAGAAACGCGCACCATTTTTCGTAGACCCCAAGCGCAGCCGGACGCCACGGGCACGCCAGGGATGTTTCGAGAGCGGCGGTGGGGAACTCTGCCGTCAGTTCTGCCCGCGGATCGGCCAGCGCCTGTGCCCGAAATGTCTCGGCAGCCGCAGCCCCCTCGGGGCTGAAATAGCCGATCGGCAACACCGGGTAGTGCTCACGTTCGCAATTAAGGAAGCGACCGACGTCGCGGCGATATTCGCGCAGCAGCGAGTCGGCCTCATATTCCGGGTGGCCCTGAAAGAACAGAAAGAAGCTGCCGTCCTGCTTGGCGAAGGTATCGACGCCGGCGGACTGCGACCGGGTCAAGATCTTGTAGCCACTCGCCAGGAGGGCTTGTTCCGGAAGATCGTTGTAACGCGAATGCGGCACCCACAACGGTTCCGGGAAATGCTCGGTCAGCGGATGGTCGGCCACCAGGCGGCAATCGAATATGCCGCAGCGTTTCTCGTTAAGCGCGCGGCGCTCGATGCCATCGGCATGCAGCACCGCGGCATGCGCGGCGAGGCACGACCAGATGGTCGAGAAGGTATTTTCCCTCGCCCAGTCCACCACCTTGCTCAGGCTGTCCCAATACGGCTCGTCGCTCAGATTGTTCGCGCGCGGCTCGGTGCCGGTGACGATCAAGCCGTCGAGCGGCGTATTCCACAGCGCCGAGATATCGCGATAACGTTCGGCCAGCATGCGGCGCGCTTCGTCGCCGCGCGGCAAATCGGGCATGGCGAACAGCTTCAACAGCACGACGACGTTCGGGTTCGCCGCCCGGATCAGATTTGAAAATTGCCGCTCGGTCGCCGCCAGTGCGGCATCCGGCATGTTGTTGATGAGACCGATGCTGATGCAGTTCGGCGCATTGAGATCGATCGAAGGCGTGGGACCGGCGCTGTCAACGAAAAGCGGCATCGGCGCTCCTCACTCGGCGGCGATGAGCGTTGCGCCGCGCGGCTCCGCCACCGCCAGCGCCTGATCGAGGTCGGCGATGATATCGTCGATATGCTCGATGCCGATCGACAGCCGGATCATTTCCGGCTTGACCCCGGCCTGGCGATGCTCCTCCGCCGACATCTGCCGATGCGTGGTCGAAGCCGGATGGCAGGCGAGCGACTTGGCGTCGCCCATATTGACCAGCCGCTTGAACAGCCGTAGCGCGTCGTAAAAGCGCTTGCCGGCTTCGAGGCCGCCGGCGATGCCGAAGGTCAACAGCGAACAGGCGCGGCCGCCGAGATATTTCTGCGCCAGCGCGTGATAGGGGTTGTCGGCGAAGCCGGCGTAATTGATCCACTCGACGCGGGGATGCTGGCGCAAAAATTCGGCGACGCGCCGCGCATTCTCGACATGGCGCTCGACCCGCAGCGCCACGGTCTCGACGCCTTGCAGCAGCATAAATGCCGACAGCGGCGACAGCACCGCGCCGGTGGTGCGCTGGTAGACGCTGCGGCAGCGGGCGATATAGGCGGCATTGCCGAAGCGCTCGGCATAAACCAGGCCGTGATAGGAGGCGTCCGGCTCATTGAACTGCGGGAAGCGGCGGGCGTGTTTCTGCCACGGGAATTTACCGCCGTCGACGATCGCGCCGCCGATCGTCGTGCCGTGGCCGCCGAGAAATTTGGTCAGCGAATGCACCACGATATCGGCGCCATAATCGATCGGACGCAAGAGGATCGGCGTGGCGACGGTATTGTCGACCACCAGCGGAACGCCGTGGCGCTCGCCAACGCCAGCGAGCGCTTCGATGTCGCAGATATTGCCGGCCGGGTTGCCGACGCTCTCGCAGAAGATGGCGCGCGTATTGTCGTCGATCAGCTTTTCGATCGCTTCGGCCCGATCGCTTTCAGCAAAGCGCACGGTGACGCCCTGGCTCGGCAGGACGTGACCGAACAGCGTGTAAGTGGTGCCATAGAGCTGCGGCACCGAAACGATATTGGTGCCCATCGCGGTCAGATTGAGCGCGGCATAGTTCAGCGCCGCCTGGCCGGAACTGACGCATAGCGCCTCGACGCCGCCTTCGAGCAAGGCGAGGCGCCGTTCCAGCACGGCGACCGTCGGGTTACTGATGCGGCTATAGCGGTGACCTTCGACTTCAAGATTGAACAACGCCGCGCCGTGGTCGGCGCTGTCGAACTCATAGGCCACGGTCTGGTAGATCGGAACGGCGACCGCCTTGGTCGTCGGATCGCAATCGTAGCCGCCTTGAACGGCCAATGTCTCGTTTTTCATGCTTGCCGCCGCGATCAAAAAACACGCCACCCAACTGCGGACCTTAAGCCCAATTGTGTTTCTTATCGGTGCCAGAGAAGGCGAACAACGGTGCGACCGGCGCAACCGCGGCAAATTCGAGGGAATAACCTTAATTGTTTGCCACGTCGTTGCGCTCTACGGCGGCCTGCGCGGCCAATACTTCAAATTTTATGCATTGTTGAAGCGAAAGATTCACTTTGTTCGGCCATGCTGACGCATGGCTCTCGTCGAGATCGACCGGCAAGCGCGTGTCAGTCGCGGCGCGGACAGTGCGCTGCACGACTGGGTGCGCGCGCTCGAGGCCACGGCGACGATTGCCGGGAAGCCGCATCGCATTCTGCTCGACGCGATCGAGGACGTGGCGGCGGGCCACGCTGACGCCGAAGCGCTGATCTCGGAACACACCACGCTCACGTATCGCGCGCTCATCGAGTTGAGCCGCCGCTATGCGCGCTGGGCCCTCGATCAGAAGCTCGCCAAGGGCGAAACCATCTGCCTGATGATGCCGAACCGGCCGGACTATCTCGCCATCTGGCTCGGCATCACCAGCGTCGGCACCGTCGTGTCGCTGCTCAATACGCAATTGCACGGCCCGGCATTGGCGCATTGCATCGACATCGTCGCGGCCAAGCATGTCATCGTCGACAGCGATCTTGTCACGCAATTCAACTCCGCCGCACCGGGCTGCCGGCCGAAACTCTGGTCGCATGGCCGCGTGGAGAGCGGCGATTTCGTCCGCATCGACCGCGAGGTCGAGTGGTTCTCGGCTGCACCGCTTGAGGCGAGCGAACGCCGCGGCGTGACCATCGCCGACCGCGCACTGACTATCTACACGTCGGGCACCACCGGACTGCCGAAGGCCGCCAACGTCAGTCATCGCCGCCTGATGCAGTGGAGCTTGTGGTTCGGCGCGCTGATGAACGCCACGCCGGACGATCGCATGTACGATTGCTTGCCGCTGTACCATTCCGTCGGTGGCGTCGTGGCGGTCGGCGCGCTTTTGACGCGCGGCGGATCGGTCGTCATCCGCGAAAAATTCTCGGCCCGAGAGTTCTGGGACGACGTGACGCGGTGGAACTGCACGCTGTTTCAATATATCGGCGAACTGTGCCGCTACCTCGTCAATGCGCCGCCGCATCCGCGCGAGGGCGCCCATCGCCTGCGGCTCGCTTGCGGCAACGGCTTGCGCGCCGAGGTCTGGCGGGCATTCCAATCCCGCTTCGACGTCCCAAGGATTCTGGAATTCTATGCCGCGACCGAAAGCAACGTGTCGCTCTACAATGTCGAGGGTAAAGTCGGCGCGGTCGGCCGCCTGCCGCCGTTTCTGGCACACCGCTTTCCGCTGGCGCTGGTGCGGTTCGACACCGCCGCCGCACAGATCGAGCGCGACGCCGCGGGACGCTGCATGCGCTGCGCCGTTGACGAAATCGGCGAGGCGATCGGCAGAATAGCCGACGCCGCGCATGACACAGCCGCGGCCGCTGCATTCGAGGGCTACACCAGCGCCGCGGAAACCGAGCGGAAAATCCTGCACGATGTCTTTGAGCCGGGCGACGCCTGGTTCCGCACCGGCGATCTCATGCGCATGGATGCGAGCGGGTTCTTCTATTTCGTCGACCGGATCGGCGACACCTTCCGCTGGAAAGGCGAGAACGTATCGGCCGCCGAGGTCGCCGCGGTTGTGGCCGAATTCCCCGGCATTAGCGAAGCGACAGTCTATGGCGTTGCGGTGCCCGGCACGGAAGGCAAAGCCGGCATGGCCGCCGTCGCCGCCGACGCTGCACTCGACCTGTCGGACCTGCACGCCCATTTGATCAGCCGGCTGCCGCACTATGCGCGGCCGCTGTTCTTGCGGCTCGTAAACTGCATCGACGCGACGGCCACTTTCAAACACAAAAACGCCGTTCTCGCGCGTGAGGGATTCGATCTCACCGTCGTGTGCGATCCAGTCTACGTCAACGACCCGCAGCAGAATATTTTTGTGCCGCTCGACGTCGCGCTCGCCGCCCGCATTGAAAAGGGCCAAGTCCGTTTTTAGAGCAAATCCGCTTTTAGCCGCGAAGGTGAAAAATATTTCATCTTTGCTGCGGCATTTTATCCGTTCGCGCTGAATCCACGGCAATGCCCGATATCGCACGCTGCCTTCCAGGAACCACAGCGGACCATCGCCGATTAACGAGCCAGGCGACGCTGCCTGGGCGGCGGCCGCGCAGCCGAACAACTTTGGAACTTTCAGAATCGGGAGAGCAATATGAGGTCGAAACTTTTGAGCGGCGCCGCAGCGCTCGCGCTTATTGCCGGCACCGTCGTGACGACGGCATCGCCGGCCGCAGCGCGCGGCTGGCATGGCGGCTGGGGAGGACCCGGCGCGATCGCTGCCGGAGTGATCGGCGGTGCTCTAGCCGCAGCCACCTCGCCGCTATGGGCGCCCGGCTATTACGACTACTACCCGGGTTATGCCTATGGACCGGCCTATGCGGTACCCCCGCCGGTAGTCGTGGAGGGCGGAGGTGGCTCGGTGGCGTACTGCGAGTCGCGCTACCGCTCGTACAATCCCGCAACCGGACTGTTTCTGGGCTACGACGGGCAATATCATCCCTGTCCGTAAAGGCGGCGTGTTCTTGTAAGACGTAAGACGGTAAGGCATATTGGCTGGATGAACCGGTCCAGCCGTATGCCCGCCGCCTTTTCCAAGCTCTCGGTAAAGAGCCAGACCGTGATTCCGCGCGAAATCCGCCGGCGCCTTGCGCTTAAGCCCGGCGACACGTTGCGCTATCGCTTGACCGAAGCCGGCGTGCTCCTTGAGAAGGCAGCGATGAACGAGGCTGACGACCCATTCGCCGCTTTCTCGGAATGGGCAAGTGAGGCGGACGAGAAGGCCTATGGCGGACTCTGAAGGCCCGCGTTTTGATGCCTTCGATGTCGTCGTGGTGCCGTTTCCCTATGCCGACCGGCTCGCCGAAAAGCGCCGCCCAGCGCTGGTAATTTCGAACCGAAAGCTTGCGGCTGAGGGCCTCATTTGGGTCGCGATGATCACCAGCTCAGAAAATGAGCGATGGCCGAGCGACATCATGATCGTCAGTCTCGAGCGGGCCGGCTCACCCGCACCGTCGGTGGTGCGGGCAGCCAAGATTGCCTGCATCGAGCCAAACCGCATCGACCGCCGCATCGGGCGGCTCGATAAGGTGGCGTCCAGAGTTGTGGCGCAACGGCTGCGCAGTTTTCTAGGGTGAACTCCGCGACGCTCGGCGCTCTCAACATGCTATCGCAAGAATCCAAGCGATAGCCACGGCACCGCGGCAACGATGATGGTGCCGATGACAAGCGCGATCATGTAGCCCCATATCGGCCGCATGCCGGCCGCCGGATCGACCCGGCCGATGGCGCAGGCCGCGTAATAGCCGACGCCGAACGGCGGCGTGAACAGGCCGATGCCCATCGCCAGGATCACCACCATGGCGTAGTGCACCTCGTGGATGCCGACTTGGCGCGCGATCGGAAACAACAACGGCCCGAACAGCACGATGGCCGGAATGCCTTCGAGCACCGAGCCGAGCACGATGAAGGCTACGATCGACACCGCCATGAAGCTTGCCGCGCCCCCCGGCAGCCCGGTCATGGCGGCGGCAAGCGCGTGCGAGAACCCGGATTGGGTGAGCCCCCAGGCCATGCCGGTCGCGGTGCCGATGATCAACAAAATCGCGCCGGATAGCGCCGCCGTATAGACAAGCATCGGCTTGAGCGCCGCCCAGTCGAAGCGGCGATAGATGACGAGGCCGGCGACGGCGGCATAGGCGATGCCGATGGTGGAAACCTCGGTCGCGGTGGCGATACCCTCGACCACCGCGGCGCGGATCAGAAACGGTAGCACAAGCGCGGGCAGCGCGACGAGGAAGGCGCGGCCGACCTCACGCAACGGCGCGCGCGTCACCGCGCCGCGTTCCTCACGCCGGTAGCGGCGGCGAACGACGATGCACAGCAGCAGCGCCAGCACGATCGCAGGCAGCACGCCGCCGGTGAACAAAGCGGCGATTGACACGCCGGTCACCGAGCCGATGGTGATAAGGACGAGGCTCGGCGGAATGGTCTCGGTCTGCGCGCCGGTGGCGGCGAGCAGCGCGACGAGCTCACCGGGCGCGGCGCCGCGTTCCTTCATTTCCGGAAACAGCACCGGCGCGATCGCCGCCATGTCGGCCGCTTTCGAACCGGAAATTCCCGAGACCAGATACATTCCGGCGACCAGCACGTACTGCAAGCCGCCGCGCACATGGCCGAGCAGGCTCGCCAGAAAAGCGACCATGGCGCGCGCCATGCCGGTCATCTCGATGAGCAATCCCAAGAAGACGAACAGCGGCACGGCGAGCAGAATAAGGTGACTCATCCCCTCGTCCATACGGCCGACCAGAATCGAGACCGGCGTCTGCGTGGCGAGCGCCAGATAGCCGAAGATCGCCAGACCGAAGGCGAAGGCGATCGGCACGCCGGCGAACACTGCGGCGGCGACGACGCCGACGAAAAAGATCAGCAGGTTGAGATTGCCGAGCCGTTCGAACAGCGGTTCGCCCAGCCAGAACAGCAGCAGCAGCGCGGCGACCGCGCCGAGCGCGATGAACAGCGTTCGCGGCGAGCTCGCTTCGATCAATCGAAAGAACGCGAACGCCGCCATCAGGACGATGCCGACCGGCAGCGCCGCGGTGCGCGCGGCATCGGTGAACTGCAGCGCCGGCGTGAGGATGGGCACCTGCTCAAGCGCATAATCGTAGGCCGGCCGGGCGATCAGCACGAGAAAGGCGAGCGCGGCGCCGGTGGCAAAGCAATCGAGCACGGCGCGCGCCGCTGGCGGCAGCACGCCGACCGCCGCCGTCATCCGCATGTGCTCGTCGCGGCGAAAGGCAATGACGGCGCCCAGCATCGCCAGCCATAGAAACAGCATCGAGGCGAGTTCGTCCGACCAGACGAGCGGCGCGTTGAAGACGTAGCGCGCGACGACGCCGGAGAACAAAATCACGATCTCCGCCAGCACCAGGCCAGCGGCGACGAATTCGACCAGCGCGCCGAGGACGGATTCAATCAGCCCGATGACACGGCGGCGGGATACCGGCGCTACCGCGACCGGTTCGACGGCCGACGGCGCCGGAAACTCGGCCATGGCGTCACGCTAGTTTGCCGACCGATTTCTCCAGAATGCCCCAGGCTTCCTCGCCGTATTTGCCCTTCCACTCGGTGTAGAAGCCGGCAGAGCGCAGCTTATCGCGGAATGGCGCCGGATCGAGACCGTTGAAAAGGAGCCCCTTGCCGGCGAGATACTGCTGCAGATTGGCGTTGAGCTTGGCGACGTCGACCCGCTCCTTGACGCCGGCATCGTTGACGTGCGTTGCGATGATGCCGCGCATGTCGGCCGGCAGGCGTTCCCAGGCGTTCTTGTTGGCCAGGAACCAGAAACCGTCCCACATGTGATTGGTCAGCGAGCAGTATTTCTGCACCTCGTACAATTTGGCGGTGGAGATGATCGCCAGCGGGTTCTCCTGGCCGTCGACGATCTTGGTCTGCAGCGCCGAATAGACTTCATTGAAGTTGATCGAAGCAGGTGCTGCGTCGAACGCCTTGAACATCGACGTCCATAGCGGCGACGGCGGTACCCGCAGCTTCATGCCGCGAAAATCGTCCGGCGTCTTGATCGGCTTGGTCGAGGTCGTGGTCTGGCGGAAGCCGTTGTCCCAAATTTTCTCCATGGCGAGAATCTGGTTGGTCTTGGCGATCTGGCCGCGCACATAGGCGCCGAGATCGCCGTCCATCGCCTTCCAGACGGTGTCGTAATTCGGGAACGCGAAGCCCATGCCGTTGATTGAAGCCGCCGGCACCAGCGTCGCCAGAATCAAGCCCGACAGCGTGAAAAATTCGACGCCGCCGGAGCGGACCTGGGACAGCGTATCGGTGTCGGAGCCGAGCTGGCTCGACGGAAAAATCTGCAGATCGAAGGCACCGTCGGTTTCCTTTTTGATCGCCGCCGCCATCTCCCGCGCCCGGATATTCATCGGATGCGTATCCGGCAGGTTGTTGGCGTATTTGTAGGTGAATTTCGCGGCCTGCGCACGCGCCACGAACGGCGCGCCGACCGCGGCGCTGACTATTGCGGTCCCGGCAGCCAACACACGACGACGCGACAAACCTGTGTCCATGAAGACCCTCCCCTGATGGCGCGCGATAAGATCGCCGCTCGATTGCTTGTTGGACAATTCAATAGCGGTTATCGCGCCGCGACGCTACGCCGTTGCCGTCGCCTTTTCATCGGAGGGCGAAAACGCGCGGAGCCGAAAGCCTAAGCCGTCGCTCCGGCGTCGACCGTCAGCACCGTGCCGGAGACGCTCGCCGCCTTGTCGCTGAGAAGGTACTCGACGGCGTTGGCGACGTCGTCGATACCGGCGAGACGGCGCAATGCGCTGCGGCGCACCACTTGCTCGCGCTGCGCACCAGCGAGACCGTGGGTCATGTCGGTGTCGATAAAGCCCGGCGCAACGGCATTGACGGTGATGCCGAGGCGGCCGACTTCACGGGCGAGCGAGCGGGTGAAACCTAGCATCGACGCCTTGGTCGCCGCATAGACCGACAGCCCGCTATAGCCGGTGAAGCCGACGACCGAAGCGACGTTGACGATGCGCCCGCTGCGTTCCGACATCATGCCGCGCACCACATATTTGCTCAGCACGATCGGCGACAGCGTATTGACGCGAACCAGCTGCTCGATCTGCGAATTGTGCATCAGCGATAGCGCGCCATCGAGGCCGAGCGCTGCATTGTTGACTAGGCCGAACAGCGGCCCGAACTCGTGGCGCAGCCTACGCACCAGCTCCGGAATCTCGTCGATCTTGCCGAGATCGAAGCCGACGAAATGCAGCGCGCCCTGCCTGTCGCGCTTGACCTGCGTGATCGCGGCGTTGAGTTCCTTTGTCGGCTTGCGTGCCAGCGCGATGACGCAATAGCCGGCGGCGGCGAGCGTCCTGGCAATGCCCAACCCGAGGCCGCGGCTGCCGCCGGTGACCAGCACGGCGCGGACCGATTTGCGGGGCTTCTTAGCCATGGCGCCGCAGGAGCTTGCCGGTGGCCGCCACGTCCAGCGCCGGCACGATGCTGATGGCCGCCGGCACCTTGTAGTGCGGCAGCGCCTCGCGGCAGAATTGCAGAATATCGCCTTTCACCCGATTGAGATCGACCCGGTTGAGATCGCTCCTCCCCTCCGCGGGCGACAAATTCGCGGCCGCGTCCTCAAGAACAACGTCGGCAATCACGACCGCCCCGGTGATCGGACTTCTTTTGCCGCGCACCAGCGACATGCGGACCTGGGGATGGCGGTTGATCACCGCCTCGACCTCCTCGGGGTGAACCTTCAGACCGCCGATATTGATGATACCGCCGCGGCGCCCGGCGAACAGATAACGCTCGTCCTGCAATTCGACCATGTCACCGGTGTCGACAAAACCGTCGCGATCCGCAAGCGCCGTGTCGGTGCCGATATAGCGGGCGGCGGAGCGCGGCGACCGGATGCGCAGCGAACCGCCGAGGACTTTCATCTCGATGCCGTCGCGGGCCCGTTCGACGAGTTCGGCCGGAAAGCCGGCGAGTCCGTCGCGCACCTCGAACGCAACGCCGGCTTCGGTCGAAGCATAAGCGTGGCTGACCACGGCGGCGGGAAATGTTTTGCGCAGGCTGTCGAGGATCGCCTGGTCGGCGATCTCGCCCGACAGCCTGACGTAGCGCGGCGATATTTTGCGGATTGCCGGCGACATCAGCGCCCGGCGCCAATGCGTCGGCGTGCCCAGAACATGAGTGACGCCATGACGGCCGAGACGGGCGAGATGCTCGGCGATAGGCTCGCCGCCGCTCGACAGCACGAGCGAGGTGCCCCCAAGCACGGCACGCAGAAAAATCTGCAAGCCGCCATAGCGCCGGATATCGTAGAACGTCGCCCAGACCACATCGCTTTCGACCTTGCGCTGGCGAAAGGCCGCGGTCAGGCCCGCCACGCTGTGGACCACCATTTTGGGCAGCCCGGTGGTGCCGGAGGTCAGCATCACCCACTCCGTCGCGCGCGACGGCGCCGGCAACTGCGGCGCCGGCGCGACCTCGGCGGTACACATGACCTGGCGCAGACGCTCGAACGCCGGGCTGACGGGCGAGCTGCGATCGAGCACGACCGCATCGACGTCCGCTCCGGCGACAATGGCCGCGAAGTGACTGGGATCGCTATCGGGGGGTAGAATAGTGAGCCGGCGAGCGACGCCGTCGAGCTCGATCAACGCCAGTGCCGTCGTCAACTGACTGCCGGTGGCGACCAGAACGGATTTATCGGCGAGATCGGCCACGCCGCCGCCAAGAGCGGTGCCGCCGTTCAGATTTGGACAATGCGCGAGCCCGTGACGATCGAACAGAAACCGCTCCGCCGGACCGACATACTGCCGCAGCGATGGCGGCTCAGTGCGCGCCATTTTCGTAGACCTTCACGAAGTCGCCGAAAGTCACGGGGAACACCGCTTCTTCCGACGCCGTGAACGGATCGACGCCGAGCTTGTCTTCGAGCCGCGCGACCAGCACGGCGAAGCCGAGCGAGTCCAGGCCGGAATCCAGCAGCACCAGATCGTCGCGCAACGGCGCCAGAATTTTGCCGTGCTCGCGCGCGATCTCTTCCATCTGGCGCGTTATGGTTAATTTTACCGACATTGCACCCAGGCCTACGGTTTGTTCATTTCGCGCCGATATAATCCAGCAAGGATTACGATCAAGTTCACGCACGTGGCGTGGTCAACACGAATGGTTGCTGCCTTGCCGGAAATACACTGCCGACAGATCGAAGCGAGCGATCTTGCCGCCGTGGCTGTGCTGTTGCGGCGCGGCTTTCCGAACCGTCCTCACGGGTTCTGGGATCACGCGCTCAATGAGCTGGCGCGGCGAGAGCCGCCGGCCGGCTTGCCGAAATATGGTTACCTGTTGGAGTCCGCCGGCAGGCTGGTCGGCGCGATCCTGATGATCTGCTCGGCGGTGCGCGCCGGCGACGCGCTGGCGCCACGCTGCAATCTGTCGAGTTGGTTTGTCGAGCCGGCGTTCCGAGCCTATGCGTCGCTTCTGGTGTCGCACGCGTTGCGGCACAAGGACGTCACCTATCTGAACGTCTCGGCCGCGCCGCATACCTGGCCGATCATCGAAGCGCAGGGCTTTGCGCGCTATAGCAACGGCCTGTTCGTCTGCCTGCCGGGACTGAGCCGGGCCAGCGGCGGCGAAGCAGTCGAGGTGGTGGACGGACCCTTGCCGCCGACCATCGCGGCCGAAGCCTTCGAGCGGGAAGTCGTGCTGCAGCATGCCGAGCATGGCTGCATTGGCCTGTGGTGCGTCGCCGATGGGCGAGCGTACCCGTTCGTCTTCCGCCAGCGGCTGGTGAAGGGCTTCATCCCCTGCGCGCAACTGATCTATTGCCGCGACATCGCGGATTTCGCCCGCTTTGCCGGGCCGCTCGGCCGCTATTTGACGCGGCACGGCCGACCTATCGTAATCGCGGATGCGAACGGCCCGATACCGGGATTGCCGGGAATCTTCCGCCGCGGCAGCAAGCCGAAATATTTCAAGGGACCGCAGCGCCCGCGGCTCGGCGATCTGGCTTATACCGAATACGCGATCATGGGCGTCTGACTTTTCTCTCCCGATTGCGGGAGAAGCGGCAATCAGATCACCAAGGCTTGCCGCACCCTGGTCGGCCATTGCGCCAGGTCGACGCCATGGATCACGAACAACGCCAAGGCGAGCCGGTCCACCCCGAAGGCCACGCAGCCGGTATGGGCGACGGCGCCCGAGGCCGTATGTAAATTCCACGTCGTGCCGAAATGGTCGCGGTGATAATTGAAGCTCATGCAGGCGGTCGGCTCGTCTTCCGAGTGCACCGGAACGAGCAGTTCGAATTTCAGTTCCTGCTCGACTTGGCTCACCGCCATCAGCTTGCCGCCCCGGCCGAAGAACGGATCGCTGGCATGGGCGATGCGATAAGGCAGGCCCAATTGGCCGGCGAAGCCCTCAGCGCGCTTCATCCAGCGCCCGCGAAAATCCAAAATCTGCTCCGCCGTGCCGACTTGAACGTATTCGCGCATGCGGAACGACTGCAGCCGGTCGAGCATTTTTGAGGGCTCGCGGCGGAAGCAATCGCAAGCGACGTCGAACAGGAGCCCGCCGGCGGGCACCCGGCCGCGGCTCGCCACCAGCGGGTACACCGGATAGCAGGCCGCCGGGCTGAGCACGAGGTCGGCGGCCGCCAATCCCTCCGTCCAATCCTCACCGGCCTCGTAACGCTCGACACTGCTGCGGATATGGCTTTCGTCGCCGCTCAGGCAGCTCACGCAGCCGAGAAAATGCGGAAAGCTTTTCAGGTAGCCGGATTTCTCCAGTTGCCGGCGGCTCATCACCGGGGGAAACCGCAGCACTTCGGCATCCGGCTCGCGGTACCGCGAAATCAGCGCGGTGAGGCCATCGACGACCCGCTCGAACGCCGCGGTGCGCGCGTACACGCCATCGATTCCGGTCGGCAGCAACAGCGCCTCGGCGATCGAATCCAGCGAGTGGGTGATCTGCACCGGTTGCTTGAACGCAACGTTCATTGTTGTACGCCTCTTCCGATTAAGTTCGATGTGCTAGCCGCAGAGCGAATCGGGAACGCCGCTCAGCAGCGAAGCCGTCGCTACATTGGCGAGGATGCGGTCATTGTTGATCATGATCGGCGATGACAGAATATCGCGCAGGTGGCGCCCGACGCTGAATTCGCCGTCGTTACGATAGCCCGCCAGGCCGCAGGTCTGCATCGCGCTCATGACGGCGGCTACCGCCAGCTCCGATGCATTGACCTTGAGCAGATTCATGCCGGTCTGGAAATCGATCGATTCCAGCGTCGCCGGGTCGGTCCCGGCAGCCTCGAACCGGTGCACCGAAGAAGCGATCAGGCCGCGCAGCATGCGCAGCGAAGCATTGGCCCGGGTCAAATGCGCGGCCGCCGGCGGCAGTGTTCCGCCGGCGCGTTGCGCGGCCTTGCGCACGAAGCCGCGAGCACGGTCGACGGCGGCAGCCGCGATTCCGGTCCAGGCGGCGCTCCACAACAGATGCGCGACCGGCATCATGGTCTGCGCGTGGATCTTGTCGTAGGTGACAGGCAGAATCTGCTCGGCCGCACCGGAAGCGACGAGCTTGAATCCTTCGCTGCAGGTGCCGCGCATGCCGAAGGCGTTCCAGCCGACAAGCCGCTCGAGCGTGTAATCCTGCTTGAGAAACGTGACCAGAACCTGGTCGGAACTGGCGGCATCGGCGGAGCGGCGCGCGGTGGTGACGACGGCATCGGCCGCCGCGCCGTAAGAGATAACCGTCGCCTGGCGTTCGAGCGTGATGTGCGAGCCGTTGCGCACGATCGAGGCGGCGCTATTGCGCAAATCGCCGCCGTTTTGGCCTTCGGTGGTCGACGACGCGAACAAGAGCTGCTCGTTGCCGAGCCGGCGCAGCAAAAGCTGATACCACAGGCTGGTGCGACCGTGGCGAACCAGACACGCGACCTTGGTTTGGTGCATCGCATAGATCATTGCGGTCGACGCGCAGGCACGCCCCAGCGTGTAACAGACGTCGACGATTTCGGCGATGCTGGCATCTTCGCCGCCGAGATCGTGCGGCACGGCGATGCCGAGCAGACGCTCCGCGCGCGCGGCCGTTATCGCCTCCTGCGGAAACCGCGAATCGTCGTCCACCGCGCCGGCGTGCTCGGCCGCAACCACGGCCACTTTCTTGGCGCGTTCGCCGAGCGCCGCGGCGCCAGCGGTACGCAGGCTGTTTGCCGTAGCGAGAATGCCGCGCGCGGCGGTGCGTGCCGCCTGCATGTCCTGATCAATCTCCAGAGCCGCCGCGATTCGAGGGTTCATGAACGATCTCGCAAATATGGCCGCCTATCGCATTCCAGCGATTGCTGGCTCCACAGCTAGCGCAAAACTTGCAAACACTTGTGGCAATATGCGGGAATTAGCGCGGTTCTTTTGCATAAAGGTTACCAATCGAAAACCCCTTCTGTGATAACAAAAGACAAAGTTGTTTCGGAGATGATGGTTATGAAAAGCCGCAGTTTTTTGGGTTCGAATTCGGGAAAAATTCACCGTGCTTGACCGTATGAATTCCTTGCCCTCCGAGCGCATCGGCGCGCTGATCCGCACGATGCTGGCCAAACGCGGAATCGACCGGGCGGTCGGCCGCGACGACGATTTAAGCGAAATCGGCTTGTCGTCACTCGACACCGTCAACCTGATGCTGGCGGTCGAAGCCGAGTTCGACGTCAAAATCCCGGATCGTGACATGACGCCGGCGCATTTTCGCAGCGTGGCACGGATCGAGGCGCTGCTCGGCGCGCTGACCAATAAATGATCCCTGGATTTGCCGGAAATGGTCATGCCGCCGGCGAGGGACTAAAAATAAAAAAAGCCCGGACTGGGCGGCGCCCAATCCGGGTTTCGATTTATCGAAAAGCTTAGTGGTTACTGACGGCCTTGATAGCCGTTCTGGTTTTTCAGGTTTTTCTGCGTATTGGAGGCGGTGCCGGTTTTCGGGCCGCCGACTTGATGCGTTCCAGAGCCGCCGGTGGCGGCCGCATTGTTGGTTGTCGAGCCGGTCGGCCCGCTCATTTGCGCCATGGCGAAGGACGACGCGCCGAGCAGCAGCGCGGCCGTCATCGCCAGTTTGATGGTTGTTTTTTTCATCGGGACTCCTGTTTCCTCTATCCCTCTTGGTTCCGTTCATGCGCACACCACATGCGCGCACCGTACGATTGAAAACCCCCTCAGCGCGGGGCCGTTCCAAATTCGGGGCAAATAATGGCGCCAGGAACCGCGGAACCTTTATTATTATTGGCAAAATTGCTGCGCCTGGCGCGGCGCGATATGTTGGCAACAGAACATTGCGCCATTTCACGACCGCAACATTCTTCAGAGAATTTCCAAGGCAGATGCCATGACCAAGACCGCTTATTACGCCAGCGTCGGCCCGGCGCTGACGCTTTACGATGTCGACGTTGACAATGCCGCGCTGACCGCGCGCAACACCGTGACACTGCCGGCCGACGTGCAATATGCTTGGCCGCATCCATCGCGGCGCATGCTCTACGTTGTTTCCAGCAATGGCGGGCCGGGCGCCACCGGCGATCAGCATTTCGCCAGCGCGTTTTCGATCGAGCCTGCGACTGGTGCATTGCGGCCGGCGGGCGAACCGGTGCGCTTGCCGTCGCGGCCGATCCACGTCAGCGTCGATGCCGGCGGCGTTTATTTGCTGACCGCCTACAATGCGCCAAGCGGCGTGACCGTGCACCGCATCGAAGCCGACGGCACGCTCGGCGCAGCCGTGGCGCAGCGCGACGACCTCGACACCGGCATCTACGCGCATCAAGTGCTTGGCGCGCCCGGCAACCGCTTGGTGATGCTGGTGACCCGCGGCAACAATCCCGGCGGCGGTAGCCCTGAGGAGCCGGGCGCGATCAAAACCTTCCGGTTCAAGGACGGCCAGCTGAGCAACCTGGCCTCGATCGCGCCCGGTCAAGGTGCCGGCAAAGGCTTTGGCTTCGGGCCGCGGCATCTCGACTTCCACCCGAGCAAGCCTTGGGTGTTCGTTTCGATCGAGCGGCAGAACAAGCTTTACGTTTACGAGCGCGATGCCGAGGGCGCGCTGGCACCGGCGCCGCGGTTCATCAAAGAGACACTGTCCGATCCTAAAACGGCCTTGCCGCAAGGCGCCGGGCCGGTCCACGTCCACCCCAACGGCAGGTTCGTTTATTTGACCAATCGCACCTTCCCAGCGTCCGGACCCGGCGCGCGGCAGCTCGCGCCCGGCGGCGAGAACAGCATCGCGGTGTTCGCTATCGACGCAGCGACCGGCCAACCGACGCTGATCCAGAACATCGACGGACACGGCATCCAGTTGCGGACCTTCGGCATCGATCCGGCGGGCCGCATGCTGGTCGCGGCCAGCACCATGTCGTTGGCCGACGGCACGCTTCCCGCCGGGCTGAGCGTGTTTCGCATTGCCGCCGACGGCAGGCTGTCTTTCGTACGCAAATACGATGTCGAGGTCGGCAATCGGCAGCAATTCTGGAGCGGCATGGTCACGCTGCCTCCCCCATGAAAACGGCGGAGGGGGACCTTCCGAAGCGCATAGCGCGCAGGATGGTGGAAGGGGCGTCTGACTCGTCATCTCGCTTTCTTCGCAAGATAACTCATTGAGGCCCACGCCCCCTCCACCACCCTGCTTCGCAGGGCGGTCCCCCTCCCCCGCTATCGCGGGGGCGGATGCAGTTAGTATCAATCGTGTGCCTTCTTGCTGCGCCCGCCCCGCGTCCCATTTTGATTGCAGTTCATTCGTCCTCGCCAGCTCTGCGGAGGGTCGCACGCCATGTCCATTCGTCCCGTCAAAAGCATCGTCACCTCCAAGCCCACGATTGAAGGCGCCGGCGTCAAGCTCAACCGCGCGTTCGGCTTCGGCAACACCTCGGAATTCGATCCGTTTCTCCTGCTCGACGATTTCCGCAATGACCGGCCGGACGATTATCGCGCCGGCTTCCCCTGGCATCCGCATCGCGGCATCGAGACCATTACTTATGTGCTGGCCGGCACCGTCGAGCACGGCGATAGCCTCGGCAATCGCGGCAATCTCGATGCCGGCGACGTGCAATGGATGACCGCCGGCCGCGGCATTCTTCATCAGGAAATGCCGCAGGGCGACGCCAAGGGCCGCATGCACGGGTTCCAGCTCTGGGCCAATCTGCCGGCGTCGCTGAAGATGACGGCGCCGCGCTATCAGGACGTCAAGGCCGCGGAAATTCCGGAGATCGTCGATGACGACGGCACCCGCCTCCGGGTGGTCTGCGGCGAGTTCTGGGGCAAGCGCGGCCCGATCGAGGGCGTCGCCGCCGATCCGCGCTACCTCGACATTTCCGTGCCGCCCGGCAAGCGCAAGACTTTCAAGGTGGAAGTCGAGCGGCATGCGTTTGCCTATGTGTTCGAGGGCGCGGGCAGCTTCCGCGACGCGTCAGCGCCGTTCGGCGTGCTCACCGAGAAGACCGACGGCATCAATGAGTTCGTGCAGCGCGAGCAGACCGGCAATCGATCGCTGGTGTTGTTCGATCGCGGCGACGAGGTCACGGTGCAAGCGGGCGACCAGGGCATCCGCTTCCTCCTGGTCTCCGGCAAGCCGATCGAGGAGCCGGTGGCCTGGCACGGCCCGATCGTGATGAACACGCAGGCCGAACTGCAACAGGCGTTCGCCGAACTGCGTAGCGGCACGTTTATCAGGTAAGCGCAAGAGCATCCTGCCCCGCGGCAGCGGGGAAGGGGGACCGCGCCCTTGCGCGGTGGAAGGGGCGTCTGACTCGCCACTTCGTTGTCGTCGCAGAAGAATCGTCATGGCCCACGCCCCCTCCACCATGCTTCGCATGGTCCCCCTCCCCCGCTGTCGCGGGGGCGGATGCAAGTTTTCCCGTTCTCGCGACGCGACTTGGCGCCCGAGCTATCA
Organism: Xanthobacteraceae bacterium; assembly: GCA_049796395.1. Lineage (GTDB taxonomy): Bacteria > Pseudomonadota > Alphaproteobacteria > Rhizobiales > Xanthobacteraceae > BOG-931. Next base: position 25,276 of record JBARER010000046.1, read on the forward strand.
AATCTCAGTTACGTGAAGCGCGAAACCCGGAGCAAAGAAGACGCCGAGCGGTGGTGGCTTGGTTGTCTCTGTTCGCTTTTTCGGTTTCGCAAAAAAAGGAAA
>JBARER010000047.1:0-22077 GCA_049796395.1 Xanthobacteraceae bacterium
TACATCCATGTCGGCCAGCAGGCCACCACGCTGTCCGGCGGCGAGGCGCAGCGCGTCAAGCTCGCCAAGGAATTGAGCAAGCGCGCGACGGGACGCACGCTTTACATCTTGGATGAACCCACCACCGGGCTGCATTTCCACGACGTGGCGAAATTGCTCGAAGTGCTGCATGAGCTCACCGACACCGGCAACACCGTCGTCGTCATCGAGCACAATCTCGAAGTCATCAAAACCGCCGACTGGATCATCGACCTCGGCCCCGAAGGCGGCGACGGCGGCGGCGAAATCGTCGCCGCCGGCACCCCGGAAGACATCGTACGCGAGAAGCGCAGCTATACCGGGGCGTTTTTGAAGCCGGTGCTGGCACGGCGCGGCGCGGAGCCAAGGAAGAAGAAGCGCGTTGAGGCGGCGGAGTGATCTTTCGTCATGGCCGGAGTTGTTCCGGCCATCCACGTCTTAGTTTTCGCAGGGCTTCAGGCGTTAGGTGCCGCGAGCCAGAAAGAAGCCCGCCATGAGCGAGACCTTGCGTCGCGTGCAAACGCTGGTGCTCGGTGGCGACTATCTCGTCTCGGACCATGGTTTTGATGAGCTTGCCAAGGATGGTATCTTGCCCGGCGAAGCTCTAATAGGAATTGCCTCGGCGGTCGCCGTCGAGGATTATCCGGATCGGAAGCGTGGGCCGAGCGTTCTGGCCTTGCAACACGATGCCAACGGCCGCCCGATACACGTGCTGTGGGGGATTCCGGCGGGCCAACGCCGCCCTGCCGTGCTCGTGACAGCGTATCGTCCCGATCCGGAGCTGTGGAACGGCGACTTTAAGCAGCGGACAACGCCATGACGCGAAAAAGCATCAAACTCATCCATGAAGGCAAATATGCTGCCGAAGTTCCGATCGAATTGATCGAGGACGATACGGCTTGGTCGCCTTATTTATTGCCGGAAGAAGTCCGCAAGCTCGATACGGTTCGCTTGGCATTGAAGCGTGGCGACATCACTGAAGCCTCAAAATATGGCCGCGTGTTCGAACTGACCCCGGTGCCGGCGAAGTGAGCAAGCAAGCGTAGCCCGGCTTGAGCGGAGCGAAAGCCGGGATTGGCATGAAGGCGCAAAGGTCGCCCCTGGATTTCGCTTCGCTCAATCCAGGCTACATGCCATGCCGAAAACGCCCTGCCTGCTTCCGCTGCCTGCCACGCGGCCCCACATATCCAGCAAAGCCCGCGCCGCCCGCGCAAACAGGGAGCACGCCATGCCCGCCGACCCGCCCACCGCATCGCCGAATGACCTGCCCCGCCTGATCGGTATCAATCACGTCGCGCTGGAAGTCGGCGACGTCGACGAGGCGCTGGCCTTCTATGGCAAGATTTTTCGCTTCACCTTGCGCGGGCGCGGCGACGGCCAGGCCTTCATCGATATGGGCGATCAGTTCTTGGCGCTGATGGAAACCAAAACGCCGCATCAGGATCGGGGGCGCCATTTCGGGCTGGCGGTCGATAATCGCGCCCAGGTGCGCGAACTCGCGCAAGCCGCCGGCGCCAAAATGGTCGACGGGCCGTTCCTCGATTTTCTCGATCCGTGGGGCAACCGCATCGAAGTCGTCGCCTATGCCGACATCCAGTTCTCAAAAGCGCCGCAGGTGCTGCGCGCCATGCAGTTCGACGGCGATAAGAGCGCCAAGGCGCGAAAGCAGCTCGCCGACAAGAACATGGCGCCGTAGGCACCGGCTCGACCCAAAGGTCCAGGCCAATTGAACCGTCACCCTGAGGTGCAAGCCAACGGTTCCGCGCGAAGCGCGCGGCCCGATGACAGGCTCCACGAACCTCGAATGGTGCACGCCGAGGTGCCTGGGAAGGCATCCTTCGAGGCCCGCCTGCGGCGTGCACCTCAGGATGACGGAGGCCTAAACAGTCTCACCCTGCGCGCTTTAGGGCGTGGTAATATCTTCCCATGACCCTCGACGACATCGAAGAAGCCATTCTCAAACTGCCGCCTGAAAAACTGGCTGAATTCTGCCGCTGGTTCGCGGAATTCGAAACCGGCATGGCGCCGCCGAAACCGCCTGTGCCGGCGGCGCGGAAGCTCGGCCGCATCGCCGGGCGGACGCTTGCCGAATTTCGCAAGCTGTCGCGCGAACCCTAGCGCAAAAGCTTCCAGCAAATGGCAACACGGCAAGCGCGGCTCGACGCTTTCACCCATGACGGCGATCCGCCAACGGAGGAGCCGCTCGAACTCCTGTGCGAGGACCACGTCGGCACCTATGTCGTGCCGTTCCTGTGCCGCTGGACGAGCGGCGCGTGGCACAGCGTCGAAAGCGGCGAGCGCATCCAGGCGGCCGTGATCGGCTGGCGGACGCGCCGCTCCTCGTAATGACAGCTCACCCCCCTCGTCCCCGCGAAAGTGGGGAGCCACGCTGGATTCCCGCTTGCGCGGGAATGAGCGGAACACAAGCACGGACCTACTTCGGCTCGATCCCGGCCTTGGTCATGACGTCGGTCCAGCGCGCCAGATCGGCCGCGAGCATATGCGCGGTGTCGGCCGGCTGGCTGGCGCTCGGTTTCATGCCCTGCTTGTCGAACAGGTCGATCACGCCGGGTGCGGTGACTGCCGTGGCGATCTCGTCGCGCAGCTTCTGCGCCACCGCCGGCGGCGTGCCCGGCGTCGCCAGGATGACGTAGTAGTTCGACACGTCGGAAAAAACGCCGAAGCCGCCTTCGGTAAAGGTGCCGACCTCCGGTAGCGCCGCCAGCCGCTGGCGGCCGGTCACCGCAACGCCGCTAACCGCGCCGGCCTTCACCTGCGGTATTTCGATCGGGGTAGCGTCGAACATAGCGTCGATCCGGCCGCCGAGCAGATCGCTCAGCGCTTCGGCCGCGCCCTTATACGGCACGTTGACGACATTGATGCCGGCGGCGAGGCGCAGCAGCTCAACGCTGAACGAGAACGAGCCGGTGGCGCCGCCGCCGGAGCCGAAGGTGATTTTGCCGGGGTTCTTTTTGGCATAGTCGACCAGATCGCCGATGTTGCGGAAGCCGAGCGCCTTGCGGCCGGTGACGATGAACGGCCCGCGGCCGACTTCGGTCACCGCCGTCATCTTGCGCACGTCGAACGGGTAGTCCTTGGGCGAGGGCTGCGCGACCCCGGTGGCGGTGGAGATGAAGAACAGTGTGTGGCCGTCGGGCCCGGCGCTGGTGAGCTCGCGATAGGCCGGCTCGAAGGCGCCCCCCGGCTTGTTCTCGACATAGACGTTGGTGTTAAGGCTCGCCGACAGCCGTTGCGCGATCAGCCGCGCCGTGACGTCGGTGCCGCCGCCGGGCGCAAGCCCGACAATGATACGGATCGGCTTGTTGGAAAAATCCTGGGCAGCCGCGTGGCCCGCACCCGCGCCGGCAAGAGCAATCGCAATCAGGCCGGTGACCGCCGTCCACTGCAGCGTCATCGTCTCCCCCTGTGCTTTTCTTGCCCAAGCTTATCGCAGATGTCGCCTCCGGCGATAGCCGCTGCCGGCGCGTGACGGGGTTGCCAAACGCGGCTACATAATCGGCTGTCCCAGCACCGGAGCCTTGCCATGCCTTCCATCCGCGGCAGCTGCCTTTGCGGCGGCATCACATTCAAAATCGACGGCCCGCTGCTCGCGCCGATGAACTGCCATTGCTCGCAATGCCGCAAGCAGCATAGCGCCGCCTTTCGAAGCCGCATCCGCGTCGCGGCCGCGGATTTCCGCTTCCTCGCCGGCGAGCATCTGTTGAAATTCTACGAAAGCCCGCGCGGCTATCAACGCGGCTTCTGCCGCGACTGCGGTTCGCCGATCCTCAACCGCGCCGGGCCGAACTGGCAGGCGCCGGCCGCCTTCCCTGACGGCCCGCCGCAATATGGCGTCGCGCTGGCGCTGCTCGACGATCCGCCAGCGCGCCCGCAACTGCACTGTTTCGTCGCCAGCAAGGCGCCGTGGTTCGAGATCACCGACGACCTGCCGCAATATCCGGAATACCCGCCGCCGGGGTGACAGTGGCGCGATGAAGGGCGAAAAAATCGTGGCCGTTTAAATAGGCGCAATACCCTTGAACTGCGTTCGCTCGTATTTCGTGATGTCAATATCGGGAATGGCAAGCGCACCACTTCCGTCGAGCGCCCGATCAAAGTTATCGCGGATACTTTCCATCGTGGGGCTCGGATCCATGTAGCCGGCTGTATTCGAGAAAACCGTCTCAAAAATATGACCGCCGAGCGCGTTCATGAATTTGCCCGAGATCGGACAATCCCGGTGCGCGAGGTAGGCGATCAACGGAGCGACCTGATCGGGCGTGCGGGCGCGCCGGCCGTCCGAATTGAGCGCCGACTCTTCCAGCAGAACCAGGTGCTTCAAGGTGGTCGCGCGCGGTCCCACTGCGTTGACGTTGATGTTGTACTTGGCGCCTTCGAGCGCCAGGTTGCGCGCCAGCGCGAAAATCCCACCCTTCGCGGCGGCGTAAACGGTGAGATAAGGGAAGCCGAATATGGCTTCCGAGGTGATGTTGACGATTCTGCCATATCTGGCCTGCTTCATATGCGGCCACGCCGCGCGGCACATCCAGATATTGCCGAGCAAGTGTGCGGTGATAACTCGCTCCACATCGGCGTCGGAAATCTCTTCGAACAAGCCTGGTGCGGTCGACCCCGCATTGTTGATCAAAATATCGATGCGGCCCCATTTATCGAGTGCGCCTTGGATGATGGCCTTGGCGGATGCCGCGTCGGCGACGCTGCGGTTATCGGCAATCGCTTCGCCTCCGGCGGCGCGAATTTCACCAGCGACGGCCTCGGCGCTCGCCTTGTAAACGCCGCCACGCCCATCGGCGCCGACGCCGAGATCGTTGACGACGACTTTCGCTCCCCGCGATGCGAGAAGCGTCGCGAAACTGCGGCCGAGATTTGGTGCCGGACCGCCCGCGCCGGTGACGATCGCTACGTCTCCGTCGAACCGCATTTCGCTCATTTCATGTCCCTTCAATTCCCTTCGATGCGCGTATCTTTACTGAATTACGACTCCCGTCGCCTTGATAATCGGGGCCCATTTCTTCGCTTCGTCGTTGATGAGTTTTGCCGTGCTCGCCGGCGTGGAGCCCTGCTCGACTTCAAAACCCAATTGGCTCAACCGCCCCTGTAATTCTCTATCGCCCAAAGTTTCGTTGACCGCCTTGTTGAGCGTGGCAACCACCGCCGCCGGCGTATTTTTCGGCCCTTGTATGGCGTAATAGGCCATGACCTTGAATTCAGGCAGCCCGGCTTCTGCCGCGGTCGGCACATTCGGCAGTAACGGGGATCGGTGCGAGGAGGTGATGGCGAGCGGCCGCAACGCGCCCCGTGCGATATCGGGCAGACAGGCTGGAGCGGAACACAGCATCAAGGCAATCCGGCCGGCCAACAGATCGACAAGCGCTTGGCCATCGCCGCGATAGGGTACGTGTGTGATCTCAGTTCCGGTCAGGCTTTTGAAAAACTCGACGCCAATGTGGCTCGTCGTCCCGGTGCCGCCCGAGCCGTAATTATATTTGCCCGGTGCTGCCTTCAAGAAGGCGATGAGCGACCGCAGATCGGTGACCGGCAATTTCGGGTTGACGACGAGAACGAAATTGAAGAACCCCAAAGTCGCAATCGGGGTAAAATCGCCGAACGAATCGTAAGGCAGTTGCTTGTAAAGCGTCGGATTGACGGAATGAGCAAGCGGCGTCGCGAGCAAGTGATATCCATCGGGTGCCGCTGCCGCAAGGAAGGACGTGCCGGTCACGATGCCCGGCTTGTTGTCGACAACGACTGGTTGACCAACGACCTTCGACAGCCGGTCGGCGACGATACGGGCGGTGACATCGCCGCTGCCACCGGCACCATAGGGAACGACCAGCGTTATAGGCCTGTTCGGATATTGTCCGTCTTGGGCAAAGGAGAATTCGGCGAAGGCTATCGTCCACCAGCACAATGCAAAGATGGCGACGGCGGCGGCGTATAGTATTCTGGGATTTCTCTCGAACCTAAGGGCGCCCGCAAGCGCTGTTCTCACAAGAGCCTCCCCGACTGTCGGCCCAAGCGATGGGCTCTTAAGTATCGACCCTATAAGTCCGTTATGAAGCGGGCAAGGCCATGACATGCCCGTAGATGGTTGAACGCGGCGAAACCTATCCGGGCATCAGCTTGCGCCGCTTGCCTTCGCCGGATAGGCAGGACCGCAAAGTTTGCAACGCTCGCGGGAGGGATTGCGTGACCGAACCGAACATGGATCTGGCGCATCTCGGCCATGTCGAGATCCTGACGCCGAAGCCCGATGAATCGCTGAAGTTCTTCACCCAGGTCTTCGGCTTGACCGAGTCCGGCCGCCAGGGCGATAGCGTCTATCTACGCGGCTGGGACGATTACGAGCGTGCAACGCTGAAAGTCACGGCCTCGAACACCACCGGCATTGTGCATACCGCGTTCCGCACGCGCAGCGCGGAGGCGTTGACGCGCCGGGTCGCGGCGCTCAAAGACACGCCGCACCACGTCGGCTGGATCGACGGCGACATTGGCCACGGCCCGGCCTACCAGTGCTGCGATCCCGACGGCCATCTGATCGAGCTGTATTACGAGACCGAGTGGTATCAGCCGCCGGCCGAACTCAGACCCGCGCTGAAGAACCAGGCGCAGAAATATCCCGCGCGCGGCATTTCCGTGCGCCGGCTCGACCATCTCAATTTCTTCGCGGTCGACATCCCCGGCGCGCGGCGCTTCTTCATGGACAAGCTCGGCATGCGGCTCACAGAGCAGATCGTGTTCGAGACCGGCGAGCAGGCGATCTGGCTCACCTGCACCAACAAATCCTACGATCTCGCCATCTCGCTCGACCATTCGGGCGTGCCGGGCCGCTTTCATCACGTGACTTTCGCGGTGGACAGCCGCGAGGACGTGCTGCGCGCCGCCGACATCGCCCTCGAAAATGGCGTGTTCATCGAGACCGGCCCGCACAAGCACGCCATTCAGCAGACCTTCTTCCTCTATCTCTACGAACCCGGCGGCAATCGCGTCGAAGTCGCCAATGCCGGCGCGCGCCTGATCCTCGCGCCGGACTGGAAAACCATCGTCTGGAACGAGACGGAGCGGAAGAAAGGCCAGGCCTGGGGGCTCAAGACGATCGAGTCCTTCCACAGCCACGGCACGCCGCCGGCGCCGCGCAAGGAGGCAGCCGAATAGGCCGCGATGCTTCGCGGCGGTCGACGGCCGCGATCCGACCGGCATGCCCTGCAGCATCCGCGGGCTGACCGAGCATTGCGGCTGACGGTTTAGGTGTCGATCTTACTCAATACCTCCTGCATCTTCTCCAACACCTCGCGGGTTCGTTCCGCGTAGAACGCGTTCACGACCTCGCTGATCGCCTGCACTTTCGGGTCGAGCGGGTTGATGCCGGCGGCCACCAGGCGGCCATGCAACTCCTTGAGGACTTCGTCTTTTTCGAACATGTCGCCTCCGATTCCCTGCGCCCCACGGAAAAGGCCGATAATAACGCCTGTGTCGTCGGCCGTCCGCGACAATGCAGCGCGCTCCCGCTTCGAGGTGGCCTGGCAACCCTGGCGCGCCGGCGACGCGCCGCTTATGCTGGTGCCGATTCCGTTGGTGAATTGGCGGGGAAACGCGAGGCTCGACAATGGCGAAAAGCAAACGCAAGACGGCTGCTGCGAAAGTAAAGAAGACAGCGAAAGCCCGCATCAAGGCGACCGCCAGGAAAAAGCCGGTCAAGAACGCCAAAACGAAAGGCACCAAAACGAAAGGCGCCAAGCCGAAAAGCGCCACCAGAAAAAACGCTGCAAAAAGCGCAATTGCCAGGAAGCAACACAAGGCCGCGCCGAAAGCGGCCGCTCCGAAAGCGGCCGTGCCGCGGCAATCCGCACCGGTTACAAGCGCTACACCCTTGTCAAAACCGGTCACTCCGCCGGCCGCAAAAAAAGGCCTCGTCGACAGAATCGAGAGCGCCGCCGCTATGGTGGTCGATATTTTCACGAATGCCGACGTCCTGCACCATCGGTTGGATCCCGGCATATCGAACGAGCCGGAATAGCGCAGGATCCAACAGCTGCTCCATCGCATGTGACCTGCCTTACGGATTATGCTCCTCCCGATCCGCGACGACACCGCCCGCTCCCGCTTCGAGCTCGACGCCGATGGCGTCACCGTGTTCATGAATTACCGGCTCTCCGGCAACGCGATCTCGCTCGATCACACCGAAACGCCGGTGGCGGCGCGCGGGCGTGGGCTTGCCTCGCAGCTCGTCAAAGCCGTCTTGGATGAGGTACGCAGGCGCGGGCTCAAAATCCTGCCGCGCTGCCCGTTCGTGGGGGCCTACCTCGAGCGGCATCCGCAGTATCAGGATTTAATGGCGTAGGGATCGTGGGATGCGGTAAGGGGCCCCCTTGGCCTCGGTCCATTCCGCATCGAGGGGCCAATTTCTTGCAACGCCGTTGCGCAATCCGGGCCCTCCCCGTGGGGCAGGCAAAATGTTATTGCGGACAGAGGCTTGCCAAATCTCCAGGTGGGCTGTTGCTTCACCTTCGGACTTAACGCTGCGGTATGACTGCAAAAACACCCGTCGTCGGCGTCATCGGTTCAGCGCATTTGGCCGAAGGCAAATTCCCCGCCCAGCGGGTCAGCGAGCGTATTCTTTCCGCTGCAGCCGAGGCCGCCGGCGCACTGCCATTGATCTTCGCCGGCAACCCGAAAATCACCGAGGTCGGCGCCTTGCTCGATACAGTCGACGGCATTTTGCTCACCGGCGCGCGCGCCAATGTGCATCCGAGCCATTTCGGCAAAGAAGAGCATCCGTCCTACGAGCCTTATGACCAGCCGCGCGACGCGCTGGCGCTGGCTTTGATCCAGGCGGCGGTGGCGCAGGGGGTGCCGCTATTCGGCATCTGCCGCGGCTTCCAGGAAATGAATGTCGCCTTCGGCGGCACGCTGCATCCGGAAATCCGCGAACTGCCCGGCCGCATGAACCACCGCGCGCTCCGGCTCGCCAATGGCGAGATCGATCCGGATCCGAAAGTGATCTATGCCGAGCGGCACGACGTGCGGCTGACGCCGGGGGGCCAATTCGCAAAACTGCTGGGCAGCGAGTGCATTCGGGTCAATTCGTTGCACGGCCAGGGCATCCTCAAAGCCGGCGATCGCGTCGTCATCGAGGGCGTGGCGGAGGATGACACCATTGAGGCCATCCGCATCGACGGCGCGCCGAACTTTGCGCTCGGTGTGCAATGGCATGCCGAGCACATTTCCGACAGCCATCCGGGCGGCCGCAATCCGGTCAATCGCACCCTGTTCGAAGCGTTCGGTGCCGCGCTGAGAAAGCATCAAGGCGCGCGAGCTTAGTTCCGTCGCGCAAATGGACAGGAAATAGTCGGCACGCCCAAGGACGCTCTAACCCCAGCCGCGAGTCAGTTCTTGCGGCCGCGCGGGTCTGCCTCGTGCATCGATTCCTGGATCGCTTCCTGATGATACCAGCCACCGCTGCCCGAGGTGAGTTCCACACCGCGCGGCAATTGCAGATTCACCGCGTTGGCAAGTTCGGCGTTGGCAAGCTCGGCGTTAGCAAGCTCGCCGTCGCCCATCCGCAGCGCGAAACGTCCCCGCGGCGGGAAGGTATAGATCTTGGCCGATCCGGAAATATGCGTCGTCATCTTTCGGCTCCATCGCCGTCGCGCGCCAATCCAGCGCGCCTTGATCGAGTGTCCTGAGTCTCCGTTAATATAATGCGTTGCTCGTCATTTGTTCGCTTTGCCTGCAAGAAAACCAGCAAATGGCTACAATATGTGCATTCAAGCAGGGTTCATGTTGTTGCTCATTTGTGTTGCAAACCTGAGACGCTGAATTGGCTCGATCTTGCGTGTGCAGCGCACAGAATGCCGCAGCGCAGCGCATTTGGCACACAAAATGCTTGCGAATCGGCGGGAGGCAGCGTGCGGCCGCGCCTTTTGGGCTGCGCGCGCTTTTCGACACGCTCAACCAGAAGAGAGACGGGTATGACAAAATATAAGCTCGAATACATATGGCTCGACGGCTATACGCCGACGCCGAATCTACGCGGCAAAACCCAGATCAAGGAATTTGATTCGTTTCCGACCCTGGCGCAGCTGCCGCTGTGGGGCTTCGACGGCTCTTCGACGCAGCAGGCCGAGGGCCATAATTCGGACTGCATCTTGAAACCCGTCGCGGTCTATCCGGACGGAGCGCGCACCAACGGCGCGCTCGTGATGTGCGAAGTCATGCTGCCGAGCGGCGAGGCGCATCCCTCGAACAAGCGCGCCACCATTCTCGACGATTCCGGCGCCTGGTTCGGCTTCGAGCAGGAATATTTCTTCTACAAGGACGGCCGTCCGCTCGGATTTCCGGACAGCGGCTATCCGGCGCCGCAGGGCCCCTATTACACCGGCGTCGGCTATAGCAACGTCGGCGACATCGCCCGTAAGATGGTTGACGAGCATCTCGATCTTTGTCTGTTCGCCGGCATCAACCACGAAGGCATCAATGCCGAAGTGGCCAAAGGCCAGTGGGAGTTCCAGGTGTTCGGCAAGGGTTCGAAGACGGCCGCCGACCAGATGTGGATGGCGCGTTATCTGATGCTGCGGCTGACCGAGAAATACGGCGTCGATATCGAATTCCACTGCAAACCGCTCGGCGATACCGACTGGAACGGCTCCGGCATGCACACCAACTTCTCGACGACCCATATGCGCGAAGTCGGCGGCAAGGAGTATTTTGAGGCGCTGATGAGTGCCTTCGACGGCGCGCGTGCGGACCACATCGCAGTCTACGGACCGGACAATCACATGCGGCTCACCGGCAAGCACGAGACCGCGGCGATTACCGAGTTCACCTACGGCATCGCCAACCGCGGTGCATCGATCCGCGTGCCGCATTCGTTCGCCAATAACAGCTACAAGGGCTATCTTGAGGATCGCCGGCCGAACTCGCAAGGCGACCCCTACGCGATCACCTCGCAGATCCTCAAGACCATCGCCTCGGTACCGACCAGCGGCAAAGTCAGCGCCGCAGCCTAACAAACACGCGATTTGGTGCCCTCTTCCCCTTAGGGGAGAGGGTACTACTACTTGAATCGGGCTAGCGTTCGCGCACCGCGCGATTGGCGCAATATTTCATCATCATCACCACCGCTATTACCGGGTGCTATCGCGGCCGCATCTCCGCTATCATCGCCGCAGCGGCGCTATTACACTTGGTTTATTACCGCGACGGCGTCATGCGGCGTATGCTGCTGCATGCTTGCGGCCGTGAGCCGCGATTGGGCCGATCAAGCCTTGATGTGATCGCCGACGAATTTCACCACCTCGGCAAAAGCGCCGCCGATCTTCGATAAATCCGGGGTGTGACCCTTGTGACGCTCCATGTCGATATAGACGAGCTCAATATCGCCACCGGCCTTACGGTAATCAGCGACGAAGCGCTGCGGTTCGTTGCCGGCAAAATGCGACTCCGTGTCCTTGTAGTCATGCACATCGTCGCCGCGCGCCTGGAACCAGATCGCCGGCGGCGTTTGCACCTTCTCGCCGCGTTCGAGCGCCAGCATCGGGTTGCCCTCGGCCATGTTGTCTTCGTTGCGCCAATAAGCGTTATGCCGCTGGATGATGCTCTTGCCCCATTCCTCGCCGCGCTCGACCGCGCGCTTGGCGTGCCGATAGCGCGACAGCGGATTGATCACCGGCCACCACATCACGACGCAGGGCACGCCGGCGTCCACCTTCGGTGAACCGGCCGGCAGCGCGATCGCCGCATAACGCGGGTCAGCGGGCCGCATGGCTACGAGCATGGCCAAATGACCGCCGCTCGATTGCCCGGACAGCGCAATGAACTCCGGCCGCGTCTTCAGTTCGCCGGCATGCGCTTTCGCCCAGCGCACGGCATAATTGATATCCTGCACCGAGGCCGGATACGGCGCCTCGTTGCCAGAGCGGAAATCAAGCGCGATGGACACGATGCCGTGCGACGCCATGAATTCATGGCGGACTTGCTCGGACTTGCGGTCGCTCATGCACCATGCGCCACCGTGGCATTCCACCAGCGCCGGAAACGGCCCCTGCCCGCGCGGCTTGAAAATCCGCGCCAGCAGCGGCTTGTCGCCGTGGCGGAGATATTCGATATCCTCGATGTCGCAGTCGCTGGCTTTGGCCTCAAGAACGGCGGTGCTCATAAGCGTTCCTTTCCAGTGGTCCGATTCCTACATTCCCATCCCGACGGCTGGGTGGGTAGCGAATGTCAAATCCGCTCCCCTTGCGTTCGTATTCACGCCGCGCGCGCCGTTGCCGTTGTGCCGCCGGCTGCCGGCAGGATGACGCTGCGCGTCATGGTGCCAACCGCGGCCGCGCCGATCATCAACAGGATACAGGAAATCCAAAGTGCCCAATCGTAGGACTTCAGCCCAGAGACGACGTAGCCGGTGACGATCGGCGCCAGGAGCCCGCAGAGATTGCCGGCCAGGATCGCAAGCCCGATCGCCTTGCCGACGTCGCGCGCATTGTGAACGAGGTCGGTGACCAGCGAAAGATTGAGCGAAATCGTGGCATTGACGCCCGACAGCGACAACGCGAACAGCGCCAGGATCAGCTTGGTGTCGCTGGTGAAGGGCACGAACACGATCATCGCGGACAACAGCATGCAGGCGACGACGATCGTACGCCGTCCGCCGGCCAACAGCGTGTCGTTCTTCAGCAATCGGTCGCTGAGAATGCCGATGACGATGCTGACCGGAACCGCGACAGCCCATGGTATCGCGGTATAGAGACCGGTCTTCATAATGGTGAGGTGTTTGGTATCCTGCAAATAACTCGGCATCCAGAATAGCAGCAGATAGAGCGTATAGATGCCCGACGCCTGCGCGATCATCGCGCCCCATTGAGATGGCGATTTCAGCAGATCGACCAGCGCGCCAGGACTGCCGTGCAAGCCGATCTCGTCCGGCGAGCCGGCGGAACGCTCGGCGACGATCTTTTTACGCTCGTCGGCGGAGAGCCAGCTCACGTTTTCCGGCCGGTCGAACAACAAGAGATTGCAAACGAGCCAGATGACACCCAAAGCACCGAGAACGATGAAAGCCGCGCGCCATCCCCAGGCGCTGGCGATCGCGGCGGTGACGATCGCGCCGAGTGCCGGACCGAGAAAGCTGCCGGCGCTCCAAAAGGCGTTGGCAACGCCGCGTTCGCTCGCCGGCATCCATTCGCGCACAATACGGCCGCAAGACGGGATCGACGTCGCTTCGCCGGCACCCATCGCCATGCGCACGACAATCAGCGTGGTAAAGCTCCACACGCCGGCCGTCGCCGCCATCGCCACCGACCACAGCGCGATGCCGATGGCGTTGATGTTGCGCGCGGAGAAGCGGTCGAGCAGGATGCCGATCGGCAGGATGCAAAGCGTATAGGTCCAAAGGAACGACGAGAACAAAACGCCCATCTCGATCGGCGACAAACCGAACTCGCCGCGAACCGCTTGCGCGACAATGCCCAGCGCCGAACGATCCATGTAATTGATCGTCACCAGCGCCAGCGTCAGCGCATAAATCCAGCCGCGGCGAAAATGGCCGCTCGACTGCACAGCGGTTTGCGTAGTCATCGGTTCTCCCCCGGTCTCGCTTGTTTTTTTGTCGTTCTGGCATCTGGCGCGTCGGTAGCGCGCGCCACGGCAGTCGTCGCAGTTTAACTATTGCTTCGGCGGCGGCGGTGCGCCCGGGGTTGGGGCCGCTCCAGCCGTCGCACCCGCGGCGGCCCCGCGCGGATCGTTTCGGTTGGCCATGCAATTCTTGAGGAATTTAGCGCGCGGCGCACCCTGCAGTTTCTGGTCGTCGGCGCCGAATTTGCACGTCACCATCTTCTCTTTGGCCGTCAGCGCGAAACAGGGAGCGCTCGGCAGCATGGCAATCAGCAAAGCGGCGATAGATGCATATCGAAGCATGGCGTTATCCCAGTTACCCCCTGAACAGAGAGCGGCATAGTAGCATTTTTTGGCACAATACCATGGCGCAAATTGGCGCTATAAGGCAGGGCATGAATGCCCCTCCCCGCATCAGCGATGTCCTGGCTCGCATTAAGCCCGGCATGACCGGGACCGCCGACCTCATGGTCGGCCCCGAACATACCGCGCCCTTTGTCGGCTCCGGGCGCATAGCAGTCCTGGCGACGCCGGTGATGATCAATGTCATCGAGGCCGCCGCCCTGGCGGCGATCGAACACGAGCTTCCGAGCGGCCATCAGAGCCTCGGTATCCACCTCGACGTCAGCCACACCGCGGCTACTCCGGTCGGCTTGCGTGTCACCGCAACCGCGGAGGTAATGCGGCTCGAGGGCCGCACCGTGACCTTCCGCGTCGAGGCCCGCGACGAATTCGAGCCGATCGGTGGCGGCACGCATCAGCGGGTCGTCGTTAGCGTCGCGCGGTTCGACGAGCGGGTGCGCCGCAAAGTCCGCGGCGCAAGCTAGGCGCGGCGGCCGGCAAACCAACCGATACCGAACAGTACGACCGCAGCAACGCCGGCCGCGATGGCATGCGTGACGTGATAGTGCGTTGAGCCCGCGCTGTAGCCGGGCATGAATTTCGGCAACGAGCCGGCCTGCATGGTGAAATACATGACGGCGGCGATGGCGCAGATAATAGCGAGCAGGTAGGCGATCATTTTCATCGGATGATTCCCTTCGCAATCGGCACGACAATACTCGAAGACGGTGGGTTAGCACGACGGCGCCCGTTGTGGCGAGACTACAATTTCCACACGCCGCGGACGCTTGCCTTTGCCGATCAGTCCGACGATGATTGCGGTAAAATATTAGGGGGGATCAGCATGATCACTCGGCTCGCGGCCGTCATTTCGGCTGTATTCGGACTTCGCGCAATCAGCTTTGGCGCAATTAGCCTTGGCGCAATCAGCATTGCCACCGCAATCAGCCAGCCCGCCAGCGCGCAATCGCTGGACGATCTTTACGCCAAGGCCAAAGGCGAAGGAGCCTTCGTCCTTTACGTGGGCGGCCCGACGGCTCCTTGGGAGGCCATGGCCAAAGTCTTCAACGCCAAATACCCCGGCATCGCCATCTCCATCAGCGGCGGTTTTTCCAACGTCCTCGACAAAAAGATCGACTCACAGATTGCCGCCGGCAAGCTCGAAGTCGATGCCGCGATCTTGCAGACCATCGCCGATTTCGTGCGCTGGAAGGCCGATGACCGCCTTGTCGAATTCAAGCCGGCGGGCTTCGACAAGATCGATCCGCGATTCAAGGACGCCGCGGGCGCCTACTGGGCGACGATGGTCAACGCCGTGCCATATATGTACAACACGGAGAGCGTCGCCGCGGCCGACGTGCCGAATTCGGCGCTGGATTTTCTAAAAGCCCCATTCAAAGGAAAGATCGTGACCGCCTATCCGGCGGACGATGACGTCACGCTGTGGGTGTTCTACCACATCGTGCAGAAATACGGCTGGAGCTACATGGACAAGTACATGGCGGCGAAGCCGAACTTCATTCAGGGACATCTTGGCGAACAGCGCAGCATCGGAACGGGGGCGAACTTGGCCACGTTCGATTCGATCTACAACATCACGACCGTGCTAAAAAAGCAGGGCATGAAAGTCGACTCGCACTTTCCGACCGTCGATGCGACGCCATTCTGGCCGCTGTCCGGTGCGATCTTCAAGGGCGCGCCGCATGAGAACGCGGCTAAGTTGTTTCTGTCCTGGCTTTTACAGCCGGCGCAGCAGATCGCGACCGAAACCTGGTCGGGCCGCAGCGACGTGCCGCCACCGGCCGGCTACAAGCCCATTTTTTCCTATAAGGTCGTCACCGACTACAAGGCGTTTCTGGTCGATCAGGCCAAAATTACCGACTTGCGCAAACGCTTCGAGAAATATTCCGGTCCGGTTACGAACGCGGGTGGCGTGCGCTAAGCATCCTCGCTGCAAGGAGCGTGAGCGACGAGGCAATCCAGCGCCATTGCCGGATTGCTTCGTTTCACTCGCGATGACTTCTCGCGTTTCAGACGACCGCGGCTTCCGTTACCGGTGCCGCATGAGCGGCCTCGCCGCTCTCAAGCGCCGCCAGAATCCGGCTGACCAGAGCGCGCGCGGAATCAGCGCTCAACTCGACGGCCACGCGATCGCGGCCGCCTTGACCTTCGTTGGTGAAGTCGATGGCGAGCACGTGGTCGAGCGTCGAATAATACGGATGATCGAAATAGACATTGGCGGTGTCGATGCGCATCCAGCCTTTGCGGCCTTTGGCGCTGCCGACGAGCGCCGCCTTTTCGACGATGTAGGAGCACATGTTGCGTTCTCCCATTACTCGGCCGCGACGCTGGCCGCGGACGACGCCAGGTAGCGTTCGTAGAATGCAAACACCTTCTTCCAGCCGTCCGCCGCCTGGTCCGGGCGATAAGCGTCTCGGGCGGTATTGAAGAAGGCGTGCCCGGCCCCGTCGTAGCGGTGAAACTCGTAGTTTTTACCGAGCTTCTTGAGCACCGCCTCGGTGCGGTTGACCTGATCCGCGGTCGGATTGGCATCGTCGTTGCCGAAAATGCCGAGCAGCGGGCAGTTCATTTTTTCGGTCAGATCGATCGGCGCAACCGGCCGCTTGTCGTTAAGCTGTTTCGGATCGTCGACGATGACATTGCCGCCCCAGCAATCGACCGCGGCGTCGATGCCCGGGAGCGTGCAGCCGGCCAGATAAACGTGACGCCCGCCGGAGCAGAAGCCGATAATCCCGATTTTGCCACTAGCGTTGGGCTGCGCCCGGAGAAAGGCCATGGCGCCGGCGGTGTCGCCCATGACCTGCGCGTCGGCGACCCCGCCTGCCGCACGGACCCGCGCGCCGATGTCGTCCGGACTATCAGAGCCTTCGCGGAAATAAAGATGGTGCGAGATCGCCGCATAGCCGTGGTGCGCAAGCTTGCGTACGACTTCCATGGTCCACTCATCCCAGCCCGGCAGATGATGGATCACGACAATGCCGGGGAATTTTCCGGCGCGG
Organism: Xanthobacteraceae bacterium; assembly: GCA_049796395.1. Taxonomy (GTDB): domain Bacteria; phylum Pseudomonadota; class Alphaproteobacteria; order Rhizobiales; family Xanthobacteraceae; genus BOG-931. The sequence continues at coordinate 17,013 of JBARER010000047.1, forward strand.
CTGGGACGCGCGTAATAGGCGTCGGCCTGATCGCCGTTATGCGCGCGGAATTTCACCGGCTCCGCCTGCAGACCCTGAGAATAGCTCATATGCCAACCACCTGATGCCGCCCTGTTGATATCATTTGCCGGCGGGCGCGCCCGCCGACGTCGAATTCGAATTCGGGCAGCGGTGCAGCACCGCCTTATAAGTGCCGTTGCTGTCGACAAATTCGACCGTATTGTCGGGCTTGGGCGTGAAGGTGATATTGCCCATCAGCGGACCGCTCGGGAATTTGCACTCGACATGCTCGGCGTAGCTGTCGCCGTTCTTTTTCGTGTCTAGAATCGTGCAGACGCCGACATTGGACACGATCTCCTGTGCCGAGATCATGACCTTGGCAAACGCGGGGTCCGTTCCGTCCCCCTTGCATGCGACATTCTGGGTATAGTTGCCGGCGAGCGGAAAATCATCGGCCGCCGCGGTGCCCAGCGACAGACCAAGCGCTACCAGCGTGAGGCCGATACATCCGCCAAGCGGATGAATGGTTTTGTACACGTTACCCTCATTATTTCGGTATTGTGCTTCGGCATTGTCCCGGTCGCCGTTTGCGCCATCGCAAGCGGGCCCCGTGCCGGGAATCTAACGAAAGTCGGATGCGCCGCCAACTTTTTTCGAAGCGCGAAAGGACATGTAAAAAGCAGCCAGGAGCGGATTATGGCGTTCGCTTCGGGGCCGGCCGCAAATTCTTCAAGCAAAGGTCAAAATCCAAAGGCTCAGGCAGACCGGCATTCTGCTACTGATCGCGGAACCCGTCGCTGATCACTTTAATGCGCGCCGCCGACCATTGTCTGGGCCCGTCAGTTCCTTGATAGGCGGTACTATCGCAATCGACGCTGCCGATGTCGGCAAATCGTCCGTTCTGGTTGTCGAACAGCCATTGATGGCAGAGATTGTCCGTACCGGGCATGTAGACGATGGAGCCGGTATAGATGTCATCGCCCTGGGGAGCCGGATATGTATCCCCGGCCGCTTCACGATTCGCAGCCTTCACGTAGTCATTGGTCGCCACGGCACCGAGCGCCAGCACCGCTCCGATGGCAACAACGGCGATGAATGTCTGGCGCGAGCCGCCGGCAGCGCGCGGGCGCGTCATCGCAGGACGAGCAAAGCGGTTCATACTCTCGACCAGCCCTCAAAAGACGGACATTTCCACACTACACCGCCGCAGATTGCCGCCGGCTAATCGACACCGACATGACTAAGAAACCGATAATGCAGGCCGCCGGAAGGCTCTACCGCGCAAAATAATAGATGAACAACCCAGGTGAATAAACCGGGCGAACAAAGAAAGACGGCGCCCGAGGGGCGCCGTCAGCTCCATTTGAAGCAACCAGATTCTAGTGGGCCGTCAAGCCCGACGAATCCTCTTCGACGACCGGCTCCGGGGTGTCGACCGGCTTTGCGGTCGACTCTTCCCAGACGATCGGCTCGGTCGGGCGCACCAAAGCGCGCGCCAGCACTTCGTCCATGCGGGATACCGGAATGATATCGAGCCCGCTCTTGATCGAGTCGTTGATCTCGACGAGATCCTTGGCGTTCTCTTCCGGAATGAGCACGGTCTTGATGCCGCCGCGGTGTGCGGCGAGCAGCTTTTCCTTCAAGCCGCCGATCGGCAGCACGCGGCCGCGCAGCGTAATCTCTCCGGTCATCGCGACGTCGCGGTGTACCGCAATGCCGGTCATAACCGAAACAATGGCGGTGACCATGGCGACGCCCGCGGAGGGACCGTCCTTCGGCGTGGCGCCCTCCGGCACGTGCACGTGGATGTCGCGCTTGTCGAAGGCCGGCGGTTCGATGCCGAAGGCGACCGCGCGCATGCGAACATAGGATGCCGCCGCCGAGATCGATTCCTTCATCACGTCGCGCAGGTTTCCGGTCACGGTCATCTTGCCTTTGCCGGGCATCATGGCCGCTTCGATGGTGAGCAGTTCGCCGCCGACGTCAGTCCAGGCCAAGCCGGTGACGACGCCGATCTGATCCACCTCTTCGACTTCGCCGTAGCGGAATTTCGGCACGCCCAGATAATCCGGCAAATTCTTATCGGTGACCGCAACCGACGTCTGCTTCGAAATCGTCAGTTGCTTGACCGCCTTGCGGATCAGCGTCGACAGCTCGCGCTCGAGATTGCGCACGCCGGCTTCGCGTGTGTAACGGCGAATGAGCGTGAGCAGCGCGGCGTCGTCGACCGACCACTCCTTCGGCTCGAGTCCGTGCTTGACGATCGCGTGCGGAATGAGGTGTTTGCGCGCGATCTCGACCTTCTCGTCCTCGGTGTAGCCGGCAATGCGGATGATCTCCATGCGGTCCATCAGCGGCGGCGGAATATTGAGCGTATTCGCCGTGGTGATGAACATCACATTGGAAAGATCGTAGTCGACTTCGAGATAGTGGTCGTTGAAGGCGTGATTCTGTTCGGGATCGAGCACTTCGAGCAGCTCCGATGACGGATCGCCGCGGAAATCGGCGCCCATCTTGTCGACCTCGTCGAGCAGGAACAGCGGGTTGGATGTCTTCGCCTTGCGCATCGACTGGATGACCTTGCCGGGCATCGAGCCGATATAGGTCCGCCGATGGCCGCGGATTTCGGCCTCGTCGCGCACGCCGCCGAGTGACACGCGCACGAACTCGCGGCCGGTCGCCTTGGCGATCGACTTGCCGAGCGAAGTCTTGCCCACGCCCGGCGGGCCGACCAGACACAGGATCGGGCCGGTCAGCTTATTGGCACGCTGCTGCACGGCCAAATATTCGACGATCCGCTCCTTGACCTTTTCCAGGCCGAAATGATCGGCGTCGAGAATCTGCTCGGCGAGCGCCAGATCCTTTTTGATCTTGGATTTCTTGTTCCACGGGATCGACAGGAGCCAGTCGAGATAATTGCGCACGACGGTAGCTTCCGCCGACATCGGCGACATCTGGCGCAGCTTCTTGATCTCGTGCTGGGCCTTCTCGCGGGCTTCCTTGGAGAGCTTGACGCGCTTGATCTTCTCTTCGAGCTCGGCGACTTCGTCTTTGCCGTCTTCGTCGCCCAGTTCCTTCTGGATCGCCTTCATCTGCTCGTTGAGGTAATACTCGCGCTGCGTCTTCTCCATCTGCCGTTTGACGCGCGTGCGGATGCGCTTCTCGACCTGCAGGACGGAGATCTCGCTTTCCATCAGGCCGAGCACTTTTTCCAGCCGCTCGGTAACGCTCGGCGTCTCCAGGATCAGCTGCTTGTCGGGAATCTTCACCGCCAAATGCGAAGCGACCGTGTCGGCGAGTTTTGTGTAGTCCTCTATTTTCTGGACCACGTCGACCACTTCCGGCGACACCTTCTTGTTGAGCTTCACATAGCCTTCGAATTCGTTGACGACCGAGCGGGCCAGCGCCTCGGCCTCGACTTGATCGCCGGAGGTATCCGCGATCACTTCGGCCTCAGCCTCGAAATATTCCTCGCGGTCGGTATAGCGCTTGGCCTGGGCGCGCGCGGCGCCCTCGACCAGCACCTTTACGGTGCCGTCGGGCAATTTCAAAAGCTGCAGCACGCTGGCGAGCGTGCCGACGGTATAGATAGAGTCGGTCGCCGGATCGTCGTCGGAGGCGTTCTTCTGCGTCGCCAGCAGGATGAACGTGTCCGAGCGCATCACTTCCTCGAGCGCCTTGATGGACTTCTCGCGGCCGACGAAGAGCGGAACGATCATATGCGGGAAAACCACGATGTCCCGCAGCGGCAGAACGGGATAGGCCCGGCTTTCACCGGCGGTCAGGAGCGGCTTGGGTTTGGCGGCGCTTGTCATTGCCCCAGTTCCTTATTGTTGTGCACGCCCATCGAGACCCGCAGGATGCGCTGTGACGACGAACTGCACACTATAGGTGGCGTTGCGCCGCGGGACTGTCAAGAAAACCTGGATTTTGCAGCAAAATTGCGCCCAGCGGCAAAGGCGCGAGCGGCCGCCGGCCGAATCGCGGGTGTGGGTTCCGGCCACCCGCTAGGCGCTCGCTCCGCCGGTCTCGCCGGCGCGATCGGACCGATCGGCATAGATATAGAGCGGCCGGGCGCTTCCCTCGACGACCTCACGCGAGATCACCACCTCTTCGACGCCTTCGAGGCTCGGCAGATCGAACATGGTGTCGAGCAAAATGCTCTCCATGATCGACCGCAAGCCGCGGGCCCCGGTCTTCCGGTCAATCGCCTTGCGCGCGATCGCCGAAAGCGCCTCATCGGCGAGCGTGAGGTCCACCGTCTCCATCTCGAACATGCGCTGGTATTGCTTGACCAACGCGTTCTTCGGCTCGGTGAGGATGCGCTTGAGCGAAGGCTCGTCGAGGTCTTCCAAAGTCGCCACGACCGGAAGCCGGCCGACGAATTCAGGAATGAGCCCGTATTTCAACAAATCCTCCGGCTCGACCTCGCGGAAAATCTCGCCCTGCTTGCGATCCTCCGGCGCCGCCACCCGGGCGCCGAACCCGATCGAGGTGGAGCGGCCGCGCGCGGAAATGATCTTCTCCAGGCCGGCGAAGGCGCCGCCGCAGACGAACAGGATATTCGTGGTGTCGACCTGCAGGAACTCCTGCTGCGGATGCTTACGGCCGCCCTGCGGCGGCACGCTGGCAACGGTGCCTTCCATAATCTTTAGGAGCGCCTGCTGCACGCCCTCGCCCGAGACGTCGCGGGTGATCGAAGGATTGTCCGACTTACGCGAAATCTTGTCGATTTCGTCGATATAGACGATGCCGCGCTGCGCCCGCTCGACGTTGTAGTCGGCCGATTGCAACAGCTTCAAAATGATATTCTCGACGTCTTCGCCGACATAGCCGGCTTCCGTCAGCGTGGTGGCGTCCGCCATCGTGAACGGCACGTCGAGGATACGCGCCAGCGTCTGCGCCAGCAGCGTTTTGCCGGAGCCCGTCGGACCGATCAGTAGGATGTTGGACTTCGCCAGTTCGACGTCGTTGTGCTTGCTCTGATGATTGAGCCGCTTGTAGTGATTGTGGACCGCGACCGAGAGCACCTTCTTGGCGTGATCCTGGCCGATCACGTAGTCAT
>JBARER010000048.1:0-11078 GCA_049796395.1 Xanthobacteraceae bacterium
CGCGCCATGCCGGACGCCAATGTGTTCGAGGCTGTCACCAAGCACGTCACGACGCTGCAGGCCGGCGGCAAGCGCGTTGTGATCGCGCTTTGGAGCGACGGCTCCAGGGAGCGAATGTCGCATGTGCTCGCCGAGCACGGCTTGCACAATCTCACCGCCGTGGCGTCGTGGCCGGCCGCGCAGGCGCTGCCGAAGCCGCAAGTGGCGCTCGCCGTGCTGGGACTCGATTCCGGTTTCGAGACCGCGGATGTCGCGCTCCTCACCGAACAGGACATTTTGGGCGAGCGGCTCATCCGCGCCCGGCGGCAGTCTAAGCGCGCCGACAATTTCATCGCCGAGGTGACCGGTCTCTCGGCCGGCGACCTTGTCGTCCACGTCGATCACGGCATCGGCCGCTTCCATGGCTTGCGCGCCATCGAGGCCGCCGGCGCACCGCACGACTGCCTGGAAATCCATTATGCCGGCGGCGACAAATTGTTCCTGCCGGTCGAGAACATCGAGCTGCTCTCGCGCTACGGCTCGGAAGGCGCGGGCGTCGAGCTCGACCGACTCGGCGGGGCGGGTTGGCAGACGCGCAAGGCGCGTATGAAAAACCGCATCCGCGAAATCGCCGGCGCACTGATTAAGGTCGCCGCCGAGCGGCAACTGCGTGAGGCGCCGCGGCTTGTGGTCGACACCGGCCTTTACGACGAATTCTGCGCCGGCTTTCCCTATGAGGAGACCGACGACCAGCTTGCCGCCATCGCCGCGGTCAATAACGATCTCGGCTCGGGCCGCCCGATGGATCGGCTGGTCTGCGGCGACGTCGGGTTCGGCAAGACCGAGGTTGCGTTACGGGCGGCCTTCATCGCCGCGATGAACGGCAAGCAGGTCGCCGTGGTGGTGCCGACCACGCTGCTGTCGCGCCAGCATTTCAAGACCTTCTCGGAGCGGCTGAAGGGCTACCCGCTTCATGTCGCGCAGGCCTCGCGGCTGGTTTCCGCCAAAGACCTCGCCGCGGTGAAGAAAGGCCTCGCCGACGGTGAGATCGACATCGTCATCGGCACCCATGCGCTGCTCGGCAAATCGATCACGTTCAAGGACATCGGCCTGATCGTGGTCGACGAGGAGCAGCATTTCGGCGTCGGCCACAAGGAAAAGCTTAAGCAACTGCGCGCCGAGGTCCATGTGCTGACGCTGACCGCAACGCCGATCCCGCGCACACTGCAGCTTGCTTTATCCGGCGTGCGCGACATGTCGATCATCGCCACGCCGCCGGTCGACCGGCTCGCGGTGCGCACGTTCGTTTCGCCGTTCGATCCGGTGACGGTGCGCGAGGCGCTGCTGCGCGAGCGCTATCGCGGCGGGCAGGCGTTCTATGTCTGCCCGCGCATCGAGGATCTCGCCGAGGCCAAGAGCTTCCTCGACAAGACCGTGCCGGAAGTGCGCGTCGCGGTCGCCCACGGCCAGATGGCGCCGACCGTGCTGGAAGACATCATGGCGGCGTTCTACGACGGCAAATACGACGTGCTGCTCTCGACCACTATCATCGAATCCGGTCTCGATATTCCGACCGCGAATACGCTGATCGTGCATCGCGCCGACATGTTCGGGTTGGCGCAAATCTATCAGCTGCGCGGCCGCGTCGGCCGCTCCAAGCTGCGCGCCTATGCGCTGCTCACGCTGCCGGCCAAGCGCCGGATCACGCCGCAGGCCGAGCGCCGGCTCAAAGTTCTGCAATCGCTCGACACGCTCGGCGCCGGCTTCCAGCTCGCCTCGCACGATCTCGACATCCGCGGCGCCGGGAATCTGCTCGGCGACGAGCAGTCGGGCCACATCAAGGAGGTCGGCTACGAGCTTTATCAGCAAATGCTGGAGGAGGCAGTCCTGTCGATGAAGGCGGGCATCACCGCGCCGGCGGCCGACAAATGGTCGCCGCAGATCACCATCGGCACGCCGGTGCTCATTCCGGAGGATTACGTCACCGACCTGCCGGTGCGGCTCGCGCTCTATCGGCGCCTGGCCGAGATCGAGGACGAGCGCGATATCGAGGCGTTTGCCGCCGAGCTGGTCGATCGCTTTGGCTCATTGCCGGAGGAAGTGGAGTACCTTTTACAGATCGTCGCCATCAAGACGCTGTGCCGGCGCGCCAATGTCGAGAAGATCGACGTCGGTCCGAAGGGCGCCGTGCTGTCGTTCCGCGACAATATTTTCTCAAACCCCGACGGGTTGATTTCCTACATCGCCAAGCACCCGGTCGGCGCCCGCGTGCGCCCCGACCTGAAGGTCGTATTCTTCGACGAATGGGAAACGCCAAAGGCGCGCATCAAAGGCGCCACCGATATTTTGCGGGCGCTGGCGGGGATCGCGGAGAAGGGGAAGAAAGCGGCGTGATCTTTTCTCCGCCCCGCGAAAGAGGTGGAGCAAACCAAACTCGGCGAACGTACCGCCCTACATATCCCGCATCGACCGGAACGTCACCGAATAGCGCAACGCGTCCACCGCGGGAATGCTGTGTTCCCATTCGTCGCGTGAGGGGCCGCGCAGCAGATAGACCGAGCGCGGATCGAGCCGGAGCGACGCACGTTCCCAGGAACTGCCGCGTTTCTTGCGCAGCCGGAATGTGCAGGGCGAAAGCAGCGAGACGCCGATCACATCGTCGTAGTGCGGCCGGTCGCGATGCCAGCCGATCGCCGTGCCCGGCCGGTATTCGGTGACCAGCGCGTGCGCGAGGCGGTCCGGCGCGAGGCCGACGAACGCGGCGGCGCGCTCGCGCAGCGGCTCAAGAAAGGACGGCATCGGCTCGGCTTGTTTCAGACCGCCGCCGTTGAAATCGTAGCGCGTGCCGAACGAGGCGACTCGGCGCTTGCCGAGAAAGCCGTGAAATTCAAATTCTTTGAACGGCAGATCGGCGAAGGCCGCGACAAGCCGCGCCTGTTCGGCCGCGTCGATCAGGTCAGCCGCGTAGCGAAAGCCGGCCGGCATGGACGGCGGCTCGGGCGCCTCCGATAGTGGCTCAAAAAGCGAAAGCTGCTGGTGTTTCATGTCTGCATACCGGCTTGGACGGCAGATAGTGACGCGTCGCCGGTCGCGCAAACGCGCGCGCCCGTAGGCTGGGTTGAGTGAAACGAAACCCATCATGCAGCCTTCGAGGTTCTTCGATGGGCTTCGCTGCCGCTCAACCCGCCTTACAGATTGCTCCGTTGCTTCGCCTCGCCGTCAACTGTCAAGGCTCCGGTGGCGGCCCATAGCGCATCGTCCAGATCGGGATCTGATCGGGTCCGTATTCATTTCCGGTCCACGGCGTACCGCAGATGTGCAGATAGGCGTAAGGCGTGCCGTCGAACATCACCCAGGCGCCGGCATCTCTGACATTGTTGGGCAGCCCGCTGCGTTTGGCATCGTAAGGCCAAATGATCATCCAGTGCGGACCAATCGGAATAGCCGGACTGGTTTTGTCGAACGGATCAGTGTTGCTGTGCTGCGTCGCGCCGCACAGCATGTAGATCAGGCCCGGAGCCGTGTTGGTGGGCTTCGGCTTCCTCGCCATGATATCCATCATCCATTGCAGGCCCATCGGATCGGCGCACATCGGAACATTGCCGATTTGGTTCTCGTCGCCGGGAAAGCACACCCATTCGTTGGTGCCCCTGACGGAGGACGTTGAGCTCGCCGTGATCCGCCATTTCCGCAACCGTTGCGTCTTTGGTGATATGGCGAGGGCCGGACGCCATCGCTCTTGCGATCTTGATGCCGAGGACGCGCTCCTCTTCCGACGCCGGGAGCGCTTGTCCCCGCGGCATCATGGCAATGGCGCTGTTGCTGTAGGCGCCTGAAGCGCCAACCTGATTGGGATCGCGTTCCATCGCTGCCATATGAGGCGCCTTTGCTTTCATAAAACCAGTCCGCGTGAGCCTTGCTTCCCTCAGCCTACACCTTATTTCGTCACCACCGGGCTTGACCCAGTGGTCCATGCTGACCTGCCGAGCATACAGCGACGCCTCATGGATTGCCGGATCAAGTCCGGCAACGACGACGAGAGCTGGGAATTCTTCGCAGAAAGCGCGGCTTACACTGTCGGCGGCGGAAGCAGTGCTGCATAAGCCTCCGCCATCGCGGCGGAGAGCGAATAATTGCGGGTCTGATTGCAGGGCATGCACAGAAACACGGTGCGCCGCATGGCTGGCGCGTGCGGGTGCTGCAGCGCCGTGACAAAGATCATGCCGACGCGGCATTTGGGGCAGGGCGCCGACATATCCTTGGCGCCCTCCGGGGCAATCTGCGGCGAAAGCGTGTGCGCCAAAATTTCGATCGCTTCGGTCGCTATCATGGGTTTATCCGCAAATACTCCCCATTTAAGCCCGGCGACACTGAAGGTTCCGTTGACGTAGACCCCGCAATTTATTCCCGACCGTTAGCGATATTTATTACATTGGCACGCCGTCCTGGCGCCGAAATGCAAGCGCTGTACGTGATAGGGTTCGATGACCGGCGAGGATTCGACATTGACTGCAATTAAGACCGATAGACCGATGACTGCAATTAAGACCGATAGACCGATCCGTACCGCGATTGTCGAGGACGATCCGGCGCTGCGGAAGATGCTGGCGGCTCTTTTGCAAGCTGACCCGGACTACGCGGTGGTCGGCGAATTCGCCGACGGCGAGGCGGCGGTCGGGGCGTTCGCGCACCTGTCGCTCGACATCGTGCTGGTCGATCTCGGCCTGCCGGACATTTCCGGCATCGACGTCATTCGCCGGCTGAAAGCCTTGTCGCCCGGCTGCAGCGCGCTCGTCGTCACCACCTTCGGCGACGAGAAAACGGTGACCGCGGCCATCGAGGCCGGTGCCGACGGCTATCTCCTGAAGGGCACGCCGCTGGAGGAACTGCGGCGCGACATTCATGCCTTGCGCGACGGCGGTTCGCCTTTGTCGCCGATGATCGCACGCAAGCTGTTGGATCGGCTGCACGGCAAAGCCGCCGATGCCGCGCCGGAGGGCGGCGGCGACGCTGCCTTGACGCCGCGCGAGCGCGAGATTCTGGAAATGATCGCCAAAGGATTTTCCTACGCTGAGACCTCGGCCATTTGCGCCATCTCAACCGCGACCGTGCACAGCCACCTCAAGCGCATCTACCGCAAGCTCGAAGTGCACTCCAAGACCGAAGCGGTTTACGAAGCGCGCCGCCGCAGTCTCATTCATTAACGCCCGGGTGTTGCCGTTTCAAGAACCGCCGCGCTCGCGGGCCGTTAGGCCGCCGGCACCTGCAACGCGATGCGCACCGCGGTGCCGCGCCCGGGTGCCGAGTCGACTTCGATAGTCGCGCCGGTTGAAATGCTAGCGATGCGCTTTCGAATGTTGGCAAGCCCACGGCCGGCGGCCGTGGCCGCCGGATCGAAGCCCTGGCCGTCGTCGCACACCGCGATCCGGATCGCCGAATTTTCAGGCTCGTAGCTTGCCGTCAAATCGGCGGTCTTGGCGTGGGAATGGTGCAGCACATTGCTCAGCGCCTCCATCAGCGCGAGCTTGATCGCCAGCGCATCGCGCGCCGTCATTCCGGCGATCGCCGGCAACAGGGCGACCTGCCAGCCAAGCGTAATGCCGGCCAATTCGATGCCGCTCGCCATGCGGTGGCGCACATTGGCGAGCAGCAAATTGACGTCACCGTCGGGCGTCTCCGAGCTGTCCACCAGAAAGCGCAATTCCATCAGTATTTCGCCAACCCGACGCTTGGCGTCGGCGAGATCGATCGGGCCGGTCGTAAAGGAAGCGAGCAGCGTGGCGAGGCTGGCGCCGATGCTGTCGTGCATGTCGGCCGAGATTTTTTGCCGCTCCGCGATCGCCGAGTTGACGATCTCGAGCTGGGCCTGCTGGCTCTGCTTGCCCAGCCGGTGAACAAAGGCCGCGGCCGCTATCATCGCCGCGGTGAGCACGAACCAGCACAGGCCGAGGAGGTAGAAGAAGCCGATATATTGCGCGCGCAGATAGTCGCTGCCATAGGCGACGATCACGTAGAACGGCGTGGTCGGTGAAACCGCGAAGGCGCCGATACGCGTGAGGTCGTCGGGACCGCCGCGGCTGTAGAAGGTGCCGCTGGTTTCTCCGGCCAGAACCCGGTTATAGACCAGCGGCACGCGTGACACCTCCGCGCCATAGCCGATGACGCCGTTCAAGGTGCGGATTCGCACCACGCCGTCTTTGCCAGTGAGCCCGGCAAGACCGCGGTCGGTCAGCTTGAGCTTTTCGTAAAGGTTGACGAAGTGCTCGAGCCGGTACGACAACAGCACCACGCCGTACAGCGCACCCGATGGGTCGCGCAGCGCCCGCGAGAACTGAATCGACCAGTCGTTGGTAATCGCGCCGCGCATCGGCGCCGAAATATAAAGCTCCGTTTCGCCCGGAGCGTTGGCGTGGGCCAGGAACGTGTTGCGGTCCTTAAATGAAATTTTGGGAGTCGGATCGGCGCGGGCGCTGGCGATCAGCGTGCCGTCGCGGTCGAGAATGCCGGGGCCGATCATCGACGGCTGCAAATCGTAACCGGTGAGCAACTGGTGCAACTCGGCTTCGTGGTCGGCGGAAACTTCGCTTTGCGGAATGTCAGCGGCAAGCCGCGACAGAATGGCGTCGGCGGTTTCAGCATCGTCGTCGAAGCCCGCCATCAGAACGCGAGCGATATTTTCGGTCTCGCGGTAGAGCTCGTTTTCGACCGAGCGGCGAAAATGCAATCCTGCGAGGACGCACAGAACGAGCACGACTGCGGAAAATGCCGCGCACACCAGCACGATCGCGGCGCGCGAGAACCGACCGAGCGAAACCGGCGAGTGTTGGCGAGTCACATTGGGTCCGGTCATGATGCAGGCCCGCACCGCCCCGGCATGTGCAATGCATGTCGCGGTGCGCCCTGCAAGGGCGAGCCCGTCCCCAATTCTGGGGAAAGCCGTGTTTCTATCGATGCTGTGCCCATTTCCGGGGCTTGGTTAGCTTTGTTTGCTGGTTCAAATTGCGCTGCCAGTCTGGGGGACACAAGGGCAGAAACCCCGATGCTCGACATTCCTTCCGCGGCCAACCTCGAAATCAAGCCCACCGAATTGCTCGACAAGCAGCTTTTTCGGCTGTTTCCGACGCCGCTGTTTACCGGCAAATTGTCCGACCTCACGCTCTGCGACCGGGTGGAGAAGACGCTGCGCGATCTGCAGCGCTCGGGGCAAGGCACTTCGGCGGCTTCGAGCGCGCGGATGCGCGCCTATATGACGGCGGACGATCTGCAGACGCTGCCGAAGTTGCAGGAGTTGGTCGGCGTCATCATGAAGGAATCCGAGCAAGTCCTCGACATTTACGCCATCAAGCGCACATCGCATTACATCACCAATATGTGGGCCAACATTGCCCACCCCAATCGCCGCCACTCCATGCACATGCACCCGAACTGCCTGCTCAGCGGCATCGTCTACATCAAGACGCCGAAGCATTGCGGACCGACGGTGTTCGCGTCACCACGCCAGCTGGCGAAGAGTCTTGAACCGACTTACACGCAAAAGAACGAGTTCAACGCCGACGTTTTCGTGCTTCCCGCCGAGAAGGGACGCATGGTGATGTGGCCGAGCCATGTCCCGCACGCAGTCGAAGAGGGAAGCGCGGATGAATCGCAGGACCGTATCGTGCTCGCGTTCAACATCATGATCCGCGGCAAGAGCGAAATATCGACGGCGGCACTGAATTTCGGCTGAAGCCCCACAGCGCTCACGCGCGCAGGCGCGTGTGCCGCCCGGAAGTGCGCTCGATCGCGCTGGCGAGATATTCCGGAGACTGCGCGCCGGTGACGATGACGCTCGAGCCAAAAATGAAGCACGGCACGCCGTCGATGCCGGCCTCTTTCGCCGAAGCGGCTTCGCCCTCGATCCGATCGATGTCGGCATCGCTGGCCAGCAGCCGGCGGACCAGATCGCCGTCCATGCCGCAATCGATCGCCGCCTGGATCAGAATTCTCGGATCGGTCAGATCTGCGCCTTCGGCAAAATACAGCTGCATCAGCCGCTGCTTCATGCGGCCGGGATCAGTGGCGCTGCGCGACCATAGAATGAGCCGGTGGCAATCGAGCGTATTGGGCTGCCGGCCGATCTTGTCCGGATTGTAGGCGAGGCCTTCCATCGCCGCCGCGGCCGTGATGCGCTCGGCGATGACGCTGTAACGCTCGGCCGAACCAAATTTGGTTTCCAGATAAGTCTGCCGGTCGATGCCGTCGCGCGGAATCCAATCGTTGAGGAAATAGGGCCGCCAATTGACCTCGACGTCGATGTCGGGAAGGAGCGCGGCGGCGCCTTCCAGCCGGCGCTTGCCGATATAGCACCAGGGGCAGACCACGTCGGACACCACATCGATGCGAACGCTGGCGCGCTCGTCGCTTTTATCAGCCATCGCCAAACCTGATCCGTTTCGTTCAGCCTGGAGCACAATCGCTTCCAGCGTATATGTCGTAGCGCTTAGGTCAAATCGCCAGAGCCGCGGATCGGCCGCCGTTTCAGCCGGCGGCAATGTCGCCGACGACCCGCGCGAGCAGCGATTCTACGCTGTCGGTCGGCTTCAATGTGGCGAGCGTTACCGCCGCGTCGATGCCGCTTTTCTTCTGATCCGGAGCCAGCATGGTGTTCTTGAGAACACTGGCGATACGGCGCGCCACGATATGGGCCGCGCGCAGATCGGTCTCGGTGAATACCGCGAAAATCGAGTTGTCGGCCTCGCGGCAGGCGAAGTCGACCTGGCGCATCAGCCGGCCCAATAGCCGCGCCGCGTCGATGCTGATGCGGCGATCACCACCGTCAAAGGAGAAGCGCGCAATCGACAAGCCTACGCCGCGTTTTTCGGCGTCGTCGACGGCGCGGTTGAGGTCGCGCCAGAAGGCTTCGTGACCGAGCAGCCCGGTGTCCGGATCAAGCATGCCCTTGGCATCGAGCGACTTGAGCATGCGTTTGAGGCGCTGGCTGAAGGCGTGGGCGCGGACATAGGGCAGAAAGCGCTCCATCAGCCGCTGCGGCCCTTCGGAGGTCCGCTCCAGATTGGCGAGCTCGATCGAGAACGGCTCGATGACCGAGGGATGGCCACCCAGCACGGCGACTGGAAGATCGCGAAAACGCACGTCTTCGGCGAGCACGGTCAGCATGGCTTCGACGATTTTCGGCCCGAAGCCGTCGCCGATCACCATGCCGTCAATTTCACGCGCGTTGAGCGCGCGCGCGGCGCTTTCGACCGAGAGAGCGCCGACCACGCCAAGCCGCTCGCCAAAGGCGACCGACAGCTCGGGATAGGTGCGGCCGCGGCCGGCGATCAATACGGTCGCTTCCTCGAGCGGATCGGTGGTGGATAATTCCGGAAGCTGCTCGCCGCGCGAAGCGAGCGTGCGCATGCGGCGCTGCACGGTGCCGTGCAGGGTGCGAATCCGGATCGCGGTGGACAACCGCCGCACCAGCCGTTGCGGTGTGGCGTTGTGGCCAATGGCAAATGCGTCCGGCACGCAAGCCACGCCGTCGTCACGGGTGCGGGCGATGACCGGCATGAACAGGCCGCTGCCTTTTTGCCGCTGCTCGCCCAAGAGCTCGGTCAGCGCCGCCACCCGCGCCGGGTCCGGGCACGTATCGGCCAGGATAACGGCTTCAGGTTCCGCGGCCCCGAGCGAAGTGGCCGCGTCCGCCCAACCGGTCTCGATGACCGGAGAGGCGCCCGCGGCACGCAATGCGTCGACGACATCCGGCGCCGGAGTGTCGGCAATGACGGCGAACGGACCTTGCAACGCCATGATACGCAGGCACGCGGTTTTACGGATACAGTCCGTAAAGCATGCCAAAGGGCTGTTAATGGGCCGTCAACGGGCCGGCTGTTTGGGCGCTCAGGCGACCGCCTCGCGCAGCACTTGCTCGCCGCGTTCGCCGAAAGCGGCCGTCACCAGCGGGTTGGTCCCGAGCGCAGAAAGCGCCGACTGCATGGCGGCAAGGTCGGCTGCGGTGCCGACCAGACGCTGGCCGGTCAGCAGATCGGGCAGGGCGGCAAGCGCTGCGCCGGCGTCGATGCGGCCGATCGTTGCGAGCAGCGTACAGAGCGGAAAGCGATAGGCCCCGACAGTGGCGATACCGGACGGCGGGCCCGTAATCGTGACGGTTTGGCGCAACGGATCGATGCGGCAGGGAAACCCGGTGTCGACAAAGCCATCACGGGCAATGCGCAAATACGGCTGGTCGGAGAGTTCGATACCAGGCGGAAACGCCGCGCGCGGCACCAGCGGCCCGCGCAGCATCAGCGTGCCGGTGTCGCTATTCGCCAGTTCCGCGACACTGACCGCGTCCTCGCCATCGCCGGCCGCAGCGACCGGCTTGAGCGCCATCGGCGCCGGCCGGCCGCCGCTGCCCCGCCGCGTCGCAACAAAGCCGGCTTCGCCAAAAATCGCCACGTCGACGAGCGTCGCATCGCGCTCGGGCCAGTCCGCCCCAGGCGCCGCCATTAATCGCTCCGGAGCATGCCAGGCTGCGAGAACGGTCGTCGGGCCTTCCCGCGCAAACATGCCGGTCTCGGCGAGGCGGAACGCTACCTGAGCCGGCAGGATCAGCGTTGCGGCGCGATCGTTGCGTCGCTGCTGGGCGAAGACTTCGGCATCGAAGGGATGGTGCAGCGCCAGCGTGCCGCCGGCCAACAGCCACGGCATCAGCGTCAGGCAGAGCCCGGCAAACGACGCCGGCGGCACCGCCGAGAGGAGGCTCGCCTCCTGTTCGAGGCGACCTTCCAGGAAGGCGCACAGTCCGCCGGCCAAGAATTCGAGATGGCGACGCGCCACCGGCAGCGGCCCATCCTCGCCGACTTCGAAAGTGGTCACCGCGACATGCGCCGCGGCATTGTCGTCGCGGTCGAGCGACGGAATGGGGTCGAGTCGGGCCGCCGCAAACAAATCGTCCAAACCGACCACGCCGTCGGGCAGATGTTCGCCAAAGCCACAGACATGCCGGATGGAGAATACTTCCGCGGCAATCTGCGTCGCCTGCTGGCAGAGCTCGAAATTGCCGACGCGGCCGCAGGCGATCAGCGCCCGGGCGCCGACCCGCGCCAGCGCGGTCACCG
>JBARER010000049.1:0-13532 GCA_049796395.1 Xanthobacteraceae bacterium
CCTCATTACACTGCGCTAAAAGTGGATCGACGACACCGTTAATTCGACGCAAAAGATAATCTTGTGCCTCTACCGCACATATCGAACGCCGATATGCAGAGACCTTGGTCAGCTTTGTGGTGAGAGCGCTGATCTTGAGAGCGGCACCGTTGACGTCGGTATTCCTCCAGCCGCCGATGCTCTTACGCATTCGCTCGCCATGGCCTTTGCCTTTACCGAGCCAGATTACCCCGGACTCCGCGAACGTCCACCACAAGTGGTCCTTGGCAAAGGTTATCCAAAGACAGTCGGAACCTAGATTATAGAAATCGAAAATCTCCCGAGCGTCCTGACTGGCGGTGCGAGCGTCGCGCCCTTGATGAAGGCCGTGCTGCTTGATTGTCCTACGATCGCTCGTAAGTGCCATTTCGTGGGATATTTGGCCATGGCCGAAATGGAGTTCGCCGCGCTCCAATGACGAGGCCGCCCAGCCACCTCCTCGTCCAAATTTAATATACCGTACGATGTTCGCGGTAATCATCATTCCACCCTCGGCTCGAGGGATAGCCTAGTTTTCTCATAATATCCAGTTATGGGATAATTCGATACTGGGATCAGCCTGCCCAGCTTATGGCGACTCGCAGGCGCGGTATCATCAAATCGGTCCATTCCAGGGACCAACAGGTCTTCTGCGAGTTGATGATCGAAGCACGCGCAAGGGCCAACTTGACGCAAGAAAAGCTCGCCAAGCGCCTGAAAAGACCGCAATCATTTATAGCCAAATACGAAGGCGGCGAGCGGCGTATCGACGTCGTGGAATTTGTTGGCATTGCCAAGGCGATGGGCGCCGATCCTATCGAGATCCTGCGTACGCTCGTCCGCCGAATGGCTTAATCCTGGCCGGCGCCATTTGCAGCTCGCGGCTGCAGGCGCGCCCACCAGCAGCCGGTGCGGACTGGAATATCCTGACAGAACGAGCATGCATGGTCCTGCCAAAGGAGACCGCGCATGGACAATCAAACCACCGACCTCACGATCAAGGCCCACTTACGGGAAATCCGCGAACGACTGGACAATGCGGCAAGCATCGCGCGCGCCGCCGAAGCCTGCTCGGAAGCCGGCAACGTGGACAAAGCCGTCGATATCGCAAACGACGTCGAGCAGCCGATCTATGAGGTGACGACGCTGCTCAATGCGGCGAGCCTAATCAATCGCCTCCGCGACACCTGACCCAAGCTATTCCCTCTCCCACCCCGCCAGCGCCCGTTCGGCCTCCGCGGGGCTTCGGTGGTGGCGGCAGCATGTGCCGCCATAACCGAAGAGGAGTCCAACATGAGCACGAATACCCGCAATCCAAAGCGAAAATTGAGGTCAGGCCACAAAGCGCTGCCTAAGGCGGCTTCAGTTCACGGAAAGGATGAAGCTCAGAAAAAGGATGAACTTAAGAAAGCGGTTGAGTCGAAGTCCCGCGCCGGGACCAAGCAGGAGAAGGTGCTCGATCTGCTACAACGCCCAGAGGGCGCAACCATCGCCGCCATCATGAAGGCGACCGGCTGGCAGCAGCACTCGGTCCGCGGCTTTTTTGCCGGTGTAGTGCGCAAGAAACTGGGTCTGAAGCTCGAAACCGAAAAGACCGACGGTGACCGCTGTTACCGGATAGTCGCTGCAAAGCCGGCGAAGAAGACGGGCGATACCCGCGCTGCAAGCCGTAAGGCGGCGTAGCCATGGCTCAGCAGCCGGTTGAAGCCGGCGTGGTCGAAGCCGAAGTCGAGCGGCTTCGATCCATACCTATAGTTGAGCTTCGCGCGCTGTGGCGCGCGAAGTTCAAATCAGACCCGCCCACCGCTTTCGGGCCTGATCTCTTGCGCCGCAGCATCGCCTACAAGATCCAACAAGATGCCTATGGGGGCCTGGACCGAACGACCGCGCGGCTCCTTAAGCAACTCATGGAGCAATACGGCAAAAACAACGGACGGATCGTTCTGCCGCGACGGATCAAGCCGGGTTCGGTCCTAATCCGGGAATGGAAAGGCGAACGCCACCAGGTGACCGTGCTGGAGGATGGGTTCGCCTACCTGGGCAAGCCCTATGAAAGCCTGTCGCAAATTGCCCGCCTCATCACCGGCACCCGCTGGAACGGACCGAAATTCTTCGGCCTGCGGGCGGATAAAGAGTAGGCGCCATGTCAACTAAGCCCGGCAAGCTGTTCCGGTGTGCGATCTACACCCGGAAATCGACCGAGCACGGGCTCGAGCTGGAGTTCAATTCGCTCGATGCCCAGCGTGAGGCCTGTGAGGCCTACATTAGGTCACAGGCCTCGGAGGGCTGGCGCATCCTGCCAAAACGCTACGACGATGCCGCCTATTCCGGCGGCAACTTGGAACGCCCTGCCCTGCAGCGGCTGCTCAAGGACATGGCGGACGGCCAAGTTGATGTCGTGGTCGTCTACAAGATCGATCGGCTGACCCGCTCGCTGATGGACTTCGCCAAGCTCGTCGAGGTTTTCGACGCGAAAAAAGTGTCCTTCGTGGCCATCACCCAGCAATTCAACACGACCACCTCCATGGGGCGGCTGACATTGAATGTCCTTCTATCGTTTGCGCAGTTCGAACGCGAGCTGGCCTCCGAGCGTGTCCGCGACAAGCTCGCCGCATCCCGCAAGAAGGGAAAATGGACGGGTGGCAGTGTTCCGCTTGGCTACGATTGCAAGGACAAGCGGCTGGTCATCAATCCGGTCGAAGCGAAGACGGTTCGTATGATCTTCGACCGATACCTTGCCCTACGGTCGTTCCAGAAGCTTATTACCGAGCTTGATGCCAAGGGCATCGTTAGCAAAAAGCGCCCGACCGCCGGCAGGATTGTAGGCGGCATTCGCTTTACCTATGGTCCCCTCGCCTATCTTCTGAAGAACCGCGTCTATCTTGGCGAAACGGGCCATAGCGGCCGCTGGTATCCCGGCGAGCACGCTCCAATCATTGATCGAGATACGTTCGAGCGCGTGCAGCAGCTCCTGAAATCCAATACTCACGACCGAACCGTCCGGCGGCACGCGTCCGGCGCGTTGCTGAGTGGATTACTCTTCGACGACCGCGGCAATCGAATGAGTCCAAGCTTCGCTCAGAAGGAGGGAGTGCGATACCGTTTCTATGTGAGTTCAGCCCTGTTAAAGGGGCGAAAGGCCGAAGCCGGATCAGCACCTCGGGTATCAGCCTCTGAGATCGAGGCTGCGCTGCTCAAGGCACTCCGAGCCAGGTCGGATTGCAACGGTCTCGCTCCGGCTCAGTGCGTGGAAAAATACGTAGGACGAGTCGTTGTGCACACCAAGCACGTCGCGATAGCGCTGAAAGGCGACGGTGACATCGACGCATCCACCGTTGAGGTTCCGTTTATAAATCGACCTAGCGACAATCGTGCCGAGATTGATGAAAGTGGCGCCAGTCATTCTCAGCGAATTGCCAATCCATTGCTCGCGCAAGCAATCGTTCGCGCGCACAATTGGCTCAAGTCTTTATCCGATGGAACATGCAGCTCGGTGGAGGATTTGGCACACCAACTCGATCTCCATCCCAAGGTGATACGTAAGGGGCTCAAACTGACATTCCTATCCCCGGCGATCACTAAAGACCTTTTGATCGGAGAACAGCGAACAGCGCGATTGCTGAGCGACCTGGAACAGGTCGCATTAAGCTGGGATGAGCAGTCAAACACTCCATCGTTTCGACTGGCTCGCTGACAATCTCAACCCGGTTACTGAGGCTGAAGAGCCAGGTGCCAGCGGCGCCAGCTTAGTACGATTAGAGCGGGGCGCGTAAGTCCCTGTAGCTGAGGGACAATGCTGGGTTCGCCTTGGCGTTCTTCTGACCTATCTACCCTGGGGCATCTCGCCGGCGCGTGGCTTTCTTCCTTTTGAGGTAATCCGGCGGATCGTCGTGAGGAACATTAAGCGCCGCTATCTGTCGGGAACGTCGAGAGGTTCTGGCATCGGATCATCTCTGTAGCTCCGATAACTCACGGGCAATTCATCAATCGGAAAATCCCTGATCCTGAGCCAAATGATGAAGGCGGCACACTGACGCTTACCATGCTCGATCTTGTCGGCAATGTCGCGTAGTTGTTCAACGGAAAGAGTGATGTAGATCTGAGCGGGCGCGGTCTTCGATTCCCGTTTGGTGAGATATAATTTGTCTGGCTTGCCTCCGAAGAGCGACGGGTAAAATTCGGAATGCAAAAGCTGATTGCGGGTGTGGGAGCACCAGTTGTAATAATCCATCAGCCTATTGACGAACCCGAGCGGCGCCGGATCGACCTCATACATCTTGAAGATGTCGCGAACGGACTTGACCTGGCTCACCTCGCTTTGGGCTGACCAATACTTATTGACCAGTTCTGGCGGCATGCCCTTAACATTCGGATGGTGGGTATATAGCGTAGTGAGGTTGCGTTCAAAGGCACTGTAAGAAAGCGAAATCACGCCTAACGCGTGGATGTGATCCCGACGGCCCGTAAAGTAGGAGGGCCAATCAGTCATAGACTACAAAACCTTGATGTTCAGCATGTCCATAGCCGTTGGTGGCGATAGGAGCCTTCAATCTGAAACTAGTCACGATGAAAGTCCAACCCGAAATGAGGTGCGGTGCATCAAGTTATGAGCCGGGTCAATCATCACGGCCCACAATCGGGTTAGCCTGATTTCCTCCTGTTTCAAGAAGATCAAGATAGCCAGGTTGAGCCATCGTAGCCAATACGTTGATGACATCCCGGGATCGCTGCGCCGTTGCCGGGTCCGCTAGAAGCCCGTGCTGCAACACGGTCCGGATTGGCGCTGTATGCGTTGTGTACGTCCAGTGATTAAGATGGGGACTGGCGAGCATCTCCGCCAAGACGCCTACGGCTTGCGACGGATGGGAGGGCGCGACGTGTCCCAGCCACTCGATCAAGCTGTATCCGTTATTTGGAGCAAAACCGGCCCTAAACAGCGTCAGCAGCTGGTCGAACAGCCAATCAAGATCGATGTTGGCGGCGTCATGAATGAACCATTGGCCGATCGCGGCCAGTTCCTCCCGATAGACTTCTTTATTTGGTGCCGAGCAGGCGGCGGCTAGTCGGGTTTCCCAGTGGCGGCGCGCCCGCATTCTCTTGTCATCGGGTAATTTGTCCCCTGGAAGCTGAAGCGTCCGACCCAGATATCCGATAGAGTGACGTCTGATCGATCCCGGCGCGCGCGACAGGAAGTGATTTAGTACGTCCTCCGGCATCATCTCTGCTATCCAGAGAAGCAATATGTAGTCGCCGAGCCGTTTTGCACGGTTTTCAGCGCTATCTTCGCTTTCGTTGTCTCCTATTCGGTCGATTTCATCAAGGTAGCTTGGCAGGAGGTATTCGGTGGCAGTCTGAGAGTAGACTGGCCCGCTATCACTTTGCAGGTGTCCAAGCCACGTAGCGCGGCGGAGACTTTCGTCGTGGTCGGGCAAAAGTGCTGGGAAATGGCGGGTAAGCCAATCCTTGCCAAAATACGAAAGCCAGGTGAGACGCTGGCCCAATAATACGCGAGGGATACGCCCCCAAGTGGAGCGATCCTCCAGGCTTCGCTCCAAAAGTGCCGCGATGTGAGGACTCAATTGAAGTGCCTGGCGAGGCTCCTTTTGAATTGGTGCCCCTTCCTGTCTGCTCTGCCACCAGATAAAGATCAGGCACAACTCGATGGCTGATCCCCAAAGCGATTGCGCTGCCGTAAACGCTGGGTGTCTTTCAAATCCCGATTCAAAGTCTTTAGCGCTGGGTTCGTGTGGCGCATGTTCGAACAAAGTGGTGATAAGACTTTCGATCACTTCAGCCCGCTCCAATTTCAGGTTTGTATGAGGTTGCGCAAGAGCGGTCTTCAACAGTCTAGCCGCAGTAGAGCAACACCATAGCCAGTCCTTGTCATCGGCATCTGCTTGAGTAAACTCGTTGGCCGGGTTGGCCAACCTCTCGAAGACGGACTTTAGCAAGCTAAGTATCGGATCCCAGGTAAGTGACTTCTCGCTTTTTGTCGCGACTGTTTCGAAAGCTTCGAGCAAACGACGCACGTAAATAGGCCGAAGTGATGAACATTCAGGCGCAGCATCAGCGAAACGCATCGGCTCCTGCTCAACAGCTGCGCGCAACTGCTGGCCGAAGGCATTGATCGTCTGCCGAACAGGCCCATCGCTGGGTACAAAACTTTTCAACAGCTCGATTATCTCGGACATCGACTTGGCCCGAAACTCAGCAGACGTCAGCGGGCTTATTTCCGGCGGAAATAGCCGACGCATGAATTCGTCCGGCTCACCAAGCAACTCAACGCTCTCGTCCAGCAACCTTTGTCGTTCTGGTGGAAGCACAGTGCGCCATTTCCAGACGGTCTCTTGCATGACAGCGCTGTCATATCGGCGTTCGTCCTCCGCGGTCGGTTGCGTGTTATGGTGCGCGCTATACCGTGCGCGATAAGCTTCCCGACCGCTATCGGCAAGCGTATCGACCTTCGAGAGAATTCTCTTTTTCTCTTCTGCCGAAAGTCGCGGGAAATAGGCTAGTGCAAGTTCAGCATACTCATCCTCGCACCAGGTCTCGCCGATAAAATCGGCATTAGTGAGAAACGACGCGGCGAGCTGAGGTGCAGCATCCACGTTCTTTGAAAGAACATGGATCGCAATGCGCGTGAAGATCTTCAGCGGCTGGCTGAATAAATACTGTATGATATCCGGTGTCGATTCCGGCTTGATCTGGGAACCCAGCAACGCAGCATTGCGAACAGCGATGACCAGTGCTTCCCAGATGCCGTAGTTGGCCATTTTGTCATCAGATAGCGGATTGGGCGTTAGATACGAGTAATCCTCATTTGGCGCCTTGTCGGTAATTGCAGCTGCTTCCACGAGAATACCTGAAAACAGACAAACGGCGGCAAGGCCATCTTTCAAAGCAAGGACACTGGCTGCGCCCGGCAGGTGATGTTCGTACATATGCTGCGGGTGGATGGAGGCGATTACGCCTCCACGTTTGAATACCTTAAACAAGGCCGCCGCGACTTTCAGGCTGCTTGCAACATAGCCGCCCTCCGCAAGGCGCTTCAAAATGACTTCTGGCGCGGTGTAATAAAGGTCGGGCGTGTCGGGATTGAGCCATCCAATTACGACATCGACAAGGTCGTTCGCAGCAGTCGCCGGCAACTCAGCGATTGTGTCCAAACCAAATCGCTTAACCGCCGGGTGCTGCGATTCCTTGAGATTGCGGAGCGCTTTAACAAGAAACGGGAACGTGTTTGGGTCGTGCGACTTGGCAACGTTCAATAGGTAATGACCAAGCGGCCATGGTCCGTACTCTGTAACGTCAGAACCGTCGGCATCGAGCAGCGGTTCACGCACCAGATTGCGTTTCAACAAGAGCGGTAGCCAATCCGAGGATTGAATCTTTTGGAAGAAATGCCACTGGAGAGGAGGCGCGTTCGGAACCTCGGTCTCGAAAAGATCAATGGCTTCGTCGCGGTTCGACATTGCCGCGATCGTTTCTACCCGTTTCATGAATGCGGCATAACGTTTCTGCAGCGCTGCGAGCACGCCATCTAAAACTAGATCGAGAGGTCTTTGAAAATCATTCCGAAAAGCATCATCGATGCTCAAGCTTCGGTGAAAATGCCGTTCATGGGCGCGTCCAGCAGTTTTTGTAAGCGAAATCCATGATTGCACGGTCTCGCTGTCTTCCGATAAGCCAAGACGGGCCCCAATGAGCTTGATTTCAGCCGCATGATTGTGTTGCGGTTTTAGGGCTTTCGTGGCGCGCTGCAGCGAGTCGGGTCCGTAGCCTTTGCTCCTTAAACTTTTGACAGCGTCCTTCAGACGCGCGATATCTTCTTTGTTCTCAACCGCCTTTGCTTCCATCGGAACCACTAGGGCAACGCGCATCATAGAGTCGAGTTCACGCAACGCGTGCGCGGCCATCGGCTTCGAGGCGCGCAGTCCTGTGGTGCCCGATGTCAGGCGACAAAAGTCCTTATACCGATTTGCGAATGCAGAGCCGAGAAGACGTTCAAGTAGCCCTACAATCTGCTGCTGCTCCGGACTCGGTACAAAGGACTCGGTATCCGGCGGGCCTGGCAGTATTTCTGGATCGGATCGGGAAGACATATCGATTTCAGGGGGTTATTTGATCACCTTCG
Organism: Xanthobacteraceae bacterium; assembly: GCA_049796395.1. Lineage (GTDB taxonomy): Bacteria > Pseudomonadota > Alphaproteobacteria > Rhizobiales > Xanthobacteraceae > BOG-931. The sequence continues at coordinate 8,153 of JBARER010000049.1, forward strand.
GAATCGTCAAAGGGTAGACGTACCTGATCCCGCAAGACCCAAGCTGATGGGTCATTCTACAAGGACCCTGACACCGCGTCTCACTGCCAGGGCGGCCGCCCAGTCGAAGATCAAACCAGGCTCCTGCCTCGCGTCTCCGAAAATTGGGAGTTTTTCAGACGCCAGGGGGAGAATTCTAGCCAACATTCTTGGCTCGACCCCGGTCAAGTAGTATGCGGAGCCTCGGCACCACGCGGAAATGTCCCGAAATGCGGGTTTTCTCTGGTGTTTAAGACGCCCACCTGTGGAGAGGCGACTGGCTGGCTGGGGCGGGAGGATTCGAACCTCCGAATGGCGGAATCAAAATCCGCTGCCTTACCACTTGGCTACGCCCCAATCCGGATTGGCGCCGGGGGATCGCCCAGGGCCCGGCGGGACCATAATGGCGGGCCCCCTCAGGATCAATGATGCGACGGCCATCCGCCCCGGCACCCTACACTATACTCAGTCCCGCCTTGCCGTGGTTCTATTATAATGTGTGGCGTCCGCGGCTGCCTGGCTGTCGGGCGAACAGAAAGGCCCCAATGCCCGAGTCCATCGAGGTGCGCGACGACGGCGCCATCCGCATCATCCGGATGGACCGCCCGGAAAAGAAGAACGCGCTGACCCAGCCGATGTACGCCGCGATGACCGGCGCGCTTGCCGAGGCCCAGGATAACGAGGCCATCCGCTGCATCGTCGTTGCCGGAGCCCCAGGCGCGTTCTGTGCCGGGGCCGATATCGGCGAATTTCTCGAATCGGCGCAAAGCGGCGCGCTGCGGCCAGCCACTGTGGCCTTTCTCAAGGCGATCGCGCACAACCGAAAGCCGCTGGTCGCGGCGGTGGGCGGTCTTGCCGTGGGCATCGGCGTGACCATGCTGTTCCACTGCGATCACGTTATTGCTTCGACCGACGCTACCTTCACCACGCCGTTCCTCAAGCTTGCCCTGATCCCGGAGGCGGCGTCGAGCCTGTTGGCGCCGATGCGCATGGGCTATGCGCGCGCGTTTTCGATGCTGGTCATGGGCCGCCCGTTGTCTGCCGCCGAGGCCAAGGAGGCCGGTATCGTCAACACGATCGTCGAGGCCGCCGCGGTCGATGCCGCGGCCCTCAATGCCGCCCGCGAGATCGCAGCGCTCCCGGCTGGCGCGGTGGCGGCATCGCGGACGCTGATGCGCGGCCGGCTTGACGATGTCGACCGGCAGATCGATACCGAACTCATGCAGTTCCGCGAGCGATTGCAATCGGAAGAAGCGCGCGCGGCCTTTGCCGCGTTCCTGTCGCGCAAAAAGTAGACCCGCCATGTCGACGCCAACCATGTCATCCCCACCCATGTCGCTCTCCGGTAAGACACTTGCCAACAAGACATTATTCATTACCGGCGCCTCGCGCGGCATCGGGCTGGCGATCGCGCTGCGTGCCGCGCGCGATGGCGCCAATATTGCGATCGCGGCGAAGACCGCCACGCCGCAGCCGAAGCTCGCCGGCACCATCTATACGGCCGCGCAGGACATCGAGCGCGCCGGCGGCAAGGCGCTGCCGCTCGTCGTCGACGTACGCGATGAAGCCGCTGTGCGCGCGGCGCTCGACCGGACGGCGCAACACTTCGGCGGCATCGATATCGTGGTCAACAATGCCAGCGCCATCGCGCTCACCCGCACCGCCGAAATCGACATGAAGCGCTTCGATCTCATGCACCAGATCAATGCGCGCGGCACCTTCATGGTCTCGAAATTCGCCATTCCCTACCTGGCGAAAGCATCCAACCCGCATATCCTGATGATCTCGCCGCCGCTCGACATGAAAGAGAAATGGTTCGCGCCGCACACCGCTTACAGCATGGCCAAATTCGGCATGAGCCTCGTCGTGCTCGGGCTGGCCGGCGAGTTGCGGCCGGCGGGCATCGCCGTCAACGCCTTGTGGCCGCGCACGCTGATCGCCACCGCCGCGGTGCGCAACCTGCTGGGCGGCGATGAGATGGCGCAGCGCGGACGCAAGCCAGAGATCGTGGCGGATGCGGCCTATGCTGTTTTCGCCAAACCGGCGCAAAGCTTCACCGGCCAATTTCTGATCGACGACAGTTTCCTCGCGCAGAACGGCATCGGCGACTTCGAGCCCTATCGCGTCGACCCGACGCAACAGCTTGTGGCGGATTTTTTCGTACCTGACGATCATCCGCCGCCGCCAGGCGTTGTCGTCACCTCACGCGATGAAGAAGCCCGCGTTTCACATTGGGGACGCCAATGACTTACCGTGCGCCGCTCGCCGATATCGGCTTTGCGCTCAAATACGCCACCGGACTGACGGCGGCGATCGAACAAGGCCTGTTCGGCGACCTCACCATCGACGATATCGAGGCCGTCATCGCCGAGGCCGGCCGCTTTGCCGGCGAAGTCATCGCGCCGCTCAATCGCGTTGGCGATACTTTCGGCGCGAAGTTCGCGGACGGCGCGGTCACCACGGCGCCTGGCTGGAAGGAAGCCTACCGCGATTGGCGGCTCGGCGGGTGGAATGCCGTGACGGCCCCCGCGCAATGGGGCGGCCAGGCGCTGCCGCAAATCGTCAACGCCGCCTGCACCGAGATGTGGCACTCGGCCTCGGTCGGTTTCGCTAATGGGCCGATGCTGACCATGGCGGCGATCGATGCGCTCAACGCCCACGGCAGCGATACGCTCAAAAAGACTTATCTGGACAAGCTCGTGTCCGGCGAATGGATGGGCACGATGCAGCTCACCGAGCCGCAAGCCGGCTCCGACGTCGGCGCCTTGCGCACGCGCGCCGAGCGTGCCGGCGACGGCAGCTATCGCCTCAAGGGCCAGAAGATTTTCATCACCTATGGCGAGCACGACTTCACCAACAATATCATTCACTTCGTGCTGGCGCGATTGCCGGACGCGCCGCCCGGCACGCGCGGCATCTCGCTGTTTCTGGTGCCCAAATTTTTGCTCAAAGCCGACGGCTCGCTGGGCGCCCGCAATGACATCCGCGCCCATTCGATCGAGCATAAGCTCGGCATTCACGGCTCGCCGACCTGCACCATGATTCTCGGTGACAACGACGGCGCCATAGGATTTCTGATCGGCGAAGAAAACGCCGGCATGGCCTGCATGTTCACCATGATGAACCGCGCCCGCCTCGCCGTCGGCCTCCAAGGCGTCGGTTTGGCCGAGAGCGCCACGCAGCAGGCGCTCGCTTATGCCCGCGAGCGGCGGCAAGGCCGCATCGCCGGCATGAAATCCTCGGAAATGTCGCCGATCATCGCGCATCCCGATGTGCGGCGCATGCTGCTGACGATGCGCGCGCTCACCCAGGCCGCGCGCGCCATTTGCTACGAAACAGCGCTGACGATCGACCGCAGCGAGCGCGGCGCAAACGAAGCCGCGCGCCAGGCCGCATTTGCGCGCGCCTCGCTCCTCACCCCGGTCGCCAAGGCGTTCTCCACCGATATCGGCAACGAAGTCGCTTCGCTCGGCGTCCAGGTGCACGGCGGCATGGGCTACATCGAGGAAACCGGCGCGGCACAGATTTTCCGCGATGCCCGGATCGCGCCGATCTACGAGGGCACCAACGGCATTCAGGCGATCGACCTCGTCACCCGCAAGCTGCCGCTTGCCGGCGGTGCCGTGGTGGCGGCGCATTGCGACGAGCTGCGCGGCATCGTGCTCGAAGTGGAGGCCAGCAACGATCCGGCGTTCGGCTGGACGGCGGTCCGGCTCGACGATGCGGTCGAGAGCTTGTCGCGGGCGACGACATGGCTGATTGCGCGGCTCGACAAGGAGCCCGAGGCGGCGCTCGCCGGGGCAAGCCCGTATCTGCGGCTGTTCGGCATCGCGACCGGGGGGTGCCTCCTTGCCAAAGAGGCGCTGACGGCCATGCGGCTCGGTGCCGATGCGGCCGGTCCCCTCACGGTGGCACGGTTTTTGGCGGAAAACTTTGCCGTCCAGGCCGGCGGCCTCGAACGCACCGTAGTGGAATGCGCGCCAAGCGTGCTGGCCGGCGACGCCGCGCTGACCTAGTTTTCGTAGGGTGGGTAGAGCGAAGCGAAACCCACCAACTGAGTGACGACACGCGTTTGATGGGTTTCGCTGCCGCTCTACCCATCCTACATTGTCACAATGTCCACGCTGATCATTAGTCATCCGGCCTGTCTTGAGCATTTGACCCCCGCCGGCCATCCGGAGCGGCCCGATCGCCTGCGCGCCGTCGAGCGCGCGCTCGAGGCGGAGAAATTCCAGATGCTGGCGCGGGCGCAAGCGCCGCGTGGGGCGTTCGAAACTATCGCGCTGTGTCACCCGATGGACTACATCGAAGGCCTGCGCGATGCCTCGCCCGAAGAAGGCATCATCCAGCTCGATGCCGACACCTCGATGTCGCCCGGCAGCTTCGAGGCGATCTTGCGGGCCGCCGGCGGCGCAATCTTTGCCGTCGACGAGGTTTTCGCCAAGAAGGCCGTCAACGCCTTTGTCGCTACGCGCCCCCCCGGCCATCACGCCGAGACCGCGCGGCCGATGGGCTTCTGCTACTTCGACAATGCCGGCATTGCGGCACGCCATGCGCAGAAACGCTACGGCATCGGCCGCGCCGCGATCGTCGATTTCGACGTGCATCACGGCAACGGCTCGCAAGAGATTTTCTGGTCGGACAAGACCGTGATGTATTGCTCGACCCACCAGATGCCGCTGTTTCCCGGCACCGGCGCCGTCAGCGAGAGCGGCGACTTCAATACCGTCGTCAACGCGCCGCTGCGGCCCGGCGACGGCGCCGAGAAATTTCGCGATGCTTTCGAGAGTCGCATTCTGCCGCGGCTTGCTGAATTTGCCCCCGAGCTCGTGATCATCTCGGCCGGCTTCGACGCCCACTACCGCGACCCGCTCGCCAACATCAATCTGGAAGAGGCCGACTTCGCCTGGGTGACGCAAAAGATAATGGACGTTGCCGACCGCCACGCCGGCGGCCGCGTCGTGTCGCTGCTGGAGGGGGGCTATGATCTCCAGGCGCTCGGCAACTCGGTCGCTGCGCATGTTACCGCATTGATGCGGGGATAACGGCGCCATTGACTTTCCGCTCATTCCCGCGCAAGCGGGAATCCAGCGCAGTATTTTATCCCTACTGGGTCCCCGCTTCCGCGGGGACGAGCGGCAGAAATAAAACGGTTGGACTTTCGCACTATGGCGCAGGGCAGCAATAGCGATATCGAAAAAATGCCGTTCGAGCGGGCGATCGAAGAGCTCGAATCGATCGTCAAGCGGCTCGAAGAGGGCAAGGTGCCGCTCGAGGAATCCGTTGCCATCTATGAGCGCGGCGAAGCGCTGAAAGCGCGTTGCGAGGCTCTGCTGCGTCAGGCCGAAGCGCGGGTTGAGAA
>JBARER010000050.1:0-11183 GCA_049796395.1 Xanthobacteraceae bacterium
GCGGCGTCGACGGTGATGGTGCCGCTGCTATTGTCGAGGGTGTCGCTCGACAGCGTCAGCTGACCGCCGGCATCGACGGTCAGCGCCCCGGCATTAGTGAATGCATACGCGCCATTATCGTCTTCTATGACGTTATCGGCACCGAGCACATTGATCTGTCCGGAATTCGACAATCCGCCATGGTAGGTCGGATCGTTGCCAATAATCGTGTTGTTCGATTCAATGTTGAGGATGCCGGCGGAGAGGGACAGCGCAAGCGCCGGGCCATCGACCGTGATGCTGCCGACAATCGTCTCATCGAGCAGGTTCAGCGTCTGGCCGCTTTCCACAATCGTAGCGCCAGTGAGCTCGCTTTGAATAGTATCGATTTCATCGACGCCGAAGAGATTGATCGTGCCGCCCTCGTTATCCACGACGGCGCCGGAGATGGTGACATTCGTGAGATTGAGGACGGCGCCTTTTTGAACGGTGATCGTACCTCCAATGATGTCGGGATCATTGGTTAAATCCAGCGTCGTTCCGCTGACTACGTTCAGTTGATCATTGGTCAAGCTCGCAACGTCACTGATGGTATTGGTGCCGATCTCGCTTACAATCGTGCCGGCGTTACTGATGCTTCCATCAGTAATGGTGGCGTTCTCTAGATTGAATACGCCGTTGGTCGCCACCACGACCGTGCCGATGGGATCACCGACGACGTGATCGCTATTGTCGACAGTGGTCTGGCTCAGAATCAGCGTGCCGTCGCTCGCCTCGATCGTGCGTTCGTTGGTCACCGCCAAATTGCTGATAGTGCCGTAGCCGGAAATGATATTGTCGACGTTGATCAGCTGCGCGCCCGCACTTGCGCCGGCAATTTCGCCGCCGGTGAGCGCTAGCGTGCCACCGCCACTGAGCGTGAGCACAGCAACATCGACCACCAATTCCGAACCGCTGCCATCTACCAGAATGCCTGCGGGATCGATCGCCGCGAGCGGATGAGTGCCGGCATTGTAGATTGCACTGTCCTTGACGTCGATTTCGCCGCCGCCTGTCGCCTCCAACAACCCCTGATCCTGGCCGGTGATGGTATTGCCGGCGTCGAGGACCAGGGTTCCGTGGTCTTCAGCGATGATCACGCCGCCGACTTGGTTCGTTACCGCAACTCCCGAATTGAAGGAGAGCGTGCCGTCGTCGGCAGCAACCGTGCCGGCATTAACGAGGGTACCGCCATCGAAGGCGACCTGGCCGCTGTTTTGCGCCATGATCCAGGCGCCGGGTTCGTTCGTTACCGCGACCTGCTCGAAATATATTGCGCCGTCAGCGAGATTACTGGCGCCGGCCGTAACGACATTGGCATTATCGAGGCTGCCCTGCTCGAAGGTAATTGTGCCTGAATCGACCGCCGCGATCAGGGCGCCGGCTTCGTTTTTTGTCACCGCCTGTTCGAACCACACCGCGCCCGAATCGTTCGCAATGATAGTTCCGAAATTGTCGGCGCTGTAAGTTCCGGCCGCCAGCGTTGCCGCATCCTGGAAATAAATCGATGTGCTGTTGCCGAGAGCCTCGATTTCGCCGTGGGCGCCCACAGCCACGACATTGGCGAACGTGATGATCGGATCGGCGCCTGTCGAGTTGGCTTTGATCAACCCATAATCTTCGACCGGCCCGGAAACCTCAAGCGTGCCGTCGGTGACGGTGAGCACCGAATTGGAATCTGACGGATCGCCAACGGTCAAGGCAGAGATGGGGTTGGTGTCGCCATTCGAAAGGGTCACCAGGCTGCCCGACACATCGATCGTGATGTTCTGGATGACGCCCTGAGTTAACGCGGTCAGCGGCGTCCAGGACGCGTCACTCCAAGCTGTCGTACTGTCCCAACTGCCGACTTTGCCAGTCCAGTAGACTGATGGCAGCGCTGGGGAGTTTCCGTTGGCCGAGCCGCCCGAAGTGCCCCCTGAGCTTCCTGTATTGCTGCCGCCGGAGCCGTGGACAAAGCCGGTCGGACCCGCGTTGTTGGGCGCGCCTTCCGGGATGCTGCTGCTTTGAAATAGTAGCGCGAGCGAGGTGGAGCTGCCAACGCCCCCGGGGTTGGACTGCGGCTGCGCATTGGCGTGCTGCCATTGCTGAATAAACGGATCCTGCTGGCCTTCCGAAAAAGTCGAATAGGCGTGCGAATAGGCATTCTGGTACTGCGCCATTTGCAGCGGCGAGTTCTCTTCGGCCTGAACGCTGTAGCCGGAACCCGTGTGTCGAATGACGATGGTTTGCGTCGGATCGTCGACAACGATGACCCGCGGTGGCTGGCCGTTCTTGCCTTCCAGCACGATCTCGAAGACGCCATGCTTGAGATCCTTGTAGTCGATTGTTCCGTTATCGATGAAAGCGACGTCGGCGCTGTCGGCCTTCAGGTCGCGAATAAGCGCAAAGGTGAAGACGCCAAGCGCGATGCTGCCGAGGCCCACCGCCGACGATCTGGTCCGCAACCGGCCAGCCGGAGTTTCAATGTCGAGAGGCTTTGCCGCGGCCAGCGCTCCCCAGACGATGCCGAATACGCCTTTGGCGATGCGGACAACCGTGCGTTCGTCCGGCTCGGACGAAAGTCCTTCGAGCACCAGATGCCCGTTGGTGTGCAGATGGAGCGTGCTGCCGTCGACGAAGGCAATAACGGCGACGCCATCGTGTCCGGTATCGAGAACATCGCCTTCACGAACGGCGTCGCCGAGCGCGGCGTGTGCCGGCGCGGCGCCAGGTCGGCTGATGGTGACCGCGCCGAATAAAACCTGCAGCGTGCCAGCAAGAGCGGCTGGCTTCGGATCACCGTTGGACAAATTCGTATCGCCGGCCTGCGCGCCGGCCTGACCGCCAGACATAAAGCCTCACCTCAACCCGGTGTCGGCCTCGCCGTGTCCCCCGGCGGTTGCCAACTTCCGAATAGCCTGTCGTCCTGAAATGTTCTTCTGTCCGGGGCCCCTCGCCCCAGCAATTTCAAACTAATATTAGCAAGTTTTTTACCCGATTTGCAAAGAATCAACAGAGGAAAAGTCAACGAAGTTACCGGCGGTGGTAACTGCTTAGGGGCGAGTTCCTATTCACATATCCACTTGGTAATTCCCGAAATATAGGCATTTCTGAAGGGTCGGCGGCCTTTCACCCGGCCCAGAGTGTGACCTTGGTTACTATAACGACCGGCGGGCAATTGATTTGGCGCCAAAATCGAGTTAATTGAGTTCACAATTCCTTTAAGTTCATTGAGCGCGATGTCGAGACACCCATGAGTCCTCGCTGGATTGGTTTGACCGCCGGCACCTATCTGGCAGCGAGCGCTCTGCTGTCGAATTTCGCTTGCGCTCAGAGCGGCTCGACGGCGCCGGCGCAAATCGATACCAAGCCGATCGGCAAGGTGATGTCGATCGCGGGCATCGCGCATATCCAGCATCCGGCCACGGTCGTGGTTCAAGCCAACTTGTCGACCGTCGACACACCGACGAAGATCGGCGACTTGGTCTATCGCGGCGACGTGATCCAGACCGGAGCGGACGGCGCGCTCAGCATTACCTTTGCCGACGGCACGTCATTCAATGTTTCCAACAACGCCAAGATGGAAGTGAATGACTTCATTTACGATCCTAACGGCCACTCGAATTCGAGCCTGATGAGTCTGACCAAGGGTACCTTTACTTTCATCGCCGGCAATGTCGCACATACCGGCGACATGAAAGTCAGTACGCCTGTCGGCACCATGGGCATCCGAGGCACGGCACCGCGCGTCGAAATTGAAGACGATGGCACGGTCAAATTCTCGACCCTTGTCGAGCAAAAGTAGTCAGCTATAAAGCTGAAGTCGTCCCGCCGGGCCTCGTCGGAAGCGGACGCTTCGCAGCTGCGCGCAATGTGATTGCCACCATGATGCGTATAAAGTCACGGCCGATCGCTTACGGTTTAGCCGCCTTGCTGATGACTGTCTTTTTTGCCGGGTACTCTGCCGCGGCGGACAACAGCGACGTCACCAATGTCGACTCCTGCAACGGCAAGGATCGTGTCCCCCCCGATCAGCAAATCGAAGGCTGCACCGCGATTCTGAAATCGGCCGACAACCCTCAGATCCTGGCGGCCATCTATAATAACCGGGCTAATGCGCACGTGCGCAAGCAAGAGTACGATCTGGCCATCCAGGACTACGACAGCGCCATCAAATCCGATCCGAAATACGCCACCGCCTTCAATGGCAGAGGCGTCGCCTATGAAAAAAAGGCCGACTACGATCGCGCGATCCAGGATTTTGATTCCGCAACCAGTATCGATCCGAATTACGCCAACGCCTTCGCCAATCGCGCCGAAACTTTCGAAAAGAAGGGTGACTTCGCGAGCGCCGCGAAGGATTTGGATACGGCGATCCGTCTGCGGCCAAACCTGGCGATGCTGATGAACGAGCGGTGCTGGACCCGGACAATGCTCGGCGATTTTGCCGGCGCCGTGAGCGACTGTAGCAGCGCCATCAAATCGACGCCAAGCGACGGGACCCCGTACGATTCGCGCGGTTTTGCCTACCTCAAGATGGGCCAGTGGGATTCGGCTATTGCCGACTACGACACGGCCCTGAAAATAGATCCGAAGCTGGCAAGCTCATTGTACGGGCGCGGAATTGCGGAAATCAAAAAAGGCGGGGCCGCTAACGGAACTGCCGACATCGGTGCGGCGAAATCGATAGACCCGAAGATCGCCGACGAGTTCGCGGGGTACGGCTTCAAATAGCGGGAGCCCACCACCAAAGCCGTATCCTCGCCCAGATTCCAGGTATGCCGTTTCCGCAGCGCGGTCATATCGCGCGATGGATATAATGCGACCTCGCTGGGCGCGGACGGCGGGCCGCCTGCTATCGTCCTGCACAAGCATCGCACCACAATGGTTTCCGGAATGAAAGAGCCAAAGAAAGAGCCAAGGCCAGAACCAAGTCCGCTGCTGACGGACCTTTATCAGATCAACATGATCCAAGCGTATCTGGATCACGGCGATACCGGGACGGCCGTATTCGAACTTTTCGTGCGTAGCCTGCCGCCGAGCCGCGGCTTCCTGCTGACCGCCGGTCTCGCGCAGGCACTCGATTTTCTCGAGACACTCCGCTTTTCGCCCGAGGACATTGCCTGGCTGCGCGACACCGGGCGCTTCGGCACGTCGCTGCTCGACTACCTCGAAGGATTCCGTTTCACCGGCGACGTCCATGCGATGCCGGAAGGCACCGTGTTCTTCGCCAACGAGCCGATTCTGCGCGTGACCGCGCCGTTGCCGCAGGCCCAATTTGTCGAATCGCGCCTCATCAATATCCTGCACTTTCAGTCACTGGTCGCCGCCAAAGCTGCCCGCTGCGTTCTGGCCGCGCCCGGAAAGCTTCTGGTCGATTTCGGCATGCGTCGCGCGCACGGCGCCGAGGCGGGTCTGATGGCGGCGCGGGCGAGCTATATCGCGGGTTTTGCCGGCACCGCGACCGTGCTGGCCGGAGAGAAGTTCGGCATTCCGCTCTACGGCACGATGGCGCATTCTTTCATCGAGGCGTTCGACGACGAAGCGGCGGCTTTCGAAAGCTTCGCGCGGGCGCGGCCGGACAATGTCGTGTTGCTGCTCGACACCTACGATACCGAGGCCGCCGCCCGTAAGGTTGTGGCGCTGGCGCCGCGGCTTAAGGCTGCCGGCATCGCGATCCGCGGCGTCCGCCTCGACTCGGGCGATCTCGTCGCGCTGTCGAAAAGCGTGCGCCGGATTCTCGATGCCGGCGGCCTCAAGGACACCACCATTTTTGCCAGCGGCGGTCTCGATGAGAATTCGCTCATGGCATTTGCGAAGGCCGGGGCACCGATCGACGGTCTCGGCATCGGCACCAGCTTGACGACATCGGCGGACGCTCCGAGCGCCGATTTCGTCTATAAGCTCCAGGAATATGCCGGCGTCGCACGGCGCAAGCGCTCCGCGCATAAAGCGACCTGGCCCGGTCGAAAGCAGGTGTGGCGGCGCTACGACAGCAATGGGCGGATGGCGGGCGACCTGTTGTCGCTCGCAGACCACGATGCAGCCGGCGAGCCGCTCATCCAGCCGGCGATGAAGGACGGCAAACGCCTCTCTTCGTCACCAATGCTCGACGACATCAGGCGTCACGCCAAACGCGAGCTGGCAAGCCTGCCGGAGAATCTGGCGCGCCTTCAACCGGGCGCCGTCTATCCGGTCGAAGTCGCCGACGATCTGGTCCAGCTTGCCGCCGCGGTCGACAGCCGGTTGCGGAAAGCGGCCGGAACGACGATCGGCTGAAACTGGCCTGCCGGGAGACTGATCCGTGGCGGGAAAATGGCTCCGGAAAGGCGGATTTTCGATAGCCGGAACCTACTGTCGGATGGCCGAAATTTACCGCGTTGCAGCGACCCTGTGTGCAATGCACAATTTTTCTTGACTCGGGAACAAAACAGGCGGGTAATTCATAAATAAGTCATGCTCGGAGGGCCGAGCCTCAGGTCAGGGCGATGCGCCATTCAACGGCCGTAACTGCCTCAAGTTTGCCTTCGCTGATGATGCCGTGCCCGGTTTGCGCCGGCCGCATGAATTTCACTGCCCGTCACCCCATTTCCGCCGAGTACGAGGACACCGTCTATGCCTGTGGGCGTTGCGGCGCCGAATTGATCCGGACATCGACGCGCAAGCTGTCGAAGCCGGAACCGAGCAAGACATCCTCCGAAGCGGCCTGAGTGGTTCCTCATACCGCCCTTTCTTTTGGCTAGGCCAATCCCATCTGCTTCAGCGCGGCGCGACCGAGCAAGCCATAAGGATTGGCGAGGTCTCCAGCATTTCGAAATGGTTGTAGCCGTCGCCGAGCAGAAACCCGACCGGCTTGCCGGCGGCCCGCACCGCGGCGGTGAATTCGCGCGCCTGACGCTGAAACTCCGGCGTCTCGCGGCTGCCGTGGGCGACGATGAGCGGCGTATGCAGACTGTCGAGGTGACGCTCCGCGCTGAGTTTTTCGACCATAGCGTCGGTGAACTTCACGTAAGCTGAACGCTTGGACAGCCGCACTGGCTCAAGCTCGTACATGCCGCTCGCCAACAGCGCACCCTTGCAGAAGTCTTGCGGCAAGCCCGCTTCGCGCCAGCCGCGCGTGAGCGCGCAGCCGGCAAGGTGCGAGCCGGAGGAATGCGCCGAGAGATAAAATCGCTCGCGATCGCCGCCGAAGCTCTCAGCATTGCGCCAAGTCCAGGCGATGGCGCGGCAGACTTGCTCGTACATCGGCAATAGATCGCCGCCGGCCTGATCGACATTGATGAAATCGATGATAACCGCATGCGCGCCGGCGCGCACGAACACCTCGGCCTGCAGCGCGTAATCGGCGGCCTTGTTGCGGCGCCAAGCGCCGCCGTGAATGAAAATATTGATCGGCGCGTTCGCCGCGGATGCGCGAAACAAATCGAGCCCTTCGTATTCACTCGGTCCGTAGGCGATGCGCTGCGGCGGGCCGAGGATCGCCCGCGCCCGCTCGCTGGCGGCAACGCGCCGCGCCACCACCACGTCGCGATTGGGCGCATAGACCTCCTGGTCGTAGGCGTCGTCGAGTTCTTTCTGGTCCATGCCGCGCCAAACAATCGGACCTTTCACCTTGAGGGGAGCGGCAGCCGCCGTTACCTCATTCATTCCTGATTTTTCCCTTCGCCATTCTCGGCTTCGTCATCGAGTCCGAAAGCGGTCTGCTTCTCGTCAAATCCGGCCACGTTGAATTTTCCGATCGGGGTCAGCTGGCGGCAACAGCGTTTGGCGAATTCCTGCGATGCCAAAACGGTGCGGCCGAGGCGGCCGGCGAGCTTCTCGAGCCGCGCGGCGAGATTGACCGCGGGCCCGATGCAGGTGAAGTCCAGCCGGTTGCCGCTGCCGATATTGCCATACATCACGTCGCCGATATGAAGCGCGAGCCCGAACCGCACCGCCTCGCCGTCGCCTTCCGTGGCATGCAGCTCCATCACTTTGGCTCGCGCCGCCAGCGCCGCTTCAAAGGCCGAGGCGCATACCTTGCCCTCATCCGCACCGGCGCCGATGGGAAAAATCGCCAATAGCCCATCGCCGATGAATTTCAGCACTTCGCCGCCATGATCGACGATCGGCGGCACCTGACAATCGAAATAGCGGTTGAGCAAATCGACCAAGGCCTGCGCCGGAAGGCGATCGGCGAGCTTGGTGAAGCCACGCATGTCCGATAGCCAGATCGCTGCGTGGATCAGTTCGGTATCGCCGCGGCGAATGCGCCCAGCGAGCACGCGCTCGCCGGCGTTCTTGCCGACGTAAGTTGTCAGTAGATTGCTGGCGACGCGATGATAAGCGCGAATTTCGGCGACCCGCGCCAGCGGCGCGGTGATTGACTCGAGCATGGCGATCTCGGCCTCGCTGAAACCGCCCGGCTGCTGCGTCGCCCAGGACGCAAAATCGACTTCGCCGTCGGTGAAGCGCAGCGGCGAGACCACGTAATCGGTCACGCCCTCGTTGCGCAAATCCGCAAGAACCGGAAAGTCCATCGGACAGTCGGGATCGGCGAGCCGACGCCGCAGCGCGGCCCCGGTTCTGCTGACATAGACCATTGGACTGTTGCGAAAGACATCGCGTTCCAAGAGCTCGAAGCTGCCGTCGGTGATCTCGGTTCCGATACCGGGACGCCACATGAAGCGGCGGCCGATAACCTCCGGATGCAGTGTGCGCACGAACACGTTGGCGCGCCACAGCGGCAGGCCGCAAGCGGTCAGCCGCTCGCACAATTCGGTCAGCACCTCCTGCGAGAGCGGCGCCGAGCGCGCACCGTCGATGAGCCAATCCACGACCGATTGTGCTGATGAAACTGTCACGGCCTCGCCGATCCACACGGAAACTCAATCTGTCCGGACGTGCGTTTATCGCATTGCGCTGTCGCCTGCGGGAGAGCCGCGGCACAGGCTCCGCAGAGGACTTCGGCTTTCGGCATCCCGTCGAACCAGGCCTAGTCCCCTCGCCGTTCCTCCGTCATGCCATCGTCATATCAAATTCTACGGAACTTTTCCGTGCAATCGAGTGGTTCGCTTAAAGGTTGCAAAAGTTCCGTTGCGTAGAACCGCGTCGTCGGCACACGGAGGAGCTTCGCATGACACCCTGCATTTTACGGTTTCTGCACGACAATGCCCGGCGTTTGCTGCGCGACGAAACGGGCGCGACGGCCATCGAATACGGCTTGATCGCCGCGGGCATTTCGGTCGCGATCATCGTCGCGGTGCAAACGCTCGGCAGCAACCTGAACACGACGTTCTCGTCGGTATCGACCGCGCTCAAGTAACGTCAACGCGTTTGCGACGGCAAAGCCCCGGCCCAGGCCGGGGCTTTTTTTTGCATTTTGTCTTTGGCCTTTGTCTGGCCGAACCAGCCGAATGAAAACACCGTTAGCTGAGGTTCAATTCCTTGAAGAAATCATTGCCCTTGTCGTCGACGACGATGAAGGCCGGGAAGTCGACCACCTCGATGCGCCAGATCGCTTCCATGCCGAGCTCGGGATATTCCACGGTCTCCACCTTCTTGATGCAGTGCTCGGCAACGTTCGCCGCGGCGCCGCCGATCGAGGCGAGATAGAAGCCGCCGTGCTTCTTGCAGGCCTCGCGTACCGCCGCCGCGCGATTGCCCTTCGCCACCATCACCATCGAGCCGCCGGCGGCCTGGAAATCGTCGACGAATGAGTCCATGCGCCCGGCGGTGGTCGGACCGAACGCGCCGGAGGCGTAACCTTCCGGCGTCTTGGCCGGGCCGGCGTAATAGACCGGATGGTTCTTGAAGTAATCCGGCAGGCCCTGGCCTTTTTCCAGCCGCTCGCGCAATTTGGCATGCGCCAGATCGCGCGCCACGATCATCGGACCCGTCAGCGACAGCCGCGTCTTGGTCGGATATTTGGCAAGCTGCACCAAAATCTCCGGCATCGGCTTGTTGAGATCGATCTGCACCACCTCGCCGCCGAGACGGCTTTCGTCAACCTCCGGCAGGTATTTCGCCGGATTGTGCTCGAGCTCTTCGAGAAAAACGCCGTCCCTGGTGATCTTGCCGAGCGCCTGGCGGTCGGCCGAGCACGACACGCCAAGTCCGATGGGCAGCGAGGCGCCGTGGCGCGGCAGCCGGATCACGCGCACGTCGTGGCAGAAATATTTGCCGCCGAATTGCGCGCCGACGCCGAGCGACTGCGTCATCTTCTGGATTTCCGCCTCCATCTCCTTGTCGCGAAACGCGTGGCCGTCCTCGGAGCCTTTGTCAGGCAGCGTGTCGTAATATTTGGTGGAGGCAAGCTTCACCGTCTTCATGGTCAATTCGGCCGAGGTGCCGCCGATGACGATGGCGAGGTGATAGGGCGGACACGCCGCGGTGCCGAGCGTGAGCACTTTCTCTTTGAGGAACGCCAGCAAGCGCTCGCGGGTGAGGATCGACGGCGTCGCCTGGAACAAAAACGACTTGTTGGCCGAACCGCCGCCCTTGGCGATGAACAAAAACTTGTAGGCCTGATCGTAATCGCCTTTGCTTTCGGCGTAGAGCTCGACCTGCGCCGGCATGTTCGAGCGCGTGTTCTTCTCCTCGAACATCGAGATCGGCGCGAGCTGCGAATAGCGGAGATTGCGCTTCAAATACGCGTCGCGCGCGCCTTCGGCGAGCGCCGCCTCGTCGTCGCCGTCGGTCCAGATCAACCGGCCTTTCTTGCCCATGATGATCGCGGTGCCGGTGTCCTGGCACATCGGCAGCACGCCGCCGGCGGCAATATTGGCGTTCTTGAGAAAATCGAAGGCGACGAACTTGTCATTATCCGACGCCTCCGCGTCCTCGACGATGCGCTTGAGCGACGCGAGATGCGCGGGACGCAAAAGATGATTGATGTCGGTGAAGGCGGCTTCGGCCAGCACGCGCAACGCTTCGCGCGGGACTATCAGGACGTCTTCGCCGAGGATTTTTTCGATGCGCAGACCTTCGGTGGAAATCTTTCGGTACGGCGTCTCGTCCTTGCCGAGCGGGAAGAGCGGTGTGTGTTTATACGGCGGGGTCGGGTGGGTGGTCAGGGGGGCGTTCATGGGGGGGCCTTTTTCGATTTCGCCTTTTTTCTTCATAACCAAGATAGCGCGCGTAGTTCAGACGATGTTTTCGACGCGATTTCGGTAACATACTTAGGCAAGGCATCCGTTAAAAAC
>JBARER010000051.1:0-5145 GCA_049796395.1 Xanthobacteraceae bacterium
CTGTCCGCCGACGAGGTGCGGGAGCGCTCGGTCGCCTCATTCCGCCGCCGCGTGCAGCGCATGACCGGGCACCGCGACGAACCCAAGGAAAAAATCGCCCGCGAAGTGATCATTCCTGAGACGATCACGATTCAGGAACTGGCCAACCGCATGGCCGAGCGCGCCGTCGATGTCATCCGCATCCTCATGCAGCAAGGCCATATGGCGAAGATCACCGACACGATCGACGCCGACACCGCCCAGCTCATCGCCGAAGAGCTCGGCCACTCCGTACGGCGCGTCGCCGAGTCGGACGTCGAAGAGGGAATGTTCGACGTCGCCGATATTCCGGAAAGCCTGCAGCCGCGCGCCCCGGTCGTGACCATCATGGGCCACGTCGACCACGGCAAGACCTCGCTGCTTGACGCTATTCGCTCGACCGAAGTCGCCGCGGGCGAGGCCGGCGGCATCACCCAGCACATCGGCGCTTATCAGGTCACCTCGCCGTCAGGCGGCCGCATCACGTTCATCGACACCCCCGGCCATGCCGCATTCACCGCCATGCGCGCCCGCGGCGCCAAGATCACCGACATCGTCATTTTGGTGGTTGCCGCTGACGATGGCGTCATGCCGCAGACGGTCGAAGCGATCCATCACGCCAAGGCGGCGAAGGTGCCGATCATCGTCGCCATCAACAAGATCGACAAGCCCGACGCCCGGCCGGAACGCGTGCGCACCGAATTGCTGCAGCATGAAATCCAGGTGGAATCGCTGGGCGGTGAAGTGCTCGAACTTGAAGTGTCCGCCAAAACGAGGACCAATCTCGACAAGCTGCTCGACATGATCGCGTTGCAGGCCGAAGTTCTCGAGCTGAAGGCCAATCCAAACCGTGCCGCCGAAGGCACCGTGATCGAGGCGCGGCTTGATCGCGGCCGCGGTCCGGTTGCCACCGTGCTGGTCCAGCGCGGCACGCTGAAACCCGGCGACATCGTGGTCGCCGGCAGCGAATGGGGCCGGGTGCGGGCGCTGATGTCGGATACCGGCCATTCCGTCGTGGCGGCCGGGCCGTCGATGCCGGTCGAAGTTTTGGGATTCAACGGCACGCCTGAGGCCAGTGACCGGCTCGCCGTCGTCGGCACTGAAGCCCGCGCACGCGAGATCACCGATTATCGCGCTCGCCAGAAACGCGACAAAATGGCGGCGCGGCAGACCGGCATGCGCGGTTCTCTCGAGCAGATGATGAATCAGCTCAAGACCAACGGCCGCAAGGAATTTCCGCTGCTGATCAAGGGCGACGTGCAGGGCTCGATCGAAGCGATCCTCGGCGCGCTGGAAAAACTGGGCACCGATGAAGTCGGCGCGCGAGTGATCTTTGCCGGCGCCGGCGGTATCACCGAGTCCGACGTCACGCTGGCGGAAGCCTCCGGCGCGGCGGTGATCGGCTTCAACGTTCGTGCCCACAAGGAAGCGCGCGAGGCCGCCGAACAGGCCGGCATCGAAATCCGCTATTACGACATCATCTACAATCTCGTCGATGACGTGAAAAAGGCGATGTCGGGATTGCTGGCGCCGACCTTGCGCGAGACCATGCTCGGCAATGCCACGATCCTGGAAGTCTTCAAGGTCTCCAAGGTCGGCAATGTCGCCGGCTGCCGCGTCACCGACGGCACCGTCGAGCGCGGCGCCAATGTGCGGCTCATTCGCGACAACGTGGTGGTCCACCAGGGCAAGCTGTCGCAGCTTAAGCGTTTCAAGGATGACGCGCGCGAGGTCGTCGCCGGCCAGGAATGCGGCATGGCGTTCGAAAACTATCACGACATGAAAGCCGGCGACATTATCGAATGCTATCGGGTGGAGAGCGTGCAGCGAACACTGTGAGTTCGATACTCACGTTCGCGGTTCTCCGATTGCCGCTCCAACATTTGTCATCGTCCGCGAAGGCGGACGATCCAGTAACTCCAGTTGTTAGGTGATTACTGGATGCCCCGCCTGCGCGGGGCATGACACAAAGTAAAATGTGATAAAAGTACGATGCCACGTCAGGACCATCGCGACCAATTAGCAGGCGGCTCGCAGCGTCAGCTTCGCGTCGGCGAATTGATCCGGCACGAGCTGGCCGAAATGCTGGTGCGCGGTGACATCCATGACCCGGTGATCGAGGGCCATATGATCACGGTTCCGGAAGTGCGCATGACCCCCGATCTGAGGCTCGCCACCATTTACGTCATGCCGCTCGGCGGCCGCGACGCGAAAGAAGTGGTCGATGCGCTCGAGCGCAATAAGCGCTATGTGCGCGGCGAGATCGCGCATCGCGTTAACCTGAAGTTCGCACCCGAGATTCGATTCCGTATCGATGACCGATTCGCTGAAGCGGAACGGATTGAAAAGCTTTTGCGAACATCCGAAGTCCGGCGTGATCTCACAGGCGGGAAGGAAGACGAATGAGCGCGCAGGACGCCATTGCCCAGCCGCAAACGGCCGCACCGGGGCAAACGGAAGGCCGCGAGTTGAGACCAAAAAAGCCAAAGCGCGACATTCACGGCTGGATCGTTCTCGACAAGCCGATCGGCATGACGTCGACGCACGCCGTTTCGGTCATCAAGCGGCTGTATGCGGCGAAACGCGTCGGCCATGCCGGTACCCTCGATCCGCTGGCATCCGGCTGCCTGCCGATTGCACTCGGTGAAGCGACCAAGACCGTGCCGTTCGTGGTCGATAGCCGCAAGACCTACCAGTTCACCATTCGCTGGGGCGAGGAGCGCGATACCGACGACGCCGAAGGCCGCGTCGTGGCGACGAGCGAGTTCCGGCCAGACGCCGCCGGCATTAACGCGCTCCTGCCGCGGTTCGTCGGCACCATCCAGCAGGTCCCGCCCCGCTTCTCGGCAGTCAAAGTCGATGGCGAACGGGCTTATGACCTCGCCCGCGACGGCGAGGTCGTCGAGCTGGCCTCCCGCCAGGTGACCGTTCACCGGCTGGAATTGACGGATATCCCCGATCCCGACCACGCCATGCTGGCGGCCGAGTGCGGAAAAGGCACCTATGTTCGGTCGCTGGCCCGAGATTTGGGGCGGGCGCTGGGGTCGCTGGGGCACGTTTCGGCCCTGCGCCGGAGCCAGGTTGGCCCGTTCGCCGAAGCCGACATGATCCCTCTGGAACAGGTCGAGGCTTTGTGCCATAGAGCGGCCGCTGGCGAGGGTCATCTCGCCGATACGCTTCTGCCGATCGAGACCGCGCTGGACGACATCCCGGCGCTGGCCGTGAGCCCGGCAGACGCGGCAAGGCTCGCCAGGGGCCAAGCCGCATTGTTGCGCGGACGGGACGCCTCCATCTTCCGCGGCATGGTCCAGGTCGCTTCCAGCGGCCAGCTTTTGGCCATTGCCGAGGTCGAGCGCGGTGAGATCGTTCCCCGGCGCGTGTTTAATTTAACCGGCATCGCAGGTCGAGCCGGCAGACAAAGAGGTTAATGACGATGTCGACAGCGACCGCGCGTAAGGCGGAATTAATCAAGACCTATGCCGTCAAATCCGGCGACACGGGTTCACCTGAGGTCCAGGTTGCGCTTCTTTCGGAGCGGATCAACGGCCTGACCGATCACTTCAAGACGCATGTGAAAGACAATCATTCGCGGCGCGGCTTGCTCAAGCTCGTGTCGCAGCGGCGTCAGATTCTCGATTACCTCCGTCGTACCGACGATCGCCGTTACAAGGAGTTGATCGAGCGGCTGGGTATTCGCCGCTAATAAATTCCGCGCGAGAAGGTCCCGCGCGTTTATGGCGGAGCGCATACAGCGCCCGCTTTTGCCCGGCGGCAGAGCTGCCGATTTCATGGAATGGGCCATTGCCCGTTCCTATTTAGAGAAGGTCCGATGGCCATGGCAGGATCGCCGGACGCTGGGGCGGCAATGCAGCACGCTGCGCCGACAGCGCCTCGCCGTCTTGCTTATGGCTTTCGCACTTTCGCGATAACCATGAGAGACAATCGCAATGTTCAATATTCATCGTGTGCAACTTGACTGGGGCGGCCGCAACCTAACACTGGAAACCGGCAGAATAGCGCGTCAAGCCGACGGAGCCGTGCTCGCCACCTATGGCGAAACCACGGTCCTGGCGGCTGTCGTCGCGGCGAAGCAGCCCAAGGAAGGCATCGATTTCCTTCCGCTTACCGTCAACTACACTGAAAAATACTACGCGGCCGGCCGAATTCCCGGCGGCTATTTCAAACGTGAGCGTGGGCCGACCGAAAAGGACACGCTGACCTCACGGCTTATCGACCGGCCGATCCGCCCGCTATTTGCAGACGGCTGGCGCTGCGACACGCAGGTGACCGTCACCGTGCTCTCGCACGACCAGGAGAACGATCCCGATATCGTCGCCATGGTCGCGGCATCGGCCGCGCTTACGCTGTCCGGCGCACCGTTCATGGGTCCGATTGGCGGCGCCCGCGTCGGCTTCGCCAATGGCGAATACGTACTGAATCCGACGATCGACGAAATGAAGGAAAGCCAGCTCGACCTCGTCATCGCCGGCACGCAGGACGCGGTGATGATGGTCGAGTCGGAGGCCAAGGAACTCAGCGAAGAAATCATGCTCGGGGCCGTCATGTTCGGCCATCGGCATATCCAGCCGGTGATCGGCGCGATCATCAAGCTGGCCGAGAAGGCCGCGAAAGAGCCACGCGACCTCGCCGTCGCCGACAACAAGACGCTGGAAAAGGAAATTCTCGGCCTCGCCGAGAAGGATCTGCGCGCCGCCTATGCGATCGTGAAGAAACAGGATCGCCAGGACGCCGTCGCCGCCGTCAAGGAACGGGTGATGGCGCATTTCCTGCCGGAAGGCGCTGAACCGAAATACAACAAGCTCCAGGTCGCCGGAGTCTTCAAGGAGCTCGAGGCCAAAATCGTCCGCTGGAACATCCTGGACACCGGCCAGCGGATCGACGGACGCGACGTCAAAACCGTACGCGCGATCCAGTGCGAAGTCGGCGTATTGCCGCGCACCCACGGCTCGGCGCTGTTCACCCGCGGTGAGACGCAAGCGCTCGTCGTGGCGACGCTCGGCACCGGTGAAGACGAGCAGTTCATCGACGCGCTGCAGGGCACGTATAAGGAGACGTTCCTGCTGCATTATAACTTCCCGCCCTATTCGGTCGGCGAAACCGGCCGGA
>JBARER010000052.1:0-30700 GCA_049796395.1 Xanthobacteraceae bacterium
CCGCCGCCCCACGCCACTTCGGCTGGCGCCGCCAACCGCCGCGCCAGGGGCACGTGATTGACGTGCTGGATGAACAGGGCGTCGGCTTTGCCGGGCGTGAAAACGCCGGCTGCCTCGGCGGTCACCGGCCAGCCGGTGAGCCATTGCACCGCGGAGCCGAAGCGATTAGCGCCGCAATAAAGCAGATGATCGGCGTCCGCCTCCTCGAGGAGCACCGCCATGGCGGCGCGCCGCCGCGCCATTTCCGCCTCGCTGAAACGGGGGTAGTCGGCCTCGTGAATGGCGCGCAGTTGCGTCGGCAGCGTGAGACCGGAGGGCCGCGAAGGCTGGTTCATGCTTGCAGCTTAAGGGGGTGGGCTTGGCAAATCCATTTTGTTAAGTCACGCAATGAAGCTTGCGCTTGGAGAGACCATGCCCACCTCAATGATCGACTCCGCCGTATTCCGCGACATTTTCTCCACCGAGGCGATGCGGCGGGTGTTTTCCGACGAGAACCGCATCCAGAAATATCTCGATTTCGAGGCGGCGCTGGCGCGCGCGCAAGCCCGGCTCGGCATCATCCCCAAGGAGGCGGCCGAGGAAATCTGCCGGCACTGCAATGTCGTCGAAATCGATTTCGCCAAGCTGAAAGTCCAGACCGAGCGGATCGGCTACCCGGTGCTGCCGGTGGTGCAGCAACTCGTTGCGCTGTGCCGCGACGGCTTGGGCGAATGGTGCCATTGGGGCGCGACCACCCAGGACATTACCGACACGGCGACGGTGCTGCAGATGCGCGAAGCGCTAACCCTGGTCGAGGCCGATCTCGACCGCATCGCCGATGCGCTGGCTAATTTGGCGCGCAAATACCGCGATACGCCGATGGCGGGGCGCAGCAACCTGCAGCAGGCGGTGCCGATCACCTTCGGCTACAAGATGGCCACGCTGCTGGCGGCGTTCGAGCGGCACAAGCAGCGGCTTGCGGAATTACGCCCGCGCGTGTTGGTCGGCGAATTCGGCGGCGCCGCCGGCACGCTGTCGTCGCTCGGCGGCCGCGGCTTGCAGACGCAAGCCGCGCTGATGAAAGAGCTGAAACTCGGCCAGCCGGCGATCGCCTGGCATACGGTGCGCGATACCGTCGCCGAAGTCGGCTGCTTTCTTGGACTAGTCACCGGCACGTGCGGCAAGATCGCCTTCGACGTGAAGCTTCTGATGCAGACCGAAGTGGAAGAAGTGTACGAGCCGTTTCACGAAGGCCGCGGCTCGTCCTCGACCATGCCGCAAAAGCGCAATCCGATTTCGTCGGTCTATATCACCGCGCAGACCGCGGTGGTACGCCAGCAGACAGCGGCGCTGCTCGACGCCATGGTCGAGGACCACGAGCGCGCCACCGGACCCTGGGAGATCGAATGGATCGTACTGCCGGAAATCTTCTGTCTCGCCGCCGGCGCGCTCAGCCAGACCGAATTCATGCTCACCGGCCTGCAGGTCGACGAGAAGAAGATGCGGTCCAATCTCGATCTGACCAAGGGCCTGATCGTCTCGGAGGCGGTGATGATGGGGCTCGGGCCCTATCTCGGCCGCCAATATGCCCACGATCTCGTCTACGACATCTGCCGCAAGGTGGTTGCCACCGGCCGGCCGCTCGCCGAGCTATTGGCCGAGAATGAAGAAGTCACCAAGCACCTCGACCGCGCGGCGCTGCAAAAGCTTTGCGATCCGGCGAACTATCTCGGCGAAGCCGGCGCCATGGTCGATCGCGTGCTGGCGATGCGGGGAAAATAGATAACCGGTAGATCAAGAATGGGGCACTTCAACGAGACCGAGATGCCGGGCCATCGGTTTGAAGTCGCTATCGTGGTGAAGTAGCGGCACTCGATTCTCGATACACCAGGTGCCGATGAGGAGATCGATGGTCTTTCGAATTGTGACCCCCCGGCCGCGCAAATAGCGAAAATTGCGCGCTGCTACGACGGCGATGGTCGCGCCGGCCATCGATACCATCGCAAAAGCGCGCAGATGAGCTTCTACCTCTTGAGCTTTGCGCTCGCTTTCCAGCCCCTGCAGCACTTCGCACAACATCAGATCACCCAAGACGATCTCGTCGGTGCCGAGGTAAGCGTCGAGACGGCGTACATAGGGCGCATTGACGCCCTTGAGGTAGTCGATCCAAACGCTGCTATCGACCGCAATCAATCGATGCCCCGCCCTTTACGGCTTTCGGCGAGATTGCCGCGCCAGCGATATTTGCCGAACGTCGTGCGAAAGTCCCCCTGCCGCCGCAGCCGGATCATCAGTCGCAGCGCATCTTCCACCGTCTGCTTTTTCGTTGCTTGACCAGACGCCTTTTGGGCTTCGGCCATCAATGCATCATCAATGTCGATATTGGTGCGCATCCCGATTCCCAATGTGTATATAAACAGGATTATATACACATTACGATCCATGCAGCAAGGCCGGCCCCCGTTAACCGCCCGTCCATTCGGTCAGCTGAGATTACGCAAATCGTCGGAGGTCTTGCGCAACCGGCGGGCCAGTTCGCGCGACAGGTTTGCGAGAAGCTTGGTCGCCAATTGCGGATGCTCCGCCAACAGCCGGTCGAAATCCTCGCGGCGCAATTCGTGGCAAATCACCGGCTCGTCGGCGACTACGGTCGCCGATCGCCGCGCCGACTCCACCAAGGCCATTTCGCCGAGCGTCGTGCCGCGCGCCAACGAGGTGATGCGGCGGTAGCCTTTGCCGTCGCCGAGCGAAAGCCGCACGCTGACGCTGCCCTTTGCCAGCAGCCACAGGCGATCGCCTTCTTCGCCTTCGCTGCAGATCGTCTCGCCCTGCGCAAAATCGCGGCGGGCGAGAAAAGCGCCGAGCCGATCGAGATCAGCCTCATCGATGCCGGCCAGGAAGTCGATGTCGCGAAGTTCGAGAACGTCCGCCTGCAGCCGCTTATGAGCGTGCAGGTCCAGGGTCTTTTCCTCCATCCATTCCAGCGCACCGTCGAGATCGGGTTTGATCGGCTCTTCGCTTTTGGCGGCTTTGCGAACCAGCGCCTTGATCGCGTGGCTATGCGCGGCGGGAACCTCGCACAACAACAGCTCTTTCTTCCAGCCAGCGCTCTTGGCGATGACATTCGCCAGGATGGTGGCGCCGGACACGTCGATGTCGCTGACGCCGCGCAAATCGAGCGCGATCATGTCGGCTTCGTTGAAGATGGTCCTGATCCTGGCCGACAGGTCGTCGGCATTGCCGAAGAACAGGACCCCCTCCAATTGCAGGACGGCGCGCTGCGCTCCGGTTTCGCGCAGGATGGCGACGTCGCGGCTGGGCCGAATCCGCTTGGACTGCATTTCGCCGCCGTTGAACGTGCGCCGCACCACCGGCCGGCTCATATTGACCACGAAGATGGTGCCGGCAAGCAGACACCCGGCTATGACACCGGCAAGCACGGAGTAAAAGATGGTGAAGCCCATCACGATAAAGACCACGGCAAGATCGTAGATCGCGCGCCGGCGGCCGGTGGGCGAGCCTGCGCGGCGGATCTCGGCCAGGATTTCGAACGACCAGCGGTCGAACATCTGCACGCCGAGCGCGAGCAGGACGCCGGACAGGATCACGGTGGGTATGGCGGACAGCAGGCCGGGAAAGCCGAAGGCGAGAATGGCGAGCAGCACGACCGCGGTGAGCGGCGACACGCGGGTGCGGCCGCCGGCGCGAAGCGAAGCCAAGGTCTGGCTGGTTGAGGCCGCAATGGTCAGACCGCCGGCGAGCGCGGCGACACAACTGCCGAGCCCCTGCGCCAGCATATCGCGCACCGGGGAGATTTGGAGCTCGCTCGCATTCTGCGCCGTGCGAAAGGTCAACAGCGAGTCGATGGTCGCCACGATGGCGACGATGGCCGAGACCGGCAGAATGTCCCATTCGACCCTGGCAAGATGCAAAAAGTTTTGCAGATTGAACAGGCGGGTCAGCGGCGGAACCAGCGAAATCGTCACGTTACCGAAGGTGGCGCCGACATCCACGGCCGGGGCCAGCGCCTTGATCGCGTAATAGGCGGCGACGCCGCCGAAGAAACCGACGACCACCGGCGGAACCTTGCTGAGCGCAGGGATCGCGGCCAGCCTGCGCGTGACCGTCGGCCACAACAGCATGGCCGCTGCGGTGGCGACCATCAGCGCGAACATCGCCGGCCGGTCGGCGATCGGCGATTGGCCGCCGCCTGCAGCGAAGTGGAAATAGGGCATGTCCTGCGACAGCACGATCAGCACGGCGACGCCGTTGAGGAAGCCGACCAGCACGGGATGCGGCGTGAACTTGATGATCTTGGCGACGCCCGCCAGCCCGAACAGGCATTGCCACAGGCCGCCGAGCAACACACAGACAAAAACCGAAGTGACGATCAGGCCCTTGTCGGAGGCAATCTCCGGGCGTTTGAGGAGTGTCATCACCAGCGTCGCCAGGATCAGGGTTTCGCTGGCGCGCGGCGCGCTGCCGACGAAAGAGGATGTCGCCAGAATGGCGGCGAGCCCACCCCCGGCGATGCAGCCCAACAGGCCGGCCGACGCCGCTGCGCCGATGTAGTCCGGCCCCAGCGGCGCGAACGTCAAAAGACTGGCGGCGATGGCCGACGGCAATGCGATGATGGTCGTGATCGCGCCGGCCGTAATGTCAGTGCGAACGGCGGTAAACTTGCTGAGCATTGGGTGGGGCGGGCCGGAGAGAGGGCGAGCGCAACGCGCAATCGAGGCGACCAATTCATCACATTGCAATGGGAGATGACAAGGCACGGCGGCGCCGCACCCGTACGCTGCGTCAGGCAAGTTCCGATTTGCGGCAGGCCTTCGGGAGATCGAATGGACCGTACGGGAAATCACCCGTCTCGCCGCCGGCGTGTTCAGCCGCCAGCAAATTCGTGCCGCCCCGTTCAGCCGCCGATCATACCGCGGCGCCGTTGTGCGGCGAGAATACAGTGGTTACCTTTTGGTGCGGTCAACTCGACCTCGCGGTGGGAGTACCTTCAATGCTCGAGCTCAGCCGCTGCCTCGTTAAAGCGACCACTCTTGGCACGCTTGCCGTCACAATTGGCTGCACGGCCGCCATAGGCCAGGCGGCCCCGCCACCGCCGGCAGTCTCCGTAAGCCCGGTGTCGAGCCGCCAAGTGACGGAAACGGGCGACTTCATCGGCCGGGTGGTGGCGATCGACAAAGTTGACGTCGCGGCGCGTGTAGCCAATTGCCCGCTCGACAATTGTGTTCAGCCATCAGAACCGGACGTCCCACAATGACCAGTGCCGCCGACTACGTCGTCATTCTGTCGCGTCTGCAATTCGCGATCACGACACTGTTTCATATTCTCTGGCCGGTGCTGACGATTGGGCTCTCTCTGTTTTTGGTCGTCACCGAGTCGCTATGGCTGCGCACCGAAGATGTTGCCTGGTATCACCACACGCGCTTTTGGGGACGGCTGTTTCTTTTGAACTTCGGCGTTGGCGTAGTCACCGGACTGCCGCTGGAATTTGAGTTCGGTACCAACTGGGCGGTCTTTTCGACGACCGCTGGCGGATTTTTTGGCAATATGCTTGGCTTTGAAGGCGCCATGGCGTTCATGCTCGAAGCGGGCTTCCTGGGCATCATGGTGTTCGGCTGGCAGCGCGTGCCGCGGGCCATGCATCTGACTGCGACCGTGATGGTAGCCTTCGGCGCATCGATGTCGGCGTTTTGGATCCTGGTCGCCAATGCCTGGATGCAGACGCCTGCGGGCGGCCATATGGCGAACGGCCGCTTTGTCGTCGACAGCTATCTCAACGCGATCTTCAACCCAGACATGCCCTGGGGTGTCTCGCATATGTGGGTCGCGTGTCTCGAAACCAGCCTGTTCGTGATCGGCGGCGCCAGCGCGTGGCATCTGTTGAGCGGCCGGGATATCGCGTTCTTTCGCAGATCCTTTCTGCTCGCGGCCAGCCTTGCCGTCATCGTGACGCCGCTGCAGATCTGGCTCGGCGACGGCAGTGGCAAAATTGTGTTTCAGGACCAGCCGGCCAAGGGCGCGGCAATCGAGGGACATTGGAATACCAATCCCTCCGGCCAGCCCGCCGCCTGGGCAGTCATTGCCTGGCCCGACAAGGCGCAGCAGCGCAACGACTGGCAAGTCACGATACCAGGCGCGCTCTCCTTGCTTGCGACTCGTTCGCTCACTGGGCAAGTGATCGGCTTGCGCGCCTTTTCGCCGGGCGATCAGCCGCCCTTGCTGCCGCTGATCTTCTACGCGTTTCGCATCATGGCCGGCATTGGTTTTGCACTCTTTTTTCTGATGCTGTGGACCGGCTGGGCCGCACTCAGGGGTCGCCTGCGAACCGAGACGATCGGCGACCAAAGGTTTTTGTTGCGAGCGTGGGTGGCAGCAATTCCGCTTGGCTATATCGCCGTCGATGCGGGTTGGACCGTCCGCGAAGTTGGTCGTCAGCCTTGGGTTATCTACGGCCTCTTGCGCACCAGCGACGCGGTCTCGAATTTGACGCCTGCCAGTGTCGGCTTCACTACGGCCGGCTTTTTCCTCATCGACTTGCTGCTGCTGGTGATTTTTGTGCTCTTCGCCTGGCGAATTGTGCGCGGCGGACCCGATTTTAGCGTTCCGGTACCTCCGCGCGACCCGCGCCTATTGTCTGCGGAAGGGCATCGGTCGGTCGCCGGCAACGCGTGAGGAATAGATACGGAGCGCGCCATGGACAATGTGCATCCTTTCCTTATTGATATCTGGCTCGTCTTCCTCGGCCTGTTTCTGGTCTTCTATGTTGTGCTCGACGGCTTCGATCTCGGCATCGGCGTATTGTCGCTGTTCGTGCGCGAGGGCGAGCGGCGAAGCATCATGATGGCGAGCCTCAGCAGTATTTGGGACGCCAATGAAACCTGGCTCGTTGTTCTGGGCGGGGCTCTGTTCGGCGCGTTTCCTAGCGTCTACGCCATCGCGCTGAACGCACTCTACCTGCCAATAATCGTCATGATCTTCGGGCTGATTTTCCGCGGCGTCGCCTTTGAGTTCCGCGAGCATTCACTGAGCCCGCGGCTGTGGGATTTTGCCTTTGGCAGCGGCAGCGTGATCGCGGCTCTGTGCCAAGGCTTCATTCTCGGAGGGTTGATCGCCGGGCCTACCGTCCACGACGGCCAATTCGGCGGCGGGGTATTCGACTGGTTTTCGCCGTTTTCCGTGCTGGTCGCCTTCGGCGTGGTGTTCGGCTACGTCCTACTTGGCGCGACCTACCTGATCGTCAAGACCGAAGGAGCCGCTCAGCAGCATGGCATTAGAACCGCCTGGATCGCCGGCGTACTGATGCTGGCCGCAGCCGCCGGCGTGTCGATCTGGACCCCGATCCGCTATCCCTTCGTCGCCGACAAATGGTTCGGCAATGGCATAATTAGTGCTTTCCTTTTTCCACCGTTTTTTGCCTTGTTCTGTTCAGCGATGTTGGCGCAAGCGCTGTGGAAGCGTCAAGAGCACGCGCCGTTCGTGTGGAGCATAGGAATTTTTCTGGCGTCGTTGATCGGTTTGGCTTCGAGCCTTTATCCGTATCTGATACCACGTGCCGTGACAGCAAGCGAAGCCGCTTCGGACAGTCTCACCTTGGTCTTCATGATGATCGGGATCGGTCTGCTGATACCCGTGATGATCGCCTACAATGTCTATCAGTATTTTGTCTTTCGTGGAAAAGTGAGCGGTCCACATTACGGCGGTTAGGCGACGATCTGTGCGACATCATTCAGTGGAATAATCGACATGTATGGACCAAATTGTTGCAGACTGGGCCACATCGGAGAAAGTGAGCGCGGCAATGAAAAGAGCTGGGTGAGAGTGCCTTCGATGCTGGGTCCCCGTACCTTTTTCGCCAAGAGAGTCATTGTCAGCGGTTTCATTTTTGTCCTTCGCTGTAGCGCTGCCGCCGCGCAGGCAGCTCCGCCACCGCCGGCGGTCTCCGTAAGCCCGGTGGTGAGCCGCCAGGTAACCGAAACGGGCGATTTTATTGGCCGCGTCGTCGCCATCGACAAGGTCGATGTTGTTGCACGAGTCCCCGGCTTTATCGAGGAACGCAATTTTACGGAGGGGCAGCAGGTCAAGACCGGCGATCTGCTGTTTCGCATCGAGCAGGACACCTACAAGGCGGCCGTCGATCAACAGCAGGCCAATCTCGCCAAGGCGAAAGCGAACGAGGTCAACGCGAACCTCCAGCTGCAGCGCGCCCAAGCTCTGGTGACGAATCAAAACGTGCCGCAGGCTACGGTCGATCAACTCGCTGCTGCAGAGCAGTCCGCGAAAGCCGACATCATGCAGGCACAGGCCCTGGTGGAGCAGGCCAAGATCAATCTCAACTATACGGAAATCCGTTCGCCAATCGATGGTCGTATCGGCCTGGCCAATTTCACCGTGGGCAATCTCGTTCAACCCTCGTCCGGAACGCTGGCGACCATCGTCAGCCAGGACCCGATCTACGTCACGTTTCAGGCGAGTGAGGCCGATATCATAGAATACAAAGAAAAGGTCGCGGCCTCGGCTGATAAAAGCCCGCATGTGACCGTTCATATCAGGCTGCCCGACGGCACCATCTATCCGCATCCCGGCATAACAAATTTCCTCGATGTCCAAGTCCAGGGGGAGACCGACACCGTTACGGCGCGGGCACAGGTGCCTAACCCCGATGGAGTTCTGACCCCGGGAGGGATCGTCGGCGTCATTGTCGAGCGCGGCAAACCGCGATCGGCGCTCCTGGTGCCGCAATCCGCCGTCTTGCTCGATCAGGCCGGCCACTACGTCATGCTGGTCGACGACAACAAAAAAGTCGAGCAGAGGCGCATTACCACCGGCACCGAGCAGGGCCGCGACGTCGAAGTGGTCTTCGGCCTGAAGCAAGGCGAACTCATCATCGTCGACGGCATTCAGAAGGTGCATCCCGGACAGGTTGTCTCGGCCGCCGTCGTGCCAGAAAACTAGGCCGATGTTTTCCAGTATTTTCATTGACCGGCCGAGATTTGCCATCGTCATCGCGATCGTCATTACGCTCGCCGGCGTCATTGCCATATCGGCAATACCGATCGCGCAGTTTCCGGATATCGTACCGCCGCAGGTGACGCTGACCGCGAATTATCCCGGCGCCGACGCCGAAACAGTTGAAACCACGGTGGCGCAGCCGATCGAGGAGCAGATCAACGGCGTCGACAACGCGATTTATTACCAGTCGGCCAGCGGTTCGGACGGCAGCTATACGTTGAACGTGACTTTTGCGCTCGGCACCGATCCCGATATCAATACAGTCAACGTGCAGAACCGAGCGAGCCTCGCCATCCCGCAACTGCCTGACGAAGTGTCGCGCTCAGGCCTGACGGTACGAAAAAAATCCGCCGCTCTCCTGCAAGTCATCAATATCTACTCGCCGAAGAATACCTTCGATGCAGTTTACCTGAGCAACTATGCAACAATCAACGTCATCGACACGCTGGCGCGGATCAAAGGCGTCGGTCAGGTCGTATTGTTCGGGCCGCTCAACTATTCACTTCGGATCTGGCTCGATCCCGATCGACTGACCGAGCTCAATCTGACGCCGAATGACGTCATAACGGCGGTGCAGGCTCAGAACGTTCAAGCCGCGCTCGGTCGGATCGGCGCAGCGCCACTATCGAACCAGCAGCAAGTCCAGATCAACATCAAAACCAAGGGTCGGCTCACGCGGCCGGAAGAATTTGCCAACATCGTTCTTCGCGCTAATCCCGACGGCTCGACGGTCCGGATCAGCGATGTCGCGCGCGTCGAAATGGGCGCCCAATCCGAAGACCGTTATAGCCGTTTCAACGGGGCGCCGGCGGCCGCGCTGGGCATCTATCAGTCGCCGGGCTCCAACGCCGTCGCGGTTGCGAAGCAGGTCCGCGAAACCATGGCCACGCTGGCGACGCGATTCCCCGCCGATCTTAACTACACGGTATTTTACGATTCCACGGTCTTCGTCACCTCAACAATTGTGGAGGTCGTGCGCACGCTGGCGATCGCGATCGTGCTGGTGGGTATCGTGGTCTTCCTGTTTCTCGGCAAACTGCGAACAACGTTGATTCCGCTGGTTGCCGTTCCGGTGTCCATCGTCGGCACTTTTGCCGCGCTGCTGATCATCGGCTATTCGGCCAATACCGTATCCTTGCTGGCATTGGTTCTGGCCATCGGCATTGTCGTCGACGATGCCATCGTCGTCGTCGAAAACATCGAGCGGGTGATCGAGGAAGAACCCGAGCTCAGTGTGGCGGATGCCTGCAAGAAAGCGATGGCCGAAATCACCGGCCCGATTCTCGCCATCACCTTCGTATTGCTGTCGGTTTTCGTCCCGGTCGCCTTCATTCCCGGCATCAGCGGTCAGTTATTCCGCCAATTCGCGGTAGCAGTTTCCGTGGCGATGCTGATCTCCGCGCTTAACGCATTGACCCTGAGTCCGGCGCTGTGCGCGGTGCTGCTAAAGCGCGGCCAGGCAAGCCGCGGCCCAATGCGTTATGTGCTGGGTAGCATCGACAAAGCGCGGGACGGTTATGTCGCGCTGGTGCGCCGTCTGGCGCGCGTGGCCGTTATTGCCGTCGTCGCTGTCGTAGGCGTAGTGCTCGCGTCGGTTCTTTTGTTCGGCAGAATTCCGCAGAGCTTCCTGCCGGACGAGGATCAGGGCGCGATCTTTGCAGCGTTGCGGCTTCCAGAGGGCGCTTCGCTCAACCGTACCGAGGCGGTCGTCAAGCAGGTCGAGGATATTGTCAGACCGATTCCGGGTGTGGAAGGCGTGTTGTCCGTGGTCGGACTGAATTTCATCGACTACGTCGCGTCGTCAAACCAGGCCTTTTTCGTCATCCGACTGAAACCCTACGAGGTACGCACCGATCCGGCGCAGAGCGCGAACGCGATCATCGCGCGGCTGCGGCCTCAACTTGGGGCAATCCAGGGCGCCATTGCCTTCCCGTTCAATCTACCGCCGATCCTCGGCTTGGGCAGCACCGGCGGCTTTCAATACGTCCTTGAGGCTTTGCAGGGCCAATCGCCAACCGATGTTGCGGCGGTACTTGGCGGGTTGATCGTGGCCGCGAACCAGCAGCCTGAGCTTGCCGGCGTGTTCAGCACCTACGCTGCCGATACGCCGCAAATCTATCTCGATATCGATCGCGACAAGGCACAAGTACTCGGCATCAAGATCAGTGATATCTTTAGCGCGCTGCAGTCGACGCTCGGCAGCTTTTACGTCAACGACTTCAATGTTTTTGGCCGCACCTGGCAAGTCAACATCCAAGCCGACAGGCCATTTCGCGACCGAATCGAAGACATCAACAACATTTATGTGCGTAACGCACACGGCGGCATGGTTCCGATGCGCGCGCTGGCGGTGCCAAAGCTCGTACAGGGTCCCCAGACAGTGGTGCGCTACAACGGATACCGCGGCGCGGTCGTCAATGGCGCAGCAAAGCCTGGTTACAGTTCGGGGCAGTCGCTCGCCGCGATGGAACGCATATCGGCAACGACGCTGCCGCCGGGATATAGCTTCGAATGGACCGGGACAGCTTTTCAGGAGAAGGCCGCAGGGGGCCGCACCACCCTTGTGCTCGGCCTCGCTATTCTCTTCGCTTATCTATTTCTGGTCGCGCTCTATGAGAGCTGGAACATCCCGCTTCCCGCCTTGCTGTCAGTCAGCGTTGCCATACTCGGCGCGCTCGTCGCGGTGGCGCTGGCTGGCCTGAGTTTCGACGTCTACGCGCAGATCGGACTTGTCGCGCTGATTGCGCTCGCAGCAAAGAATGGCATTCTGATCGTCGCTTTTGCGGTAGAGCAACGGGCGCTCGGCAAAGATATCGAGACCGCCGCCATTACAGCGGCAGGTCTGCGATTCCGCCCGGTGATGATGACGAGTTTCGCATTCATCTTTGGGCTTTTCCCCCTGATCATAGCAAAGGGTGCCGGCGCCGCCACGCGCCATGCCATAGGCACGCCGGTGTTTGGCGGCATGATCGCCGCGTCAGTGTTCGGTATTTTCTTTATTCCGCTGCTTTTCATCATCGCGGAACGCATGCGTCATTGGCGCGGAACAAGTAATCGCGAGTCTCCGGGAGGCGCTTAACGCGCGCTGAACCGCGGGCCGAGAGCGGCGACGCAGCTCCTTCCTGACGGCAGCATCACTCCGCCGCGGCGGCCTTGGCGGCGGCCTGCTCGCGAACGAATTTGTCGATCGCCAGTTGATCGACCTTGCCGGACCCGAGCATCGGCAACTTGTCGAGGATGACGATTTCGGCCGGGAACATCAGCTCGGAGGCGTGTTTGCTCCGCGCATAGGCGATGAAATCGGCGCGCGTGGCGCCGTGCTTGTCGGTGACCATGATCAGGCGCTCGCCCTTCCTCGCGTCGGCCACCGGCGATACCGCGGTGACGCTGTTCGGCCACAGCTCCGCCGCCAGCAATTCCACCGCGGCGAGCGAGACCATCTCGCCGCCGACCTTGGCGAAGCGCTTGGCGCGGCCCTTGATAGCGACGAAACCCTGATCGTCGACGGCGACGATATCGCCGGTATCGTGCCAGCCATCCGGGGGCGGTTCGAGCACCCCCGGATTGTCGGCGCGCAGATAGCCGAGCATCACGTTCGGTCCCTTGACGTAGAGCCGGCCGCCGTCCTCGACGCCCTCGACCTTTTCCAGCTTCGCTTCCAGCCCCGGCAAAAGCCGCCCGACGGTGCCGAATTTGTTGAACATCGGCGTATTGAGCGCCATCACCGGCGAGCACTCGGTGACGCCGTAACCTTCGAGAATGCGCAGGCCGAATTTTTCCAGATAAATGCGGCGCGTTGATTCCTTCACCGGCTCGGCGCCGGCACAGATATAACGTACCGAGCGGAAATCGTACGGATTGGCGACCCGCGCATAGCCGTTGAGAAAAGTGTCGGTGCCGAAGATGATGGTTGCGCCGACGCCGTAGATCAATTCCGGCACCGTGCGATAGTGCAGCGGCGATGGATAAAGATAGGTCGAGACCCCGGAGACGAGCGGCAGCACGGTACCGGCAGTGAGCCCGAATGAGTGGAACACCGGCAGTACATTGAACAGCATGTCCTCCCGGCCGAAATCGACCCGCGCTGCGGCCTGCGCCGTGTTCGTCAGCATATTGCGATGGGACAGCACGACGCCCTTGGGCAGGCCTTCCGAGCCGGACGTGAACATGACGACGCCCCAGTCGTCGGGCTTGCGTGCCACCAGCGGCTTTCTCCAGTCGAAGAGGCCGCGCAGCTTGTCGAGCCGGCCGATCGTGGTGCGGAGGTCCTCCAGGTAGACGATGCGGAGCTGTTTTTCGAGCTGCGCAACGACGTTGTCCAGCCGGCCTTTTTCGATGAAGGCGCGCGACGTCAGGATGGTATCGAGACTAGCGGCGCGGCAGGCGGAAAGAATATTCGTCGCGCCGGCGGTGAAATTGATCATCGCCGGCACCCGTCCCGCGGACATCAGCGCAAACAGCGTGACCACGGCGCCATTGGAGGTCGGCAGCATGACGCCGACGGTGTGGCCTTCGGGCGCGAGCGCCATCAGCTTGCGGCCGAGGACCGCCACCGCCAGCAACAGCCGCTTATAGGTGAGCCGGCCGCTCACCGGGTCTTCGACCGCAAGCCAATTGGCGCCGTGGATTTTTGCCGCGTCGATCAGCGCTTCGATCACGGTGCGGTCGGTCGAGGTGGTGCGAAAGATCAAGTCGGACATGATGGTGTAGAGCGCGGCACCCGCGGCCTGTCGGCGCTTGCGGCCCTTGAGCTCCGGGTCGACCTCAAGTTTCACCGGCTCCAGGATCGTGACCGTGATCTTCGGAAACAGCCGCCGGCGCACCTGGCTGCTCTTGAGCCGGCTGAAGATCGTCGCCTCCGGCCCGTCGATGCGCACCGGTACCACCATCGCGCCGGATTTGTCGGCGATCATTCCGACGCCGTCATAGACCTTCATCAGACTGCCGGTGACGGTGATGCGGCCTTCCGGAAAGATCACCAGCGTATTGCCGTCGCGCACCGCGTTGATGAGATCGCGGACCGAGAACGGCCGCAACGGGTCGAGCGCCATGGTGCGCACGAATTTAAGGAACGGCTGGATCCACCAGTGCTTCGACATCGCGACGTCGATGGCGAAGACGGGGCGTTTCGGCAGGATCGAGACCGCCAGTGGCGCATCGAGGAAGCTGACGTGATTGAGCGCGATGATGGCGTTGCGGCCGGCTTTGTCGATGTTCTCCAGGCCCTTGACCTCGAGCCGGAAGAAAGCGCGGAACACGATCGAGAGAAAGTCGTTGAGCCAGCCCGCCGGCATGGTTCGGCCGATGGCGATGGCAACCACAAGATTGACCGCGCCGATGAGCGCAAACAACAGCGGGGTAGAGAGCCCGAGCTTCTGCAAGACCGCGAGCACCAGCGCGCCAACCACCATGAAGGCGGCATTGAGCACGTTGACCGCCGCCACCACCCGGGCGCGGCGATCATTGCCGGCCCAGACTTGGACCGCGGTGAACACCGGAACGATGAACAAGCCGCCGGCGATCGCCAGCCCGGCGAGATCGACGGCGATGTGGATCGAGTGCGGCGAGGCGAAATAGCCGGCGATGGTAAGCGGTGCGGCGGCCGTGACGACCGACGAGGCGGTCCAGCCGAGATCGAGCGAGAACAGGCCGAGCAGCACGGTGGCAACCAGCGTCGGCAGCAGCACGATGCGGCCGGCGGCGAGCCACGCTGCTAGGCCTGAGCCGACGCCGACCGCGACCGAAAATATCGTCAAAAACAGCGTGACGACCTGCTCGCTGCCGCCGATGGTGAAGGAAACGAGCGGCGGCAACAGCGACAGCACCAGCGCGCCGACCAGCCAGAACCAGCTGGCGACAATCGCGCCCCACCACAGCCGCGGATCGGCGCGCACTTGCCTGATCAACGAGCCGGTCGACGCGAGGATGTTGGGGTTGATGGAAAGACCCGGCGAGGCCTCCGCGGTTTTCGGAATGAGCAAGCTCGAGCCGAAGCTCGCCAGCGCGGTCAAGATCATCAGCCAAGCGAAATGAATCGGGCTGGATTGGCCGTTGGCGGCGAAGCCGGCCACTATGGTGCCGAGCAGGATGGCAAGGAATGTACCGGCCTCGATCAGCGCGTTGCCGGACGGCAGCTCTTCGCGTTTGAGCAAATCGGGCAAAATGCCGTATTTGATCGGACCAAACAGCGTGGCGAGCGTACCGAACATGAAGACGGCGACAAACAGCAAAGTAATCGAGTGAAAGGCAAACCCGGCCACCGCGACGATTGCGGCGGCGATCTCGGTGAGCTTGATGCGCTGCGCCACCCAGGCCTTGTCATGGCGGTCGGCGATTTCGCCGCCGAGTCCGGAGAGAAAGAAGAACGGCACGATCAGCGTCGCGCCGGCAAGCGTGATCAGGACGGCCGAATCGGCGCCGGAAACCTGAAATAGGATGACGAAGACCAGCGCGGTCTTGAGAAAATTATCGCCGAATGCCGCAAAGAACTGGCACCAGAATAGAGGCGCGAAGCGGCGCGTCGCCATCAAGGAGGTGGACATGTCTTGCTCTGCTCTGCCTCTTAAAGGGGCCCCCACGACCCGCCCCGATGATCCGCTCCCACGATTCGCTCCAATGGCCGACTTCGGCGGTGGTCCGGTTGGCGCGAGCCGTACTTCGTGCCGCCAGTGTAGACGTTTCAGCGGCGCTTGGCGACGCGCGCCAGCCGCCGCGCAAACGACCTTGCCGGCTTGCTTTTCTCTTTATGGATCAATGCGAAATTGTGCCGCGGGATCACAGCTTCGCCCGCCCGTGCCGGCGCGGGCCATGATCGGTAACGCCGAGATGGGTCTCCAGCGCCGCACGATCGGTGGCGAGCGCGGCACTGTCGGCCGCATGGACCACGGAGCCGCGCTCGAGGATGATCGCGCGGTCGGTGACGCCCAGGATTTTCCTGGCGTTCTGCTCGACCAGGATTGCCGACATGCCCTCGTCGCGGATGATGCGGCGCAGCGCCGCGAGCAATTCGTCGACGATAATCGGCGCCAGACCCTCGAGCGGCTCGTCGAGCAGCATGACGCGCGGATTGAGCACCAGCGCGCGGCCGACCGCCAGCATCTGCTGCTCGCCGCCGGACAGCTGGTTGCCGAGATTTTGCTGACGTTCCTTCAACCGCGGGAATAACGCGTAGACCTTGTCCGTATTCCAACGGCCCGGCCGCGCCACCGCGGTGAGATTTTCGTGGACGGTGAGCGATTTGAAGATATTGCGCTCTTGCGGCACCCAGCCGATGCCGCGATGGGCGCGCTGCTCCGGCCGCAGTCTGGTGATGTCGGTCCCGTCGAGCGCGATGGTTCCGGAGAAATAGCGCGTGACGCCGACGATCGAATTGATCAGCGTGGTTTTGCCCATGCCGTTGCGGCCGAGCAACGCCAGCGCCTGCCCCTCGAGCAGCGACAGCGATACATCGGCCAGCACCACCGCCTCGCCGTAGCCGGCGCACAGATCCGCGATGGTCAGAAGGTCAGGCATCGAGCTCCTCGCCGAGATAGACCGCCTTGACGCGGGGATCGTGCGCGACTTCCTCCGGCGCGCCATCGACGAACAATGCGCCGTTGACCAGGACCGAGATGCGGTCGGCGAAGGAGAAGACAAGATCCATGTCGTGCTCGATGAGCAGCACCGTGACCTCGGCCGGCAACGCCTCGATGGTGGCCAGCAATTCGTGCCGTTCGGCCTCGGGCACGCCGGCGGCCGGCTCGTCGAGCAAAAGCACGCGCGGCCGGCAGGCAAAGGCGAGCGCGATTTCGAGCAGCCGCTGCTTGCCGTAGGGCAGGATGGCGGTGCGATGATGCATCACGTCGGTGAGGCGAAAACGCTCGACGATTTCGACGATCTCCGCGGTCACCGCGGATTTGGTGCCGACCAGCCGCCACCAGTCGGAGCCGGTGCCGAGCCGTTCGGAAATCACCAACCCGATCGATTCCAGCGGCGTCAGGTCGAGGAACAATTGATTGATCTGGAAGGTGCGCGCCATGCCGAGCCGCACGCGCTGGTGCGGCACCGCATCGGTGATGTCGTTGCCCTCGAGCATGATGCGGCCGGCCGTCGGCCGCAGCACCCCGGTCAACAGATTGATCACCGTGGTCTTGCCGGCGCCGTTCGGCCCGATCAAGGCGTGCCGCGCGCCCTTTTCCACGGACAGATTGACATTCTGCGCGGCGAGGATGCCGCCGAAACGCTTCTCCAGTCCGATTGTTTGCAGGATCGGCATGGTTCAATGCCCATCCGGCGTGGCGCCGCCGAGCGCGGCGGCACGCGGCCGTAACCGCGACCACAGGCGCTCACCCAATCGCTCCAGAATGCCGCGCGGCACCGCGATCCAGGCCGCCATGCGATCGCGGCCGATGAGCACGATGACGACCAGCACCAGCCCGATCCAGAACTGCCAGTATTGCGGCGTCAGCGTCGCGATCCAGTCCTGCAGGAATTTGTAGATCACCGCGCCGATCAGCCCGCCGTAGAGATAGCCGGTGCCGCCGATGATGAGCACCAGCAGAAGATCGGCCGAGCGCTCCAGCGAGAATACGTCGAGCGAGCAGAACGCCGTGGTCTGCGTCAACAACGCCCCCGCGATGCCGGCGAAAAAGGCCGCTATGGTGTAGATCGAAACCAGCCGCCATTTCACCGGGATACCGATGGCCGCGGCGCGCAAGGCATTGCCCTTGATCGAGCGCAGCGACAGCCCGAACGGCGAATAGACGATGCGCCGGGCGATGACGAAGCACACGAACAGCACGACCAGGCAATAAACGTAGCCGTTATGACCATACAGATCGAAGCTCCAGCGGCCGAGAATCGGCGCAATATCGACGCCCTGCAGGCCGTCCGCGCCGCCAGTGATGTCGGAGTAGCGGTTGGCGACTTCGCCCAGCATCAGCGAGACCCCGAGCGTCACCATCAGCCGAGTCAGATCCGAGCCGCGCAGCACCAGGAAGCTCGTGGCGAAGCCGAACACCGCTGCCACGACGCCGGCACACACCAGTGCGACGATTGGTTCGTTGATGACGCCGTATTTCGCGACCAGCCCGGCAAAATATCCGGCGACGCCGAAAAACGCGGCGTGGCCGAGTGAGATGATGCCGGCATAGCCGACGATAAGGTCGAGCGACAGCGCAAACAAAGCGAGGATCGCGGTGTCTTTCAGGATCAGATATTTGTCGGGAAACAGCCAGATACTGGCGAAGGCCAATATCCAGAACGCGATCTCGAACGGCGACCAGCGGGCGCGGCGCTTGAGGTAGCGCGAAACATCCTCGTCAAGACCGGGCATCGGCGTCATCGCGCGGTGGCGCGGGCGAACAGGCCCTGCGGGCGCCAGATCAAAACGACGATCATGATGGCGTAGATGACGAACGCGCCCAGTGTCGGCACATAATATTTGCCGGCAACGTCGCCGATGCCGAGCAGAATCGAAGCCAGGAACGGGCCAATGATGCTGGAGGTGCCGCCGACCGTAACGACGATCAGAAAGTAGATCATGAAGCGCAGCGGAAATGTCGGATCGAGGCCGAGAATCTCCGCGCCCAGCGCGCCGCCCAAGCCGGCGAGACCGGAGCCGACCGCAAAGGTGATGCCGAACACCGCGCCGACATTGATGCCGAGGCCGCGCGCCACGCGCTGATCGTCGACCGCGGCGCGCAGGCGGCTGCCGAACCGGGTCTTGGCCAGGATCAGTTGCAAGGCAACCGTGAGCAGGCCGCAGACGACGATGATGAGCAGGCGGTATTTGCCCATGCCGATGCCGAACACGTCGAACTGGCCTTGCAGCGCCTCGGGAATCTGCACGAAACGCTGCGACGAGCCCATCGTGTAGTCGACCGCGGCGACCGACATGAAGACGAGCCCGATGGTAAACAGCACCTGGTCGAGATGGCTGCGCGCATAGACATGAACGTAAAGCGTGCGCTCGAACAGCCCGCCAAGCAGTGCCGTGACCAAAAACGCAATCGGCACGCCGAGCACGAACGGCACCCCGAACCGGTTGACCAGGATGACGGTGCAATAGCCGCCCGCCATGGCAAATGAGCCATGCGCCAGATTGATGAAATTCATCAGGCCGAGCGTGACCGAAAGCCCGCATGCCAGCACGAACAGCAGCATGCCATAGGCGACACCGTCAAACGCGATCGTCAGCATGACCGGCCTAGTACCTCAACGCTCCGGGCGGCGCAAAGCGGCCGTCCGGAGCCGTCATCATCCCGCGCATCACGCCGGCAATTTCCGCCGTTATCGGTTCAAGGATCGCGATTTACTGCTGCGCGTTACTTTGTTGTCCCGATTGTCCCAGCTTTGAACGGATCCTTGACGTTCGGGAAGGTGGCGAATTCGACGTTGTAAAGTTCGCCGTTCTTCTTCTCGACCTTGCGGATGTACACGTTCTGGATGATGTCGCGCGTCTCCGGATCGATCGAGATCGGACCGCGCGGGCTCTCCCAGGCCATGCCCTTCATTGCCGCAATCAGCGCATCGCCGTCGGTGTTGCCGCCGGTCTTCTGCAGCGCCGCATAGATCAGATGCATACCGTCATAGCCGCCGACCGCCATGAAGTTCGGCCGCATGCCGTTGTTCGCCTTCTTGAAGGCGGCGACGAAGTCCTTGTTGACCTGCGAATTGTGATCGGCCGAGTAAATATGCGCGGTGATGGTGCCGATGATCGCATCGCCCATATTGTTGAGCAGATCGTCGTCGGTGACGTCGCCCGGGCCAATGATCTTGATGCCGGCCTTGTCGAGACCCTTTTCGGCAAACTGCTTGACGAAGGTGCCGCCTTGGCCCGAGGGAACGAACACGAAGATCGCATCGGGCTTGTCGTCGGCCGCGCGCTGCAGGAACGGCGCGAAGTCGGGATTGGCCAGCGGGAAGGTGATCTTGTCGGCGACCTGACCACCCTTGGCCGTGAATTCCTTGACGAAGGCATCTTCCGCGTCATGGCCGGGGGCGTAGTCGGAGACCATGGTCACGACTTTCTTGATGCCGTTCTGGGCCGCCCAATCGGCCATCGGTACGGACGACTGCGGCAGCGTGAAGCTCGTGCGCACGATGTAGGGCGACTTCGTGGTGATGATCGAGGTGCCGGCGGCGGTGACGATCTCAGGCACCTTGGCTTCGGTGGCGAGCGGAGCAACGGCGAGCGCCGAGGGGGTGATGCCGAAGCCGGCGAGGAAATTCACCTTCTCGTTGACCAACAGATCCTGCGCGATGCGCTTGGTGTTGTCGGGAACCGCGCCGTCGTCTCTGATGATGAGATCGATTTTCTTGCCGGCGACCGTGTCGCCGTGCTGCGCCATCCAGAGCTTGACCGCCGCCGCCTCTTGCTTGCCGGTCGACTGCTGCTGGCCGGTCATCGGCAGAATAAAGCCGATCTTGACGTCCTGAGCGCTGGCGCCGCCGGCGGCCGTCAGTGCCGCAGCCGCGCAAGCCGCGGCCAAAAAATAAATGCT
Source organism: Xanthobacteraceae bacterium (assembly GCA_049796395.1). GTDB lineage: Bacteria > Pseudomonadota > Alphaproteobacteria > Rhizobiales > Xanthobacteraceae > BOG-931. Next base: position 20,490 of record JBARER010000052.1, read on the forward strand.
TTTCATGGGGTTCCCTCCCGCTAACGTGTTTTTCGGGCGGCATACCAACATTCCGAGACGTTTTTGTCCAGGTCCGCGATGTCTCAGTTCGGACGCCGACAACAGCGGCGCTGCCGCGTTTTCCCATAACTGTGCTAGCCTGCGGTCAATTACGGGTAGCCCGCATAACTGGAGAGTAGCTGGAGGTACGGATGGCCAAGATCGTGATCGGGCTCGGCAGTTCGCATACGCCGATGCTGCTCGCCTCCGACGAGACGCTGCCACGCTTCGAAGAAACCGACCGGAAGATCAAGCACCGCGACAAGGAAGGCCGGCCGGTGACCTACGGCGAGCTGCTGGAGAAAGCCGACCCCAACATGGCGGCGATGGTCGCCCCCGCCGAGCTGGTGGCGCGGCAAAACAAGGTGCGTGCGGCCACAGCGCAGCTGAGCTCGACTCTGAACGCGGCCCGGCTCGATGCCCTGATCGTCATGAGCGACGACCAGGACGAAGCTTACCTCGAAGATGCCCGGCCGGCCTTTGCCATTTATTACGGCGAGACCATCCTCAACAGCAACGAGCAGCACGAACAGTACCGGCAGCGTTTTCCGGAATGGTATGTGAAGAACCGGCAAGGCTTCTTCGAAGACAACAAGCCGCGTGCCTACCCGGTCGATGCCAAGCTCGCTTTGCATCTGATCGATTGGCTGATGGAGCACGGCTTCGATCCCGCGTCCTCGAAACGCATGCGCGAGGGCGAAGGCCACGGCATGGCCTATGTGCATCGCCGGCTGATGGACGAGACCAAGCCCGTCCCGATCGTGCCGGTGTTCCTCAACACCTATTTTCCGCCGAACCAGCCGCGGCCGAGGCGATGCTATGAGCTCGGCCGGGCAATCTGCCAAGCGGTCGAGGCGTTTCCCAGCGACGATCGCGTCGGCATTATTGCCTCGGGCGGCTTAAGCCATTTCCTGGTCGACGAGGACTTCGATCGCGCTATTCTCAAGGCTTGCGCCGACAAGGATGCGACGTTTTTGCAAAACCTGCCGCGCAACAAATTGCATGCCGGCAGCTCCGAAATTCTCAATTGGGTCGGCATCGCGGGAGCCTGCGAGCATCTCGACCTGAACTGGTTCGAATATGTGCCGGGCTATCGCACGCCCGCCGGCACCGGTACGGGCTTGAGCTTCGCCAGTTGGGCGTAAGCCATGATCGGGTGAAGATGGCTTCGTTCGTCCCTGCGAAAGCGGCGACCCAGTCTGTCGTAAAGGAAAAACTGGATTCCCGCTTACGCGGGAATGAGCGGAGTATGGTTCAGTTGCAAACGGCCGACTCTAATTTGCGTCGGCGTATTTCGCCCACCACGCCGACTCGAAGTCGAAGCCGTATTGCGCATCGGCAAATGACGCCGCCGTCGGCTTCTGGCCGCGGACGCCTTCCACCGCGGCGAGCAGGGCGAAATTCTTATCGGCCCAATAGACGTCGAGCCTGTCCTTGTAGAAGTGCGCTTCCAGATAGCCCTTGCCGTCCGGCAACACATAGATCTGATGGACTTCGCCGCCGTCACCCTCCGTTGCAAAGGCCCGGCAGGTCAAAGTCTGATTGCCATTGGTCAGGCCCAGAATATCGGTGATAATTGGCGTGACCGCGATGTCCCGGCCCTTGTCGGTGATCCAGCCGTTGATCTTCTGGATTTGAGCGGCCGACAGCACCTGCGTCGCCGCCGGCGGCGGTGGCGCTTGCGGGGCCGTAGCCGGGACTTGCGGTGCCTGGGGCTGCGTTACCGGCGTCTGCTGTGCCGGCGGCTGCGGCGCCGCGGTCTGCGCGAAACCAGTCTGGGTCGCAACAAGAACTCCGATCAGCACGGCAATGGCGCTGATCGAGACGGGTGAATAATGGCAGCGGGCCATGCCGCTCTCCGATGAGGCCGCGAACTTAAGCGTGCGCCTTGCGTTGCGGGTCGACGATTTTTTCCAGTTTGCCGAGTACGTGCATGCAGGGCAAGACCTGCGCCAGGCTGCCGTTCGGCTCGCGCTTTTCCTTGATCGCGGCGACGAATTCGCGGTCCTCGAGCTCGATGCCGTCCATCGACACGTCGACCTTCGAGACGTCGATCTTGTTGTCCTTGCCGTCCGACAGATCGTCGTAGAACGCCTTGTAAGTGCCGTTGTCGCAGATATAGCGGAAGAACGAGCCGAGCGGGCCGTCATTGTTGAACGACAGCGACAAGGTCAGTACCGCGCCGGACGGCGTTCTGGCGACGATGCCCATATCCATGGCGATATTAAGCTGCGGATGAATGGGTCCCTGCACGGCATAGCAATCGGAGATGGTCTCGCCGGCCTGATACTGGAACAAATCAACGGTGTGGCCGGCGTGGTGCCAAAGCAGATGATCGGTCCAGCTGCGCGGCTGACCGGCCGCGTTCATATTCTTTCTGCGGAAGAAATAAGTCTGCACGTCCATCTGCTGGATTTTCAGCTCGCCCTTCTGGATTTTCTTATGGATGTATTGATGGCTGGGATTGAAACGGCGCACGTGCCCGCCCATGGCGATAACGCCGGTTTCCTTGGCGATCTTGACCAGCGCCTCGGCGTCCTCGACCGAGTCGGTGACCGGAATTTCGATCAGCACAGGCTTGCCGGCGCGCATCACCTGCTCGCCCTGGCGGAAATGCATCTTGGTCGGCGTTGTCAGGATCACCGCATCGGCCCGCTTGATGCCCTCGGACAGTTCACCGGTGAAGTGCGGGATGCCGTATTTCTTGGCGACCTGGGCGGTGGAGTCCTGATTGCCGCCGACCAGCGAGGTGACTTCGACATCGGGAATGCACTTGAGCGCGTCGAGATGTTTTTGGCCGAACGCGCCCTGCCCCGCGACACAGATTTTCATGATGACCTCTTAATACTGATCCACGCCGTCATTGCGAGGAGCGAAGCGACGAAGCAATCCAATCCGCCAAGCAGCGCTGGATTGCTTCGCTGCGCTCGCAATGACGACTAACTGCGCTTGCGCTCAACCTTCGCCCGCGCCGCCGCGCGCTTGTGCTTGACGGCCGGCTTGCGCTTCGAAGAGCCCTTGGTCCGGCTCTTGGCGCGATTTTCCAGGATGATATGGCCGACCGCGGTATTCGACGCCGGCACGGTGTAGAAGCGATAGACCTCGTCGACCTTGTCGTCGAGCGCGCCGCGCATGACCAGCCACATCACCATCTCGATGCCCTCGGCGCCAGCCTCACGCATGTAATCGAGGTGCGGAACCTTGACGAGCTTCTGCGGATCCTTGGACAGATTATCAAGGAACGCCTTGTCCCATTTACTGTTGATCAGGCCGGCGCGCGGACCGGAAATCTGGTGCGACAGTCCGCCGGTGCCGAAGATCACCACTTTGAGGTCCTCGGGGTAGGACTCCACGGCCTTCTTGATAGCGCGGCCGAGCATGTAGCAGCGGTGCCCGGTCGGCGGCGGATACATCACCACGTTGACGGCCAACGGAATCACCGGACAGGGCCAGTGGCCTTTCTTGGGGACTTTGCCGAACAACAAATTCATCGGCACCGTCATGCCGTGATCCACTTCCATCTTGTTGCAGATGGTGAGATCGAACTCGTCGAGAATGACCGACTGCGCGATGTGCGAGGCGAGCGCCGGATAGCCCTCCACCACCGGCACCGGCCGCGGTCCCCAGCCTTCGTCGGCCGGCGGAAACTCGGCCGCGCAGCCGAGCGCGAAAGTCGGGATCATCTCGACCGAAAAGGCCGAAGCGTGATCGTTATAGACGATGATGGCGACGTCCGGCTTGCACTCGCGCATCCAGGCCTGCGATTTCTCGAAGCCCGAGAACACCCGCTTCCAATACGGCTCCTCGGTCTTGTTGTTGTCGAGCGCAGCGCCGATCGCGGGCACATGCGATGATCCTATTCCTGCGACGATTCTGGCCACGGCATCACTTCCGTTTCTGGGATTTGGATTTGGTCTTGCTGGTTTTAGCTTTGGCCTTTTTGGCTGCCGGCTTTTTGGCCGCGGCCTTTTTGACACTGCCGGCCGAAAGAAATTTCGACGGCGTGTTCTTGCCCGTGCGCGAGCGGTTGCCTTCGACGTTGCGGCCGCCCCCGAGCATCATCTTGGCGTAGTCCTCCTGGGCATTGCCGGTCATCACCGCGGCGAGGTGCTGGAACGAGTGGCCGTCGGTGGCGCCGAGCTTGGCGGTGAAATAGATGTTGCCGCCAAGCTCCAGCAGACGGTTGTAGTCGCGCTTGAGGACGGCGTCGGTCTGTTCCGGCGTCAGTTTGAACTTTTTCAGATATTCCGCCTCGTTAGCCTTGAAGACCTGGCGGTTCTCGTCTTTCATCAGCGACATGCAAAACATGTTGATGCCGAAGCCCTGCCGGGACCGCTCCGCATCGAAGACGAAAGTGCCCGGGATATCGTCGTAATCGTGCTGCGCGCGGGCCATTGATCTCTCCCGTTTGGGCGTTTCTTCCGCTGGCTTTGACATATATAGCGTAGCCGCGATTGGCAACGCACGCCATGCTCAACATAAGCCATTAGCAACGCAAGCCGTGCGCCTGCCGCCTGACCTAATGCGGAGGCGTCGTTCCCAGTAACCGGATTTCGTAATCCCGGGCTGTCGTCGCGTTGCCGTCGAAATCGCGCACGCCGAACAGCTTTATACCTTTTCCAATCTCCGCCTGGACGACGATCACCGGCTCCGGCTTCTCGCCGGATTTGGTGAAATAAGCGTATTGCGGAATGGTGACATTCATCGGCCTGCCGAAATAAGTACCATAGGCGTTCAGGACAAAGACCGCATTGCCGGCTTTGACGTCTTCGTCGGTGGCCGGGCGGCCCGAGACAAATCCTTTGGCCGGCAGCGGCGGCCAATTCACCGGCGGGGTCTGTGCCGCGGCGGCCGCGGCAACGCCGAAAGCCAAGAGCAAACTTGCGAGTCGTGCCATCATGGGACCGCTCTAGCTCCAATAAAGCCGCATCGGGTTGTCGACCAGAAGCGCCTGCTGCGCCGCGGCCGTCGTCGCGATCTTGGGCACGAAATCGACCAGAACGCCATCGTCGGGCGCCGCTTTGGGCATGTTCGGATGCGGCCAATCGGTGCCCCAGATCACGCGGTCGGGGAACCGCTCGACGATGGCGCGCGCAAACGGCACGACATCGTCGTACGGCGGACCCGCAACCGTGAAGCGTTCCGGACAGGTCACCTTGGTGATCCAGGTCTTGTTGGCGTCGAGCGCCTTGAGCCAGTCCTGGAAGTGCTTGCCGTCGACACCCTCGCGCACGTTCGGGCAGGCCATGTGGTCGAACACCAGCGTGGTCGGCAGCGATTTAAGAAACGGGCCCATTTCCTCAAGGTCGGCGTGCTCGAAATACACGACGGTGTGCCAGCCGAGCTTGGCGATGCGCGCGGCGATGCGCACCATCACGTCCTTCGGCGTCGAATCGACCAGCCGCTTGATGAAGTTGAAACGCACGCCCTTGACGCCGGCTTTGTCGAGGTCCCTGAGCGCGGCATCGGTGATCTCCTCACCGACGAAGGCGACCCCCTTGGCTTTGCCGTTCGAATGAAGGAGCGCATCGACCAGCGCGCGATTATCGGTGTCATGGCAGGTCGCTTGGACAATGACATTCTTATCGAAGCCGAGAAAGTCGCGCAGCGCGAACAGCTTTTCCTTGGGCGCATCGCACGGGGTGTATTTGCGTTTCGGCGCGAACGGAAACACCGCTTCCGGCCCGAACACATGGCAATGCGCATCGACCGCGCCCGGCGGCGGCCGAAATTTCGGCTTCGAAGGATTGGGATGGAAGGGGACGTAACCGGGACTCATAGGCACGCGGCGGTTCTCCATTTCACCTGTCATGCCCCGCGAAGGCGGGGCACCCAGTAATCACCGGCATCTCGGCGTGTACTCGATCGTCCGCCTTCGCGGACGATGACAGCGTAATCAAATCTTCTCCAGCGCCAGCGACACGCCCTGCCCGACGCCGACGCACATCGTTGCCAGCGCCCGCTGGCCGCCTCGTTTTTCCAGGCCGTGCACCGCGGTCAGCGTCAGGCGCGCCCCCGACATGCCGAGCGGATGACCCAGCGCAATCGCGCCGCCGTGCGGATTGACATATTCGGCATCGTCGGCGACGCCGAGCTGGCGCAGGCACGCAAGTCCCTGCGCGGCAAAGGCTTCGTTGATCTCGATCAGGTCGAAGTCGGAAATCTTCAGGCCGAGCCGCTCCATCAGCTTTCGCGTCGACGGCACCGGACCGATGCCCATGATGCGCGGCGGCACCGCCGCGGAGGCCATGCCGAGCACGCGAGCGCGCGGGGTGAGCCCATGCGTCTTCACCGCATCTTCGCTGGCAAGAATAATGGCGGCGGCGCCGTCATTGATGCCCGAGGCGTTGCCGGCGGTGACGGTGCCGGGATTGCGCGCGATCGGCTTGAGCTTCGTCAGATTGTCGAGCGTGGTGTCGGGCCGCGGATGCTCGTCCTTGTCGACGGTGACCGGACCGGCTTTGCCGCCCGGTGCCATAACCGGCACGATCTCTTCGGCGAAATAGCCAGCGGCGATGGCCTTGGCGGCGCGCTGCTGCGAGCGGAGCGCGAAAGCGTCCTGATCGGCGCGCGTGACCTGAAATTCTTCGGCGACGTTCTCAGCCGTCTCGGCCATGGCGTCGACGCCGTATTGCGCCTTCAACAGCGGATTGATGAAGCGCCAGCCGAGCGTGGTGTCATAGATCTCCGCTGAGCGCGAGAATGCTTCCCCAGCCTTGCCCATGACAAACGGCGCTCGCGTCATCGATTCGACACCGCCGGCGATGGCAAAATCGATTTCGCCACAGCGAATGCCGCGGGCGGCGTCGCCGACGGCGTTGAGGCCGGAGGCGCACAGCCGGTTGACGGTGATGCCGGGAACCGAGTCCGGCAGGCCGGCCAACAGCAGCGCCATGCGCGCGACATTGCGATTGTCTTCGCCGGACTGGTTGGCGCAGCCGAAATAGACTTCGTCGAGGCGGCTCCAATCAGCTTTTGAATTGCGCGCCACCAAGGCCCTGATCGGGACCGCGGCGAGATCGTCGGTGCGGACCTTGGCGAGCGCACCGCCGAAACGGCCGATCGCGGTTCGCGCCGCATCGCAGATAAAGACGTCCCGCATCGGCCTCTTCTCCACCGCTCATCCCCGCGCAAGCGGGAACCCAGATGCGATTTTGCGACCTTTGAGTGATCCGCCTGGATTCCCGCTTGCGCGGGAATGAGCGGTCCTTATGCCGGGCTATTTACGGGCCGCGGCGGAACGGGTCAAATGGCGCCAATGACGACCCCGGCATCCCCATTCGCAGATCTGCCGCCGACCCTGACGGCGGAACGGCATGGCGCGGTCGCGGTGCTGCGGCTCAACCGCGCCGACAAACGCAACGCGCTCGACGACGGCATGGTCGCCGGCGTCGAGGCCTTCTTCACGGCGCTGCCGGAAGAGATCGGCGCCGTCGTGCTGGCTGGCGAAGGCGAGCATTTTTCCGCCGGCCTCGATCTCACCGAGCTTACCGAGCGCGATATTTTCGCCGGCGTCGCCCATTCGCGCTCCTGGCATCGCGCGTTCGAGCAGATCGAATTCGGGCGCGTGCCGGTGGTGGCCGTGCTGCACGGCGCGGTGGTGGGCGGCGGCCTCGAAATCGCCGCTGCCGCCCACATCCGGGTCGCCGAGCGCTCGGCCTATTACGCGCTGCCGGAAGGCAGCCGCGGCATTTTTGTCGGCGGCGGCGGTTCGGTACGGCTGCCGCCGTTGATCGGCACCGCGCGCATGATGGACATGATGCTGACGGGACGCACGCTGTCCGCCGAAGAGGGCCAGTTGATCGGGCTGACGCAATATCTGGTCGGCGAGGGCGAGGGTCTCGCCAAAGCCATGGAGCTTGCGCACCGCATCGCCGGCAATGCGCCGTTCACCAATTTCGCCGTCATGCACATGCTGCCGCGCATCGCCAACAGCGATCCGGCCACCGGCTTTGCCATCGAGGCGCTGACGGCAGCGATCGCGCAAAGCGAGCCCGAAGCAAAGGCGCGGCTCAAGGCTTTCCTGGACAAACGCGCGCCGAAAGTGACGCGAAGCTAAATGACCGGCGTCGCCCACCCCCATTTAGCCGCCGCGCGGCCGGCCGCTCAAGCGGCGAAATCCGCGCCGCCGCTGCGGCCGGTCAAGCTCGGCCCCGCCGATGTTGTTGTGCAGCGGCGCGGCGACGGCAGCATTGTGATGCGCTCACCGCATGCTTTGCCGCCGCATCCGGAAAAGCTGACCGAGCGGCTCACCCATTGGGCCAAAGCGACGCCGGACCGGGTGTTCCTGGCGCAACGCGATGCCGGCGGTGGCTGGCGCACGCTCAATTATGCCGACACGCTCGCGGCGGTGAGCGCGATCGCAGCGTCGCTTCTGAAACGCGATTTGTCAGCCGATCGTCCGATCGCCATTCTTTCCGGCAACGACATCGAGCATGCGCTGCTGGCGCTCGCAGCCATGCATGTCGGCATCCCCTACGCGCCGATCTCGGTGCCCTACTCTTTGCTGTCGCAGGATTTCGGCAAGCTCACCGCGATCATAAAGGCGCTGTCGCCCGGCCTGGTGTTCGCCGCCAATGGCGCAGCTTTCGCGCGCGCCATTGCCGCAACGGCCCCCGATGGTGCCGAGATCGTGATCGCGGCCAATGCAGCGGGCGGCCCGGCCGCGACACCGTTTGCCGCGCTGGCAGCGACGCCGTCCACCGCCGCGGTCGAGGCGGCACATGCCGCGGTCACACCCGACACCATCGCCAAAATCCTGTTCACCTCCGGCTCGACAGGGCAGCCCAAAGGCGTCATCAACACCCAGCGCATGTTGTGCGCCAATCAGGCGATGATCGCCGCCGGCTTGCCGTTTCTGCGCGACGACCCGCCGATCGTGATCGACTGGCTGCCGTGGAATCACACCTTCGGCAGCAACCACAATTTCGGACTGGCGCTCGACAACGGCGGCTCGCTCTATATCGACGAGGGCAAGCCGCTGCCGGGCGCGATCGAGGCAACGGTGCGCAATCTACGCGACGTGGCGCCGACCATCTATTTCAATGTGCCGAAGGGATACGAGATGCTGTTGCCGCATCTGCAATCCGACCGCGCGTTGCGGGAAAAATTCTTCAGCCGCCTGAAGGTCATGTTCTATGCCGGCGCGAGCCTGGCGCAGCACGTGTTGCAAGGCCTGCAGGAGCTCGCGGTGGCGACCACCGGCGAACGCATCATTTTTCTCTCGAGCCTCGGCTCGACCGAGACGGCACCGGCGGCGCTGGCCTGCACCTGGGACTGCGAGCGCGCCGGTAATATCGGCCTGCCGCTGCCGGGCGTGGAACTCAAACTGGTGCCACGCGAAGGCAAGCTCGAAGCCCGGCTCAAAGGCGCCAATATCACGCCCGGCTATTGGCGCGCGCCGACCCTGACCGCGGACGCTTTCGACGCGGAGGGCTTCTACAAGATCGGTGACGCGCTGAAATTCGACGATCCGGACGATCCGACGAAAGGCTTGCTGTTCGACGGACGGCTGGCCGAGGATTTCAAGCTCGCCACCGGCACCTGGGTCAGCGTCGGGCCGCTGCGGGCGGCCTTTATCGCGCATTTTGCACCACTCATCCGCGACGTGGTGCTGGCCGGTGCCGACCGCGACGAGGTCACCGCGCTGATTTTTCCCGATATCGACGCCTGTCGCACATTGGCGCGCGGCACCCCCGCGCAGCTTCCGGTCCGGTCGTTGCTGGCCGATCCGAGCGTGATCGATGCATTCTCCCGTCGTCTGGATTCGTTCTTCGCCGGCGCCAGCGGCACCTCAAGCCGCATCACCCGCGCGGTCCTGCTACACGAGCCGCCGTCGCTCGATCTCGGCGAGATGACCGACAAGGGATCGATCAACCAGCGCGCGGTGCTGGCGCATCGTGCGCCATTGGTCGAAGAGCTTTACGCCGACGCACCGCCGTCGCATGTCATCCTGGCCGGCGTCGCGCAGCCGGCACGGGTGAATTGAACAGGTGAATTGATATGGACATTCGTGGACATGCGGCGATCGTCACCGGTGGCGCGTCCGGGCTTGGCGCCGCGACCGCGCGCATGCTGGCGGCGGCCGGCGCCAAGGTCGCGATCTTCGACGTCAACCGGGAAGCCGCCACCGAGGTCGCGATCGCGGTCGACGGCATTGCACTTGCCTGCGA
>JBARER010000053.1:0-11360 GCA_049796395.1 Xanthobacteraceae bacterium
GATCGTGCTCTCGATCATGGAGCACCACTCCAACATCGTACCTTGGCATTTTCTCCGCGAACGCCATGGCGCGGTGATCAAATGGGCGCCGGTCGACGATGAAGGCCATTTTCTCCTCGACGAGTTCGAGAAGCTTTTGACGCCGCGCACCAAGATGGTCGCCATCACGCACATGTCGAACGTGCTCGGAACGATGGTGCCGGTGAAGGAGGTGGCGCGGATCGCCCATGCGCACGGCATTCCGGTGCTGTTCGACGGTGCTCAGGGCGCGGTCCATCTCGACGTCGACGTGCGCGACATCGATTGCGATTTTTATGTCTTTACCGGCCACAAGCTCTACGGGCCGACCGGAATCGGCGTGTTGTACGGCAAATATCAGCATCTCACCGCCATGCCGCCATTCAACGGCGGCGGCGAGATGATCCGCGAAGTGTTCGAAGATCGCATCACCTACGGCGAGCCGCCGCATAAATTCGAGGCCGGCACGCCATCCATCGTGCAGGCGATCGGACTAGGCGCCGCGATCGACTACGTGACGTCGGTCGGCAAAGCGGGTATCCGCAGCCACGAAGCAGGGCTGATGCGCTATGCCCACGATCGGTTGCGCGAGATCAATTCGCTGCGCATTCTGGGCACAACAAAGGACAAGGGACCGATCGTGTCGTTCGAGATGAAGGGCGCGCATCCGCACGATGTCGCGACTATCATCGACCGTTCCGGCGTGGCGGTGCGGGCCGGAACCCATTGCGTGATGCCGCTATTGTCGCGCTTCGGCGTGACCGCGACCTGCCGCGCCTCCTTTGCCATGTACAACACGCGCGAGGAGGTCGATGGCCTGGCGCAGGCGCTGCTCAAGGCGCAAAGTATGCTTGGATGATGGCGCATGACCGATGACGTGAAATCCGAACTGACCGACGCCGCGGCCCCCGTCGCCGAGAAGCCGACGAGCATTCCGGCCGACGAAATGGCGCGCCTGACCGACGAAATCGTCACGGCGCTGAAGACCGTCTACGATCCGGAAATCCCAGCCGACATCTACGAACTCGGGCTGATTTACAAGGTCGATGTCGACGACGACCGCATGGTCAATATCGACATGACCCTCACCACGCCGAATTGCCCGTCGGCGGCCGAACTGCCGAGCCAGGTCGAGAATGCGGTCGCCGGCGTTGCCGGTGTGCGCGAGGCTAAGGTCACTATCGTCTGGGAGCCGCCCTGGGACCCCAGCCGCATGTCGGATGAAGCCCGCACCGTGCTGAATATGTGGTGAGGGCGAATCTGGGCGTAAGTTGCGCACTGTGCACGCGGATATTACATATGAAGATGAGGATATGACGATGCCAATAGCCCGACCGAGACCTCAGCTGATGCGGCTCACCGACGCGGCGGCCGAGCGCATCAAGGCGGTGATGGCGAAAGCCGAACGGCCGATCGCGGCGGTACGGGTTGGCGTCAAGAACGGCGGCTGCGCCGGCATGGCCTACACCATGGAATATGCCGAGACCGTCAATCCGCACGACGAGGTGATCGAGGACAAGGGCGTGCGCCTCCTGATCGATCCGAAGGCGGTGCTGTTTCTGCTCGGCACAGAGATGGACTACAAAATCGATAAGCTTTCCGCGCAGTTCGTCTTCAACAATCCAAACCAGATATCGGCCTGCGGCTGCGGCGAGTCGGTGCAGATCGAGCCGGCCAAGGGCGAAGCCGGCGCCGAGGCACTGTCATAATTCGTCATTCGAAGCCGCCGCCAACGGGTCAGACCCTTGGCCAGCCCGAATAGCAGGTTCGGCGGCGAACCTTGGTATCCGTAACGACTACCGTTTGAGAGCAATAATCACAGGATCGCTTGTGGCGATCGCATCTCGGCATGACGAAGCCGTTACGCTACGCGCGTCGCCGGCGTGATCGGGTCGGCATTGGCTTCCGGATCGGCCTCGCACACGACGCGGTTACGCCCGTTGCGCTTGGCGGCGTAGAGGCATTTGTCGGCGCGCTCGATGAGCAGCTGCGTGCTGTCGTTTGGCCGCAACATCGCGGCACCGATCGAGATGGTCACGTGGCCCAGGCGTTCGCCGTTCGATCGCCGCATCAATTCCTTGGTCATGACGGCGCGCCGGATGTGTTCGGCGACCGTGATGGCCGATTGCAACGAGGTGTTGGGCAGCGCAACGATGAATTCCTCGCCGCCATACCGCGCCGCGGTATCCTGTCCTTTGACGTTCTGCTTGATGGCGAGCGCGACCAGCCGCAATACCTGGTCGCCGGTGAGGTGTCCGTATTGATCGTTGAAGCTCTTGAAGTGATCGACGTCCGCCATCAGGAGCGAAAACGGCTCGTTGCGTTCTTTTGACTCGGCGAGGCCCTTGGCCAGCGCGTTGTCGAAGAACTTCCGGTTGGCGAGCGTCGTCAGCGGATCGGTCAGGCTTTCGAGCCGAACGGCTTCGAGACTTTGCTGCAGTTGTTCGATTTCCTGACGAGAGGACGCGAGGCCCGTCTCGAGTTGCCTGTTGTTGAGCTCCATCTCCTTGGCGCCCTGGACCATGCGCTCGATCACTGCGCGCAACGCCTCGCCGTCATTGACGCGTGCGAGTTCTTGGCTCGCCAAGTTCAAGCGCTTGGAATAGCCGCTCGCCGAGCCGGCCGCGGCGTCGATCGTCGAAATGACGTGATTGATCTCATCGAGCACGCGGCTGTTGACCGAATCCATCTGGTCGCCGACGCGGTTGAGCGCGATATAATTGTCGTAAATCTGGTCGAGGTCGGCTTCGCTGAGCGCGCCTTTCTTCGACAGCGTTTCGTTTATCGTTTGATTGAGCGTTTGATTGTAGCCGGTTGCGTAATTGTACCAAATTTCAAAATTGCGCGGCGTTGCCGGCTGGCCCAAGGCCCGGATTTGTCCGAGCGCGATTTCGGCGAATGCAAGCGTTCTCTCGTGCTCGTCGTGGGGCACGGCCAGCCTCTCCAACAGTTCCGGAAATTCCTCACGCTCGCGCCGGGAGGCGCAGCACGCACCGACAATCCACGGGCAACATTAGAGGACAGCGGTGAAGGAGCAGTAAACGCGTATCGCAGACGACATACAACGATAAAGCGAACTTGCTTAAGCTTTCACGGTGACGGGGCGCAACAGAAACGCCGGAAGGTGAGACTCGTCGGCCTCTTCGTGACGCGCGTGCGGCGGCGGGACGCGCCTCGAGCGTGCTTCATCGATACGAGTGGCGGGACGATGCGAAGGCCGGCGCTCCTCGGCCTGGCGATGTTGACGCACCGCCGGCTGCTGCTGCGGCGCTGCGCCGGCGGCCGGTTGCTTGTCCATGAAAGGAATCGATTGGCCGGTCAGTTTCTCGATTGCAGCCACTGCCTTGGCGTCATTGGCGCCGGCAACCAGCGTGATCGCCGTCCCGCTTCGTCCGGCGCGGCCGGTGCTGCCGATGCGGTGCACGTAATCGTCGGGATGGATCGGTACGTCGAAATTGTAGATGTGGCTGACGTCCGGGATATCGAGGCCGCGGGCGGCGACGTCGGAAGCGACCAGGAGCGAGACTTCGCCTTTGCGGAATTGCTCCAGCGCGGCCATGCGAGCGGGCTGATCCATGTCGCCATGCAATGACTGTACCGAAAAGCCATGCCGCAGCAGCGAGCGGTACAAAGTTGCCACATCGCGCTTGCGGTTGCAGAAGATGATGGCGTTCTTCAAGCCCTCGGCGGAGCGGATCAACCGGCGAAGCGTGTCGCGTTTCTCATGCGGCTCACGTTCGGCTCTCGCCAGAAGCTGGGTTGTGGTTGCGACGGTGCTCGCCGGGCGCGAAACTTCGACACGGACGGGATTGTGCAGGAACTGCTCGGTGATGCGCCGGATTTCCGGCGGCATGGTCGCCGTGAAGAACAGCGTCTGGCGGGTGAACGGCACCAGTTTACAGATGCGCTCGATGTCGGGGATGAAACCCATGTCGAGCATCCGGTCGGCTTCGTCGATGACCAGGAGTTCGACGCCGTTCATGAGTAGACGGCCGCGCTCGAAGTGATCGAGCAGGCGCCCCGGCGTAGCGATCAGCACGTCGACGCCGCGGGTCAACTTGACGTCCTGATCGTCGAACGAAACGCCGCCGATCAGCAGCGCGACGTTGAGCTTATGATTGACGCCGTATTTGACGAAGCTTTCCTCGACCTGTGCCGCGAGCTCGCGCGTCGGCTCAAGAATGAGCGTGCGCGGCATGCGGGCGCGGGCGCGGCCCTTTTCCAAGAGCGTCAGCATCGGCAGCACGAAGGCCGCCGTCTTGCCGGTGCCGGTCTGCGCAATGCCAAGCACATCGCGCCCGGTCAGCACGTGTGGGATCGCCTGATCTTGGATAGGAGTGGGAGTTTTGTAACCAGCCGCCGAAACGCCGGCGAGAACCTTTTCGGACAAGCCGAGATGAGAAAACGACATAGACCCTCTATTTAGGACGGCCCTCCGTTGAGGCGCCGCCGGCAGAACCGTTTCGGAGGAAAGCGGCAAACACGCGCGAACGCGGTCGAATCTGCCTGATAACCCGCGCGAAACATAAGATCGATTGGCCGAAAGTCAACCTGAAACGGCCTGCCGCAGCTCAGTAAGTGGAGGGATTCTCTTCACTTTTTATCGATGCCGGTTAATCTTATTGTCATCTGAGAAACCCTCGAAGGGAACCCGATCGATGGCCGCCTCCGCAACCGAGAGCCTTCCGGTCGTGCTGGTTCCAGGCCTGACCTGCACCGCGCGGCTTTACGCCGAGCAAATCCCTGCGCTCTGGCAGTTCGGCCCGGTCATGGTCGCCGACCATCGCCGCGACGACAGCATGGCGGCGATCGCACGGCGGATTTTGGCGGCGGCGCCGCCGCGGTTCGCGCTGGCCGGTCTGTCGATGGGCGGCTACATCGCCTTCGAGATCATGCGGCAGGAGCCGAAGCGTGTCGCCAAGCTTGCTTTGCTCGATACCGGCTCGCGCGCCGATACGCCGGAACAGACCGAACGCCGCCGGGTGCTGATGGCGCTCGCGAAAGAGGGTCGCTATGCCGACATTCCCGAACAGGCATTCCCGGTCTACGTGCATCGCAATCGGCGTGGCGATGAGGCGCTCAAGCGCATTGTCCGCGAGATGGCAGAGGCCACCGGCATCGATGCTTATCTCCGTCAGCAGCAGGCCATCCTAAGCCGATCGGATTCGCGCCCGGGTCTTGGCGCAATTTCCTGTCCGACCCTGGTTCTGGTCGGGAAGGGTGACGAGGCAACGCCGCCGGAACTCGCGCGCGAAATCGCCGCCGGCATTCCCGGATCGCGGCTCGTTCTGATCCCCGACAGCGGCCATCTCTCCACGCTCGAACGGCCGGCCGCTGTGACCAACGCGCTGGTCGAATGGCTGGGCCATAGGAGCGACCATAAGGCCGCGTACAAAGCGCCGGATTATGCTAGCTAGAAACTGACCGCGCAAAACCAAAGCCGCGCTACATAGGCGCAGCAGAAACATCAAGGGGAGGACCTTATGCATGCCCGCCAACTGACTCGCCGTTCGATCTTATCCGTTGCCGCCGGCCTTATGGCCTCTCCTGCGGTGATCGTGCCGGCACGCGCGCAAGCCGACTATCCCAGCCGGCCGATTCATTTGGTCGTCGGTTTTGCCGCCGGTGGCGGCAACGATATTTTCGCGCGGCTGGTCGGCGCGAAAGTCTCGGAGATTCTGGGTCAGCCGGTCGTCGTCGAGAACAAGCCGGGCGCCGGCGGGCGTATTGCTCCGGAATACGTTACCCAGCAGCCGGCCGACGGCTACACGCTGTTTGTCGGACCGAGCGGCGCCATGGCGGTCGCGGCGGCAATCTATTCCGATCTCAAATACTCTCCAACCAAGAGCTTCGTCCCGGTTGCCATGATCGCGAATTTCCCGCTGATCATGGTGATCGGGGCCGACAATCCGTCGAAGAACGTGAAGGACTTCGTCGCCTGGATGAAGGCGCATCCAGACAAGGCGAATTACGCCAGTTCTTCGCCCGCTTTCACCATCACCACCGAACTTTTGAAGCTTAAGACCGGCATGCCCGGCACCATGATCCCCTACAAGAGCAGCAACGAGATGATCCTGTCCGTCATCGAGGGCCAGACGGCGATGACCATCGCCGACGGACCGCCCACGGTGCCGCAGGTTAAGGGCGGCAAGGTGAAGGCGCTTGCCGTAACCGGCGCGGAACGGTCCCCGCTTCTGCCCGACGTGCCGAGCATGGCGGAGGCCGGCTACCCAAGCGTCGACGTTCATCTGTGGAGCGGCGTATTTGCCCCCACGGGCACGTCGGCGCCCGTCCTCGCCAAGCTGCAAAAGGCGTTCAACGATGCCATCCACGACCCCGGCGTATCGGCCAAGCTCAGTGCGATGGCGGTCAATCCCGGCGGAGCAACGCCCGACCAATTCGAGAAGATCATCCAGTCCGACATCACCAAATTCGGCGATGTGGTCAAAGCCGCGAATTTGAAGTTCGAGGATTAGCAGCTCGAAGACACAAGCAACAAAACTGTCACCGCCGCCCGGTAGAAGAGCAGCGGACGGCTGGACACTGTGCCGAAGAGCCGTCAGAGTGGTGTCGTGGTTCGAGGGGGCTTTTTCATGAAATATGTTGCGAGTCTGACTGCCGCCGCCGTGCTCGCGTGCTGCACTCCCGCTTTCGCGGAAGAAATCGACCTGTCGACCTGGACCTGCAAGAAATTTCAATCCGCCGACAAGGACACCATCGGCATCATCCTGAGCTGGCTCGACGGCTATTATAAGGATCAGGACGATCCGCCGGTAATCGACACCGACCAGTTCGTTGCCAATGCCAAGAAACTCGGCGAATATTGCAGCGATCATCCCGATCAGGGACTGATCACGGCGGCGGACAAGTTGTTCTCCGACTGATTTAGAAGCGCCTACACATCCAGCGCCGCTTCGTCGGCGAATTCGGCGCGCTCCTGAATGAATTCGAAGCGCGCTTCGGCCTTGGTCCCCATCAAGCGCTCGACGGATTTTTCCGTGTCCTTGCGGTCTTCGGCGACCAGCACGACGCGCAACAGCGTGCGCTTCCTCGGATCCATGGTGGTTTCTTTAAGCTGCGCCGCCATCATCTCGCCCAGGCCCTTGAAGCGGCTGACTTCGACCTTGGCGTTGGCGTGGAATTCCTTCTTCAATATCTCGTCGCGATGCTTGTCGTTGCGGGCATAAAAAATCTTGCCGCCGTGCGCGAGGCGGTAGAGCGGCGGCACCGCAAGATAAAGGTGCCCGTGATCGATGAGCTGCGGCATTTGCCGGTAGAAGAAGGTGATCAGCAGCGAAGCGATGTGGGCGCCGTCAACGTCGGCGTCGGTCATGACAATGACCCGGCCATAGCGCAAATCCTCGTCACGGTAATGCACGCCGATGCCGCAGCCGAGCGCCTGGACGAGATCGGCCAATTGCTGGTTTTGCGCGAGCTTGTCCTTGCCGGCCGACGCCACGTTTAGGATTTTGCCGCGCAATGGCAAGATCGCTTGCGACGCCCGATCGCGGGCCTGCTTGGCTGAGCCGCCGGCCGAGTCGCCCTCGACCAGGAACAACTCGGAGCCTTCGGTGGCCGAGTTGGTGCAGTCGGCGAGCTTGCCGGGCAACCGCAGCTTACGGACGGCGCTCTTGCGTGCGACGTCTTTTTCCTGCCGGCGGCGGATGCGCTCTTCCGCGCGCTCGGTGACGAAATCGAGGAGCTTGTTGGCGGCTAGCGGATGGCCGGCGAGCCAATGGTCGAATGGGTCCTTGATCGCCTGCTCGATGATTCTTTGCGCTTCGGCGGTGGCGAGCCGGTCCTTGGTCTGGCCCTGGAATTCCGGTTCGCGGATGAACACCGATAGCATGGCGCCGGCGCCGACCATTACGTCCTCGGCGGTGATGGCAGCAGCCCGCTTGCCCTGGCCGACACGCTCGGCGTGATCCTTGAGGCCGCGGGTGAGCGCTGTGCGCAGGCCGGATTCATGGGTGCCGCCGTCCGGCGTCGGGATGGTGTTGCAATAGGAGTTGAGAAAGCCGTCGGCGTCGGCGGTCCAGGCGGCCGCCCATTGCACCGCTCCATGCGTGCCGGTCCTGCCGGCGCTGCCGGTGAAAATATCGGGATGAATGAGCGTGGCGCCGGTAAGCGCGTCCGAGAGATAATCCTTCAAACCTTCGGCGAAATGAAACGTCGCCTTTTCCGGCACGTCGGCAACGCCTTGCAAGAGCTCTTTAGCGCAGGACCAGCGGATTTCGACGCCGCCGAACAGATACGCCTTGGAGCGCGCCATCTTAAAGACGCGCTCGGGCTTGAAATGCGCCTTGGCGCCGAAGATTTCTGGATCGGGGCGAAAGCGTACTTTGGTGCCGCGCCGGTTGGGTGCCTTGCCGACATCCTGCAATTTGCCCTTCGGCTTGCCGCGCTCGAACGCCATTTTGTAGAGCTTCTGGCCGCGCGCGACTTCGACCTCCAAACGCTCAGATAGCGCGTTCGCCACCGATACGCCGACGCCGTGCAAGCCGCCCGAGGTCTCGTAGACCTCGGAGTCGAATTTGCCGCCGGCGTGCAACGTGCACATGATCACTTCGAGCGCCGACTTGTTCTTGAATTTGGGATGCGGATCGACCGGAATACCACGGCCATTGTCGGTGACGGCAATGAAACCATCGGCCTCCATCTCCACGTCAATCCAGTCGGCATGGCCGGCCAGCGCCTCGTCCATGGCATTATCGATGACTTCGGCGAATAGGTGATGCAGCGCCTTCTCGTCGGTGCCGCCGATATACATGCCGGGGCGGCGGCGCACCGGCTCCAGCCCCTCCAGAACCTCGATATGCTTGGCGGTATAGCCGGCCTCGGCGGAACTGCGCGCCGAAACAGGACTGCGGCCGCGGCCGGCCTCGCGCCGCGCCTTCGGCGTGTCGGCGAACAGATCGGGCGTCTTGGAGGATTTCGTTGCTTTTCCCACGGTGTTTCCCATGTGGCGCACCGCGTTCGATCATGCAACGGCGGCGGACGAATCAATGGCTGTTAGGCAGCGACTATGCCATTTCGACGAGGTGCCACCAGCACATTGACGGCGTTCCGGGCGGGGCTTATATCGCGGGTCATGAACAGCCCGTTAGCGACTGTTGCGCTTGCAAAAAATCGCCGCCGCCGTAGCGTCACGGCACGGATGCGCGCGCCCGCGTAAACTCCTCCGTGCCGCCGGTATCGCGGCTCATTTATCCTGATATCCTGCCCGCGAAATCGGCCTGAGACGTCCTCAAGCCAGAGTTTGCATCATGCCTGATAAAGCAAAAATCGCCGTACTCGGCGCTTCCGGCTACACCGGCGCGGAATTGGTGCGGCTACTTCTTCGCCATCCCGCCGCTGAGATTGCGCTCCTCACCGCCGAGCGCCGCGCCGGCAAGACCATGGCGGAAGTGTTCCCGCAATTTTCGCCGTACGAGCTGCCGGTCTTGTCTTCGCTTGAACATGCCGACTGGGGAACGCTTGGGCTCGATCTGGCTTTTTGCGCGCTGCCGCATGGCACGACGCAGCAGGTTATCAAGGATTTGATGGTGCGCGCGCCGCGGACCAAGGTGGTCGATCTGTCGGCCGATTTTCGTTTGTCCGATCCCGCGGCCTATGCCCGCTGGTACGGCCACGAGCATTTTGCTTCGGACTTGCAGAAGGAGGCCGTCTACGGCCTGACCGAAGTCTATCGGGACAAGATCAAAACGGCGCGGCTCGTCGCCAATCCGGGCTGTTATACATCCTGCGCTGAACTGGCGTTGATCCCGCTGCTTAAGGCCAGAGCGGTCGACCCCGATGAGATCGTCATTGACGCTAAGTCGGGAATGACGGGCGCGGGCAGGGCGGCCAAGGAAGAAATGCTGTTTTCGGAAGTTTCCGAAGGCTTCCATGCCTACGGCGTCGGTCATCACCGGCACATGGCCGAGCTCGATCAGGAGTTCTCACTCGCCGCCGGCCGCGAAGTCATCGTCAGCTTCACGCCGCATCTGGTGCCGATGAACCGGGGCATTCTGTCGACGATCTATGTGCGCAGCAATAACGTGTCACCGCAGGATCTTCATACGATACTTTTAAAGTCCTACGCGAAGGAGGCATTCGTCCACGTGCTGCAGTTCGGTAAGATGCCGCAAACGCGGCATGTGCGCGGCTCCAACATGACCTTCATCGGGATCGCCGCCGACCGCATTCCCGGCCGCGCCATCATTTGTTCGGCGCTAGACAATCTGACCAAAGGCGCCTCCGGGCAGGCGGTGCAGAACATGAACTTGATGCTGGGCTTGCCGGAGACTACGGGGCTGGAACAAGTGGCGCTGTTTCCGTGAGCGCAGATGTGCTGCGCGCTTCAGTGCACGGCCTTCAGTCCCGTACCTTGACGTAGCTTCCCGGCGCATCTTCGATGGCTTTGAGGCCGCCGTCACCCGGAATGCGCGCCGGCACTTCGGTCGGGCTTTGCCGAGTCAGCCAGACCAGCCAATCCGGCCACCATGAGCCGGAATTTTCCTTGGCCTTGGCGAGCCAGCCGTCGATGTCGGCGTTGCGCGGCTTCGGTCCGGTCCAGAATTGATATTTCTGCTTGGCCGGCGGATTGATCACGCCGGCGATATGGCCGGAGCCGGCAACCACGAATTTGACGTCGCCGCCGAACAATCTCGATCCCGCCATGACCGATTTCGCCGGCGCGATATGGTCTTCGCGGGTGGCGAGATTGTAGATCGGTATTTCGATCGCCTTGAGATCGATCGGTGTGTTGCCGACGGTCATTTTGCCCTTGGCCAGATTGTTCTCGAGATAGCAGTTGCGCAGATAGAAGGAATGGTTTGCCGCCGGCATGCGGGTCGCGTCGGAATTCCAATACAACAAGTCGAACGGGAAGGGTGTCTTGCCTTTCAGGTAATTGTTGATGACGTAGGGCCATAACAGATCGTTGGAGCGCAACAGATTGAATACGGTCGCCATCGACTTGCTTTCGAGATAGCCGCGCTCGGCCATCCGTTTCTCCAACGCCGCGACCTGCTGCTCGTCGACGAATACCTTGAGGTCGCCCCCGTAGGTGAAATCGACCTGCGATGCGAACAACGTCGCCGAGGCGATGCGCTCGTCATGCCGGGCCGCCATAGCCGCCAGAGTAATCGCGAGCAGCGTGCCGCCGACGCAGTAGCCGATGGCGTGGACCTTGTCCTCGCCGGTCGCTTGCTTGATGGCATCGAGCGCGGCTAGCGGCCCCTGTTCCATGTAATCGTCGAAACTTTTGCGGGCGAGGTGGGCGTCGGGATTGACCCAGGAAATGCAAAACACCGTCAGGCCCTGGTCGACGCACCATTTGATGAAGGATTTCTCCGGCG
>JBARER010000054.1:0-10705 GCA_049796395.1 Xanthobacteraceae bacterium
CGCCTGCGGTTATTCCGCTTTCTGCCTCACCGTCGACACCGCGCATTACAGCCGGCGCGAGCGCGATCTCGCCAAGCGTCACGTCACCGCCGGACGCCGCCGCGTCCAGGGCCGCGAGTTTCAGATGGCGCTCGATTGGAAGACCGTCGATCGGATGAAGTCGAAGTTCAAAATTCCGCTGGCCCTCAAAGGCATCGGCACCGGCGAAGATGCCAAGATCGCGCTCGATCACGGCGTCGATATGATCTACGTCTCCAATCACGGCGGCCGCCAGCTCGATCACGGCCGCGGTTCGACCGATGTGCTGCCGGAAGTCGTCGAGGCGGTCGGCGGCCGCGCCACCGTCGTCGTCGACGGCGGCTATTACCGCGGCACCGATATCGTCAAGGCGCTTGCGCTCGGCGCCAACTTGGTCGGGCTCGGCCGCATGCAATGCTACGGGCTGGCGGCGGCGGGGCAGGCCGGCATCGTGCGCATGCTGGAAATCCTCGAGGACGAGGTGACGCGCGCGCTCGGCCTCCTCGGCGCGGCGAGCTTCGGCAAGCTCGATCGTTCTTATCTCGCCGCCGCGACGCCGGCCAATGCACCGCATGTGTTCTCCGCTTTCCCGCTGTGGGAGCATGCCCCGTACCGGTATTGATGTCCTCTTTCCGCTCGTCCCCGCGAAAGCGGGGACCCAGGCTGGATTCCCGCTTGCGCGGGAATGAGCGGCAAACTCGCTCTGCGAATTTCCGGACCGTCCATGAATCTCCAGCTCAGTATCGGCATCACCAGCAATCCGCGCACCTGGTCGATCCTCGACGGCACGGTGAAGCCCGATGGCATCGACTTGATCCCGACGGTGCTGCATCCGTCGGAGCTGTTCTGGCGCCAGCTGCATTTCGCCGAGTTCGCCGTGTCGGAAATGTCCTGCTCGTCGTTTTTGATCGTGACCGGGCAGGGTGACAGGCGCTTTGTCGGGTTGCCGATCTTCACCACGCGGCGGTTCTTTCACACCGGCATTCTGGTGCGCCGCGCCGCCGGCATCGAAAAGCCCGCCGATCTCAAGGGCAAGCGCGTCGGCGTGCCGGAATATCAGCAGACGGCGGCGTTGTGGGGACGCGGCGTGCTGCAGCACGAATTCGGCGTCGCCCCCAAAGACATGGAATTCTGGATGGAGCGCACGCCGGATCGCAGCCACGGCGGCGCCACCGGCTTCACGCCGCCGCCCGGGGTCACCGTCCATCAGATTCCGGCCGACAAGAATATCGGTTCGATGATGCTCAACGGCGAGCTCGATGCCGTGCTGCACTATTTGTCCGGCCGCAATCTGGTCGACCGCAGCCGCGCCGACCTGGCCCATCATGCCGAATTCAAGCCCCTGTTCGCCGATCCGATTGCCGAAGGCGTGCGCTTCTACAAGAAGACCGGTCTGATCCCGATCAATCATCAAGCGGTGCTGCGGCGCGACGTGTTCGAACAAGAGCCGTGGGTCGTACTCAACCTGATCAAGGCCTTCAAACAAGCGAACGAGATCGCCGACGAGCGGCGCGTGCAGCATGTCGCCGATCACCTCGCCACCGGTTTGTTGTCCGGCGATGCCAGGACGCCGGTGATCCACCATGGCGTCAAGGCCAACCGCAAGGTGATCGAAACCATCGCGCAATATTCGCTGGAGCAGGCGCTCACGCCGCGGCTGATCGAAATCGAGGAGCTTTATGCCCCGAGCGCGCTGGAGACGTGAGGCGATTACTCCGCCGCCTGCTTCTTTTCGCGCGCGTCCAGCGTCGCGCCGCACGCCACCAGCGCATCGATTTCGCTTTCGGCCAGGCCCGCCTCGCGTAACACTTCGATGCTGTGTTCGCCGAGCCGTGGCTGCAGCCGTGCCGGCGCTGTCGCTGTGCCGCTGAAGCGCACCGGAAGATCGGTGTAGAGGATATCGCCCTCGCTCGGATGGCTGGCGCGCTTGAAAAAACCCGACGCGGCGAGCTGCGGATCGGTCAAGACATCGTCGAGGCTTGCCATGCGCGCGGCGGGAATTTCGAGCGCGCGCAACAGTGCGAGCCATTCGTCCGTCGTCTTGCCGGCGATGCAGGAACCGGCCAGCTCGTAGAGCGCGACGATATTGTGTGCGCGCGAGGCAATCGAATCGAATCGCGGATCGCCGTGCAGGTCTGGTTTGCCGACCAAGGTCCAGAATTTCCGCCAATGCGTCTGCGTATAGGCCATCATGCAGAGATAGCCGTCTTTGGTTTTGTAGGGTCGCCGCCACGGCGCGGTCACGCGCGTATAACCGAGCTCGCCCATCGGCGGCACGAAGTTGTGCCCGAACAAATGCTCGCCGAGCACGAACGACACCATCTGCTCGAACATCGGAATCTCGACGAACTGGCCGCGGCCGCTGCGCTCGCGGGCAAATAAAGCCGCGGAGACGGCGCCGACGATCGCCAGCGCGCAGGTCTTGTCGGCGATGATCATCGGCGCGTAGCGCGGCTCATCGGCGACTTTCGCCATCAGCGCGGCGATGCCGGACTGGCCCTGGATGACGTCGTCATAGGCCGGCTGGCCGCTATACGGGCCGCCGTCGCGATAACCATGCAGCGCGGCGTAGACGATGCGCGTATTTTTGGCACATACCATTTGATGGCTGAAGCCGAGCTTGTCGATCTTCTGCGGCCGCATCGAATGGACGAAAACATCGGCGCTGGCAATCAGCCGCCACAGCGCCGCCGCGGCGGGTGCTTGCTTGAGATCGAGTACCAGCGAACGCTTGCTGCGGTTGAGCCCCATGAACAGCGCGGCCATGCCCGGTGAGCGCGCCGGACCGGTATGGCGCGGCGCGTCGCCCTCGGGCGCCTCGATCTTGATGACGTCGGCGCCCATGTCGCCGAGCATTTGCGTGGCGAATGGGCCGGCAACGACCGAGGTCAGATCGAGAATTCGAATGCCGGCAAGCGGTCCAGTCATATGTTACCTGACGCGACGATCATCTTTCCGCTCGTCCCCGCGAAAGCGGGGACCCAGGGGCTGGATTCCCGCTTGCGCGGGAATGAGCGGTGGTGGATTCACACAATCACAAAAACTCCGGCATCACCTCGCGGGCGAACAGGCGCATCGATTTCTGCGCTTCGGCAAAATCGAGCGTGCCGAAATTGATCTGCAGCGAGGCGCATTCGAAGTCGCCTACGGTCTCTTGCATGCGCCGGATGATCGTTTTGATCTCGTCCGGCGTGCCGACCAGCGCGCCGCGCGCTTCGATCTGGTTTTCCAGCGTAAAATTCTTCATGCGCGCGATCGACTCGTCGTAGCCCTTGTAGTCTTTGGACGATGTGCCTTTGGTCCATTCGCCGGCGGCCTCGAACAGCGCGACGAAATAATCCTCGAACTGCCGGCGCGGGATTTCGCGCGCCAGTTTTGCGTCCTCGTGGCAGAACATGTGAAAGGCGATCATGACTTCGCCATTCCCAGGACGGCCGGCGTCGCGCCACGCCTGGCGGTAGATCGGAATCAAATCCTTCAGCGGTCCGATCGGAATCGACATCAGCGCGTGGCCATGCTTGCCGGCGAACGCGAAGGACTCCTCGGTGCGGGTCGAGGCGATATAGAATTTCGGCCGCGGCTTTTGCGTCGGCCGCGGCAGCGACGTGACATTGTCGAAGGCGTGAAACTGGCCGTGGTGGCTGACGTTCTCCTGCGTCAGCAGGAGGTCGATCTGCTCCAGGCCTTCGCGAAAGCGCGCCACCGATTCATCGGGCGAAATGCGAAAGCGGCGGAACTCGTGCGGCAGGAAGGCGCGAGCGAAGCCGACGTCGAAGCGGCCGTTCGAAATGGCGTCGAGCATGGCGATCTCGCCGGCAAGCTTGAGCGGGTTGTTGAAGGCCGGCACCACGGCGCCGGTGAGGAGCCGCATGGTTTTGGTGCGTGCCGCCACCGCCGCAAGGAACGTGATCGGATTCGGGCTATAGCCGCCGTAACGCTCGAAATAATGCTCCACCGAGCGAGCGTGGCTGTAGCCGAGCGCTTCCGCCTCCTCGGCAATGGCGAGGCTCTGCGCGAAATACTCCGCCGGGCTTTTGTCCTTGGGATGGAAATTGGGAAAGAACTGAACGCCGAACTGCATGAGTCTTAACTCCCCGCCGCCTCATGCGCTTGCTCTCGCATTTGCGGTTTGCGGCCGATATAGCGGCGAAGCGCGGCGAGATTGGCCCGCAGCGCCGCTTCGTCGGCACTATCAGGATCAAAATCGGGCGCGTCGAAGTCCAGCATATCGGCGTGATGGACGCTCGCCGGATCGGCAATGCTGCGCAAATAGGTTTCATAGCCGGTCGGCCCGCCGATATCCGCCGGCGGACAGCGGCCTGCGGCGCTGACGAGGTGCGGATAGAGGACGCCCGTCGCGGCCGGGCCGCGGGACAACAGCCGCACCGTATGCTCCCAGTCCTCGCCGAGCACGTAATCGTATTGGAACGTGTCTCCGACGGCCAGAATATCCGCCAGCGTCGCGCGTTCGGCCGGCACACGATCGATGCCGGCGTCGGCGTCGGGCTGGCCCCACAACCTGTCGCCGATGCGAAACTCGAACGGATGGCCGTTCTGCCAGCCGATGGCGATCTGCAGCACGAAATGCAGATCGTCGAGCCGGATATCGATCGGCACCTCGACGGTGCGCACGACGCGCGGCGTCACATCGTCGATCTCGACGAAAAGCCGCGCGATGTCGCCAGCCGGCGCCGCTGACGTCATTCCGCGGCCTGCTGGAACACCAGCATCTCGTCGCGCGGATAAAGCTCGACGAGCTTGCCGTCCTTGACGACGAAGGACAGGTTTTTGCTGTCCTGCAGGATGGCGATATCGACGATCGGGTCTTTGTTCCACACCGTGATGTCGGCGAGCTGATCCGGCGCGATCTGGCCGACCTTGCCGTCAAGCCCGACCGCCATGGCGTTATCGCGCGTCGCGGCGACGATCGCCTCCATCGGCGAGTAGCCGCCGTGCTTGACGAAGATTTCGAGTTCCTTGGCATGCAGTTCGCCGTGCCGGGTGAACGAATTGTTGCCGGTGTCGGTGCCGACCAGCAGCCGGATGCCGAGCTTGCGCGCCTTGTGCATCAATTCGCCGAGCAGATCGTAGTGCCGCTGCATGCGGTTGAAATCGAGCTGCACTTGTTCGGCGCCGACCTTTTGCTGCTTGCCCAGTTCGCACACCACGGCAAGGAACGTCGCGGTCGGCAATATCGGCATGCCAGCCTTGGCCACAGCATCGAGATCGCGATCGGTGGCGAGGTCGGCGTGCACGATCCAGTCGACGCCGGCTTCCGCCGCCGCGCGGGTCGAGCCGGCGCCGCGCGAATGGATGGCGACTTTCAGATTGCGGCGGTGCGCTTCGCCGGCCACCGCGGCGATTTCCTCTTTCGCCAGCATCTGCGATTCGCCGGACCGGCTGTCGGCCATCTTGATGAAGTTGACGCCGTGCTTGCCTTGCCGGCGCACTTCCGTGACCATTTCGTCCGTGCTGTTGCACAATTTGCCGATCGAGTGATCGGGCGTGCCTTCCCAGGACGGCTCGTCGTCCTCGATGCAGCCATAGGTCACGATCATGCGGCCAGCGACGAACATGCGCGGGCCTTCCATCAGGCCGAGCTTGATCGCATCGCGCACGCCGACATCGGTGAACCAGGTGCCGCCCGGCACCGAAATGCTGGTGACGCCGGAGCGCAGGACTTTCTGCGCGCTGCGGGCGGATTTCAGCGTGGAGAATTCCGGCCGCGTGGTGCCCTTGCCTTTGCCCTCGCCCTTGATCAGCGGATAGCCGTAGGACATGTGGCAATGCGCGTCGATCAGGCCCGGCATCACCCATCGGCCGGCGGCATCGATGACATCGACGGTCTTGCGGTCTTCGAGATGAATGTCGGGCGGCAAGGCGCCGACGCTTTTAATCTTGTTGCCCTCGATGACGATGGCCTCGTTGCGGCCCGACGGCTTGCCGGAGCCGTCGATCAGCGTGCCGTTGCGGATCACCAAGGTCTTGGTGGAGGTGGTCATTGCGCTCATTTGGGTCTCCTCCGGGGCATTCCTTTGCTTTGCGGACACTATACAACGTCGCGGTTATTAGGCGAGGGGTGGGCAGCGTTGAAAAAAATGCAAGCGCTCGCGTTCTCGCGATGCATCGGCATCCGAGTCGTCGTCGAGACAACGGGGCATCGTCTACGCCACGGTACGGTACGGTACGCCAAGCCAAGCCAAGCAAGCCAAGCAAGCCAAGGACGAAATGGAGCGCCGGGAGGCGCCAGGGTCGTGGGCCGCGCCACGCGGACGGATGCTGCCATCCGCTCGCGCTTCGGGCGCGGCGCGCGCCACAAACGTTCCCTTGCGGGAATCGCCTGCTGCGGGCGCGCTGCGCCTCCCGGCGCTCCACCGCGATCCGTGGCCCACGGCTGTCGACCGCCGCAAGCTTTAAGGACCGCACCCGCTCCGCCGGATCGCCTAAGCGCCCGGCGTCATGTCAGCAAGCGGGACGAGCCGCCTAAACGCCGCTCGACGGCCGGTGTCAAGGAGCAATCAAATTTCGATTTCGATTTTTCCAAGTCGTTAGCGCGCGCAGGTTTTTTCGGCGCTGCGCACCAAATTGACCGCGGCCGGCGATGTCATGCCGTGCCGAGCGGGTGTTCACTCTGGATGATTCTTTGGCGGTGGATGAGCGCCCCGGGCGATTCGCAATGAGAAATTCTTGAAGTGTCCGGAACGGGGCCTCATGGACGGCCCAAAGTGCGGTGTGGGAGACCGCAGCGGCCATTGTATGATCGGAGGGTGTCAGCTTCTGATCCGAGGTGGCCACAGGGTCGTTTGTAGTGACCACTCCGCAGGTGCTTATGGCTGGTACAATCGTTACAGGTACAACGTCATCCATATGGGGCTCGGCGACCGGTCAACACCGAGATCCCCCATAAAACGCCCCGTCAGACCCTCAAAACGCCTATTAAAACGCAAGTTTGGGGACTTTGCGATACGTGGTACTTTCTATAGACTATAGATTGTGGAGACACCAGTCGGGGTTGACGAATGACGGACTCCACTCCGCCCTCCTTTTTGGAGCAGCTAGGTGGACCCTGGCGCCGCACCTTGCTTACTCTCAATGAGCTGGCCGCTCACTTGACTGTGATTTTCGGACTTTTGGCCGCTATCAAGCTTTGTCAGCGGGTTATCTTTTTCGCAAACAGTGGCGCAGAATTCGAATTTTTCAAAGGGAGTTCGTATCAATTCAATGCGCAATGGTTTTTTGATGCTGCAGACCTCGCTCTTCTGGTTGCTCTTTTATTCCTAGGCGTTGGGCTTACTATATGGACGGCCATAAAAGGCGAACACAAATGATGAGCTTACTCGCAAAGCCTTGGCTTCGTCTTCAATCCCTACTCGCGATCTACGCCGCGCTAGCGATCGGATCGACGTGCCTCTTTTTCATAGTCTACGAACTGGCGGTCTTTCTCCGATCATTTGAAACAGTCGCCAAATACGTTAACTCACCAACTCTGCTGCTTACGCTTATTGTGACCGTTTTTTTGGTCGTTCCCCACATCGTCGGCTCATTTCGCCATCGAAGAGAAACTCAGGAGTTTGTCCATTCGCCAGAGTTAAACGCGAGTCTCGCTAGCTCTCTTTTTGCCACTCTTGGCTTCGGATTGTACCTGCAAAAGCAGTCCAAGGCTGCGCAGTTTCGTCGGCAATCTCTCGACCACATGCGTTTTATGGTCGAGCACATGGATGTAACAACCCTTCCCGATGCTTACGTGGAGCATCTTCGAACGATGAAGAAAACTCTAGAACAGCCGGGGAGACTGGCCGATCCGGAAATGCACGATCTCGTGACGCGGCTTCTTGAAAAATGTCAGAAAGCACGCACGGGCGATGACGATAACTTTGGAGGTGTCTCAGATAGTTGAGACAACCACAATAAGTAGGCGCAGAAACGGTGCATGCCTGAATCGACGACATCCTCCGCAATATTTTACGCGAAGGACTTCCTGATACCGGCTCTCGCGGTCGCGGGATCGTTTGCCGGCGCATGGGTTGCAGCAAAACTCGCGCTCAATAATTTCTTTCGTGAAAGGGTTTGGGAACGCAAGACCGCTTCCTACACAGCCATATTTGAGGCTATTCACGCAATCGAGCGATGGCACGACAAGCACTATGAAGCGGCGATCTTGGCTCGCGATATCACTGAAGACAAAAGCATTGCTTTGCGACGAGAGGCAAATGCTGCCGAGGAAGCACTGGAACGTCGACTCGCAGGCGAGGCGTGGCTTCTGCCTGCCTCATTCAATGCACGAATATCTAGCATGATTGTTGACCTAAGTACCAACGAAAGCAAACATCGTAATGACTGGCAGGGGTTTCTCGACGAGGGATTATTTATCTTGCACTCAGCCACCAAAGAGCTGCTCGCCCTTGCGCGTCGCGACTTGAATTTGAAATAGCAAGCCACGCCCCATCGAAAAGCGCGGCTTTGCGTACAAACCTTCTAACGAAGACTGATATAAATAGGGCAAAATATCGCCATTTGGCACAAAGCGAACGCGTCGATGCGTCCGCTTCAAGCAGACATCGCCGGATGATGATTATGCGCGCGGCTCTCTTCGCGGCTTGACTTGCGTGGCCCGCGCTCGTGGCCGACAGGCTCGCGGCTACCAGCAAAACGTGGATGGCCGGAACAAGTCCGGCCATGACGTGGAGAGCCAATCGCGGCGGTTTGGTATTGCTCGATTAGCCTCCGCCCGCGTCAGTGCGGTCGTCGATGGTCACCAATATACCGGCGAAGCGGGACATCCCGGTCCTCGACCGGGTTGCCCGGATCGGGTAATCTGGCCTGTGGCCGCGCGAAGCTAGGGCAGTGCCGATGACAGAACGTTCCGTCGTTCACTCCGACCCCGATATCCTGGGCGGCACCCCGGTGTTCGTCGGCACGCGCGTTCCCGTACAGGCCCTGATCGACTACATTGAGGGCGGCCACTCGTTGAACGAGTTTCTTGACGATTTCCCGACCGTTACGCGCGAGCTTGCCATTGCCGCGCTTGAGCAGGCAAAAGCCAGCCTGATTGCCGATGCGAGTGCTGCTTGACGAGTGTGTTCCTCGCGCCCTGCGCAGAGATATTCCGGGCCATGAGGTCAAGACCGTTGGCGAGGCCGGCTGGGCCGGTGTCAAAAACGGCGAGCTGCTGCGATTAGCTGCAGCCGCGTTCGATCTAATGATCACGGTCGATCGCAACCTCGAATACCAGCAAAGCTTCGACGGACTTTCGCTGGCGGTGATTGTGGTTCATGCACCGAGCAACGACGTCGCTGTTCTTCGGGCCTTGATGCCGGCGGTTGTTGCGGCCATTGCGCAGGCCAGACCGGGCGTCGTGACGCACGTCGGAAAAAAATAGCCAATCGCAACGGTCCGGAAGTCTGCTCAATAAAGCCCGGTCAAGCCGTGGCTGGCGACGATCTCGCCCATTTGATCGCTGCGAGAAATGTGAGCGTGCAGCACCTCGCCAAGGTCGCGGTGCAGTTCCGCCGCGTTGCGCTCGGCCCTGGGCTTGATCTGCGCGGAGAGGTAGGCGCCTTCGTCCCGGTTGAGCTCGACCAGCGCTTTGCCGAACGGCAGTTGGCGGCGCTCGTAATGGTCGAGCCCGGCGGCAAGGTCGCCCTCCGCCTCGGCGATGCTGTCGGCAAGGCAGGCCGCATCGAGCGCCGCCTTGGTGGTGCCGGCGCCCGCATGTGGCCGGGCGACAAAGGCCGCATCGCCGGCCAGCGCAACACGACCGAACACCATGCGCGGCGAATCGAGGTCGTAGATCGGCTGGAAGAACGGCGTCGTGCGTTCGAGGATGGCGGCAATCTGCGGCGCGATAAGACGTTCGGCATCGGCTTTGATGCGCGCGATCACGTCGGGCCGGATCAGCGGCGGCGGGATGCCGGCGGCATGATGACGGCCTTGCGCATCGGTGCAGATATCGATGAGAGCTTCCGGATCGGTCGGCCGATACCAGATGATATTGTAAGCGCGGCGGCCGACGGCGGTGTCATTGTCGCGCCCCGGCACCGGATAGCTGATCAACTGCTCGCCCTCGGGCAGGCAGAAGGCGTAGAGCTCGACAACTTCGCGCCACAGCGCAGGCGGCACATCAGCTTCGTCGAGCACTGCGCGCCAGGCGACATAGCCGGCATAAACGGGCTCCACGTCGGGCAGGAATTGCGCGCGCACCGTCGAGCGCAGGCCGTCGGCGCCGATCAACAGGTCGCCGCGCTCGCTGGCGCCGTCGGCGAAAATCGCGGTGACGCCGGATTCATCCTGCTCGACCCGCGTCAGCCGCTTGCCGAACCTGTAGGCTTTTGTCGGTAGCGCCTCGAGCAAGGCACGGTACAGCCGCGACCAGCCGCTGAGCGCGCGCGCCATCGGCTGTTCGAGAATGATACCGCCGTTGCGGTCGAGGCAGACGCCGCGCGGCGGCGTAATGCCCATCGAGTCGTCGAAGTCGATCCCGGCGCGCTTGAGAATGGCGATGAGCTGCGGATGCGTGCCGAGCCCGACGCCGCGGCTCGCCAGCTCCTCGGTGTTGCGCTCAAACACGACCGCGTCGAAGCCCACCGCGCGCAGCAGATGCGCGACCATGAAGCCGCCGAGCGAGCCGCCGATGACCAGCGCGCGTGGCGATGTCATTCCCCTCCCCCTTGCGGGGAGGGGTTAGGGG
>JBARER010000055.1:0-2681 GCA_049796395.1 Xanthobacteraceae bacterium
CCACCGGCCGCAGTCCCTCCGGCCAATCTCATGCCCAACCCGCAATTTCGTACGATCGATGGCGGTTCCGACGTCAGTTTCGACGAGGACGGCGAGGCGCCAGCAGCTCCGATGGCGGCCCCGCGCAGCGGGGGAGAGCACGGCTCCCTGATTTCCCAAGAGGCAAGTAGCGCGGTCGACTCTGCCTTCAATGCGCTGGCCCAAACAGTGCTGGCGCAGAACGCCCGTACCCTGGAAGACTTGGTGCGCGAAATGCTGCGGCCGATGCTAAAAACCTGGCTCGACGACAATCTGCCGGGGATGGTCGAGCGGCTGGTGCGCGCCGAGATCGAGCGCGTTTCGCGCGGGCGCGCTGGCTGAGCGCCACCGTTCGTGCTCAGGGCGCACTTTTCGCTCGCGGGCGGCCGGTGTCGGTTTGCACGTCATCCCGATTGGCGGGCCGGTCGCTCTATCCTTTCAGAGCGGACGCCAGTTTACGCGCCTGATCCGCCAATATCGCGGGGTCTTCCTTGATGGTGGCCGCCGGCTTCAACGGCACGCCGCGTTTCCTCGGGATGACATGAAAGTGCAAGTGAAACACGGTTTGTCCGGCGGCCGGCTCGTTAAATTGAAATATATTGACGCCATCGGCGGCGAAAGCCGAAACCGCCGTTTTAGCGATTCGCTGCGTCACCAAGACGAGGTTGGCGAGTTCGTCGGGTGCGATGTCGAGAATGTTGCGCGCCTCGATTTTCGGAATCACCAGAGTGTGGCCCGCTGCCTGCGGCATGATGTCAAGAAAGGCGAAGGTCCGGTCGTCTTCGAAGACCTTGTAGGCCGGCACTTCGCCACGCAGCATTTTGGCGAAAATATTGTTCGAATCGTAACTCGGCATCGCGCATTCCTCCCACGCCGCAAGTTGTCCTATTCGACCTCTTGCTCGGCGGCCAGATCTTTGCGGTAGGGCGCAAAGCCGGCCAGTTCGGTGCCAGCCGCCGCAACGTAAGCGCGTTCCCGGACAAGATAATCTGCGATGGCCCGGCGCAGCGCCGGATCGGCAATATAGTGCGCCGAATAGGTCGTCGTCGGCAAATAGCCGCGGGAAATCTTGTGCTCGCCCTGGGCGCCGGCCTCGACGCGGGCGAGGCGGTGCGCGATCGCGTAATCGATCGCCTGATAGTAGCACAGCTCGAAATGCAGAAACGGATGATGCTCGATGGCGCCCCAATGGCGGCCGAACAGTGAATGCGAGCCTGCGAAATTGATGGCGCCTGCGATCCACCGCCCGGCGCGCTTGGCCATGATCAGCACAATGCGGTCGCGCATGGCCTCGCCGATCAGGGAATAGAACGACCGGGTCAGATAGGGTCGGCCCCATTTGCGTGAGCCGGTCTCCATATAGAACTCGAAGAAGGCGTCCCAGACGTCCTCGGTGAGATCATTACCGGTGAGCCAGTGCGCGGTAATGCCGTTGGCCAGCGCGTCCTGCCGCTCGCGTCGGATTGTTTTACGTTTGCGTGAACTCAAGGCGGCGAGAAACTCGTCGAAGCTCGCATAATTCCGGTTCTCCCAGTGGAATTGCTGGTCGGTGCGCTGCAGATAACCGAACTCACCGAGCAGGCGATATTGCGTCTCCGGCGCGAAGGTCACGTGCACGCCGGAGGCGCCGCACAGCTCGCATAGTTCGGTAAGCCCTCCCGCAAGTGCGCGGACCACTGCATCGGAATTTGGCCCCGGCCGCAGCAAAAGCCGCGGGCCTGAGGCGGGCGTGAACGGCACCGCAATTTGCAGTTTCGGGTAATAGCTGCCGCCGGCGCGCTCGTAAGCCTCGGCCCAGCCGCGGTCGAACACGTATTCGCCGCGCGAATGGCTCTTAAGATAGCAGGGCGCGGCGGCGACAAGCGCGCCATCCGCAGTTCGCGCCAGGACATGCTGCGGCTGCCAGCCGGTGCGGCCGCCGACCGAGTTTGACGCTTCCAGAACCGATAAAAAATCGTGAGAAACGAAAGGATTATACTGAGTTACCTCATCTGCAGCATGAATACCCTGTCCCGGATTGGCGCACGCATCCCATTCAGCGGCGCCAACTTCGTCGATGGCGCCGATAACGCTGATGCGCAGCTCTTGCTGCTTTTCGTTCGGCACCGGCTTCATGGCCGAAAACCCTCGAAAATCATCTGGTCCGCCCAGCGTTTGGCGACGCTTCGCTCCGCTGCGGTTCGCACCGCCCAAGTCAACAGCGGTAAGCCAAAAACGTGCCGCGCAACGAGCGGCGCCAGCGCCGGTAGGTCGGCGACCGCGTAGGCCACGAATTGTGCCCGCGCCGGCAAGTCGGTAACGAGATAGCCCATCCCATATCGCATCCAGAATGGCATTTGGTCCCAATATGGATGTGGCCGGTACTTGGCGGCAATGATCCCGCAAACGAGCTGCGGCGCTTTATGCCGCAGCGCCTCGATTTGCCAGGGATCGAACGACATTGGCGCCGCCGGGCCGCGATAGGCCGCGAGGATGTCAGCGACGCGCGCGGGCAGTCGGCCGTTGCGGTCAAAGCGGCTTTTGAGCTCGATTAGGAGCGTGGTGCGCCGATCCACGAGGTCGCAGAGTTCGCCGAGGGTCAGCATGCGCTCGGCGCTGCCACGGAAAGGGACGTTCTTGAGTTCGGCGACGCTGCCGTGATCGAGCCGGCCGCTGCCTTCGGT
>JBARER010000056.1:0-15018 GCA_049796395.1 Xanthobacteraceae bacterium
GGCGTCCTCCCAGGCCGCATAGATGCGGCCCTCGACCGCGCTTGGCTGATATCTGTTTTCAATCATTTCGCATTCGCCGGTTTGCGGGTTAGAAACCTCGCCCTGCCTATACCGTCACACCCCATCCAGGCGCCAGACCAACGTGCCGGCCACCCTGACCTCCACTGCGGCTCTTCCGCGCAAAACGCCGACGCGCGCCATCATGTTCTTGGCGGTGGCCGGCTTTGCCAGCCAGGCGCAAGTCCGGGTGACGGATTCGCTGTTGCCTCAGATCGCCGCCGATTTCCACACCGCCGTGGGTATCGCCGCCATCGTCGTGACCGCCTATGCCGTCGCCCACGGCTCGATCCAGCTTGTCATCGGCCCGTTCGGCGACCGTTTCGGCAAATACCGCACCGTGGCGATCACCTGCGCGGTGGGAACTGTCATGGTGGCGCTGTGCGGGATGGCGGGGTCGCTGCCGGAGCTCGGCCTGGCGCGGTTCGCCACCGGCGCCGCGGCCGGCGGCTGGATCATCCCGATCTCGATGGCCTATGTCGGCGATGTAACGCCTTACGAGCAGCGGCAGACCATCCTCGGCCGTTACCTCACCGGACAAATCCTCGGCCAGTTGTTCGGCCAGGCCGCCGGCGGCGTGCTCGGCGATCTGGTCGGCTGGCGCAACGTGTTCTTCGTGCTGTCGGGAATTTTCGCGGTGGCGACGGCCGGCCTGTTTTTCGAGCTCATCACCAATCCGCTCACCCATGTGCCGCGTGATCCGGGCAAAACAGACAAGGGCTTTTTTGCCGATTATGCCGCCGTGCTGAAGACGCCGTTCGCCCGCATCGTGATCATTGCCGCCTTCATTGAGAACGCGCTCTTGTGGGGCGCCTTCGCCTATATCGGCGCGCATCTGCACGCGCGCTTTGCAATCAGTTACACGCTGATCGGGCTCAGCGTCGGCTGCTTCGGTATCGGCGGATTGATCTATGCCGCCCTGGTCAAGACGTTCGTCTACCGGCTCGGCCAGATCCGCCTCGCGGTCGCCGGCGGCTTCACCATCGCAGCGGGCTATATCGTCCTGGCGCTGGCGCCGTCCTGGTGGCTGGCGCCGCTCGGAACGACGGCCATCGGGCTGGGCTTCTACATGCTGCACAATACCTTGCAGACCAATGCCACGCAGATGACGCCGCAGGCGCGCGGCACCGCGGTCGCGTTGTTCTCGTCGGCAATTTTCATCGGGCAAACGGTCGGCGTTGGCATTGGCGCGGTTGTCATCGACAGAATCGGCGCGGCGCCGCTGTTTCTCGGCACCGCCGCGACGCTGCCGGTGCTGGCGATCTGGTTCGCGCGGGAGCTGAAAAACAAACCGGCGGGGTGACGGGCCCGCCGGTCAATTGCTTAGACCTTGACCAGCGGCACCTTCGGCACCGTGCTGCGGCGCGGTGGCTCATCGCCGCCGGGGCCGCCCGGACCACCGGAGCCCGATGGCTTCTTGCGCGGCGAGGACCGCCGTTTCGCTTTGGCGCGGCGCGGCTCGGGCAGCTTCTCCGCCCGCGGCTTGACCGGCCCGTCGAGGAATTCGAAGCCGAGCTTGCTGTTGCCGTTCTCGTCTTTCTCGACGATGACCCGCACGTGGCCGCCGGATTTGAGCTTGCCGAACAACACCTCGTCGGCGAGCGCTTTTTTGATGTGCTCCTGGATCACCCGCGCCATCGGCCGCGCGCCCATCAGCTCGTCGTAGCCATTGGCGATCAGCCATTGCGTGGCTTCGTCGCTGAGCTCGATCGTCACATCACGGTCGGCGAGCTGCGCTTCGAGTTGCAGCACGAATTTCTCGACCACCATGGCGATGACTTCGGGCGACAGATGCGCAAACGTGATGATGGAGTCGAGCCGGTTGCGGAATTCGGGCGCGAACAGCCGCGTGATCGCCTCCATGTCCTCGCCTTCGCGCTTTGAGCGGGTGAACCCGAACGCCGCCTTCGCCATGTCGGCGGCGCCGGCGTTCGTGGTCATGATCAGGATCACGTTGCGGAAGTCGACCTGCTTGCCGTTGTGGTCGGTGAGCTTGCCGTGATCCATGATCTGCAACAGCACGTTGAACAGATCCGGGTGCGCCTTCTCGATTTCGTCAAGCAGCAGCACACAATGCGGGTGCTGATCGATGCTGTCGGTGAGCAAGCCGCCCTGATCGAAACCGACATAGCCTGGCGGCGCGCCGATCAGCCGCGAGATGGTGTGGCGCTCCATGTATTCCGACATGTCGAAGCGGACCAGCTCGACGCCGAGTGTGGCGGCGAGTTGTTTCGCCACCTCGGTCTTGCCGACGCCGGTCGGGCCGGAGAACAGATAGCAGCCGATCGGCTTCTCCGGCTCGCGCAAGCCGGCGCGGGCGAGCTTGATCGACGCGGACAGCGCCTCGATGGCTTTGTCCTGGCCGTAGACCACGCGCTGGAGCGTCTCCCGCAGGTTTCGCAGCACCTCGGCGTCGTCCTTCGACACCGCCTTCGGCGGAATGCGGGCCATGGTGGCGATCGTGGTTTCGATCTCCTTGAGCCCGATGGTGCGCTTGCGCTTATTCTCCGGCAGCAGCATCTGCGCGGCGCCCGATTCATCGATCACGTCGATCGCCTTGTCCGGCAGCTTGCGGTCATGGATATAACGCGACGACAGCTCGACCGCCGCCTTGATCGCGTCGTTGGTGTATTTGAGCTTGTGATAGTCCTCGAAATAGGGCTTCAAGCCTTTGAGGATTTCGATGGCGTCAGGAATGGTCGGCTCGTTGACGTCGATCTTCTGGAAGCGGCGAACCAGCGCGCGGTCCTTTTCGAAATACTGGCGGTATTCCTTGTAGGTGGTCGAGCCGACGCAGCGCACCGTGCCCGACGCCAAAGCCGGCTTGAGTAGGTTCGACGCGTCCATGGCGCCGCCCGAGGTGGCGCCGGCGCCGATCACGGTGTGGATCTCGTCAATGAACAGGATTGCGCCGGGGTAGGCCTCAAGCTCCTTGATGACCTGCTTCAGCCGCTCTTCGAAGTCGCCGCGGTAACGCGTGCCGGCAAGGAGCGTCCCCATATCGAGCGCGAACACCGTGGCGTTGCGCAGCACGTCGGGAACCTCGCCATGGACGATGCGCCGCGCCAGGCCTTCCGCGATCGCGGTCTTGCCGACGCCGGCCTCGCCGACGAACAGCGGATTGTTTTTCTGCCGCCGGCAGAGCACCTGGATGGTGCGGTTGATCTCCGACTCGCGGCCGATCAAGGGGTCGATCTTGCCATCGCGCGCCTTCTTGTTGAGGTTGACGCAATAGGCGTCGAGCGCATCGCCCTTTTTCTTGGGCTCTTCGCCGGCTTTGCTCTCGCCCTCCTCGTCGGAGCCGCGCACCGGGCGGCTCTCCGACATGCCGGGCCGCTTGGCGATACCGTGGCTGATGTAGTTGACTGCGTCGTACCGCGTCATGTCCTGCTCTTGCAGGAAATAGGCG
This sequence comes from Xanthobacteraceae bacterium, assembly GCA_049796395.1. GTDB lineage: Bacteria > Pseudomonadota > Alphaproteobacteria > Rhizobiales > Xanthobacteraceae > BOG-931. Next base: position 3,467 of record JBARER010000056.1, read on the forward strand.
GCATGGCTCTCGCGTTCGGCGAAGATGGCGACCAACACGTTGGCTCCGGTCACCTCTTCACGACCCGATGATTGCACATGAATGACGGCGCGCTGGATGACGCGCTGAAACCCCGCCGTGGGCTTACTGTCCTCCGCGCCGTCGGTGACCAGATTGTCGAGCTCGGATTCGAGATAGGCGACGAGGCTGCGGCGCAGTTTTTCCAGATCGACGTTGCAGGCGCGCATCACGGCCGCGGCATCCTGATCTTCGATCAGCGCCAAGAGGAGATGCTCCAGCGTCGCGTATTCATGGTGGCGCTCGTTGGCAAGGGCGAGCGCCCGGTGGAGCGACTGTTCAAGGCTGCGCGAGAACGTGGGCATTTCAACTTCTCATCGTTTTGTATTGGACGTTTATTCCCCCCGAGGAATCACTTCTTTTCCATTATGCATTGCAAAGGATGCTGATGTTTGCGGGCAAAGTCCATAACCTGCGTCACTTTGGTTTCCGCCACCTCATAGGTGAAGATACCGCATTCCCCGATACCGTGCTGGTGCACATGCATCATGATCCGATGGGCTGACTCCTGATCCTTATTGAAAAACCGCTCCAGGACGTGGACCACAAATTCCATCGGCGTGTAATCGTCATTGAGCAGTAGGACGCGATAAAGGTTCGGCCGCTTGGTTTGCGGTTTGGTCTTCGTAATAACCGCAGTGCCGGGACCCTCGCCTTTGCGTTTACGATCGTCATCCGCAAGACGAGGCGACACCATCCCCAGAGTAACGTCAGTCCACGGCATTGGTTCTTTCGACTTCCCGACACTACAGTTGCACCGCCCGCCGCCGGCGCACGGACCGTTGCGCTCTTCGGCGAAGCACTATGATAAGGCTAGCGCGCTTTGCGCGCCAAATCGATAGCGTGCCGGACGGTCATGCATTAAATGGGCCGCGGCGCGAGGCGCCAAGCCCGCGCCCGGTCAGCGCTGAGGCCCGCACCAAGTCCACACCAAGTCCACAATCCCGTGCTTTCCGATTGGTCAGAGATATGGTGTCCGACGTCCGCTGCAAGCGCGGGCGGGGCCGATGGCCCAATTAGGGCTAGCGGCTCGGACCGCGCGGCCGCGCAGGCGGGGTCGAAACGCCCTTAAGCGGCGATTGGTCGAAGCGGCCGACTCGGCTATTGATCGCCGGCGCTGGAGCGGTGAGTGCGGAGGGGATGGCTATGGTCGACCTTACACGGCGGGCGCGCATGGTGCGCGAACTCGAGCAGGAATTCGTACCCGATTACGATGCCCAAAGCTTGCCCTCGGCGGACAAGCGCGCGGCCTACGCGCTCGAGCATATCGCCTTTCGCGTCGGGCGAATCGAACAACTGCTGGCCCGGATCGCTGCCGCGATCGAGACCGCATTTCCGCCCAAAGCCGAATGAGCGGTACTGAATAACCAGTACTGAACCAGGCCAACTAGACGAAGACCCGACCACGGCCAAGCGGCTCGGCGCCGTTTGGCCGGGCGGCGTCACTTCATCTCTGAAGCTCGCGCCAGCGCGCCTTCGAACGGCTTATAGGCATTTTTGGCGAAATCGGCATAAAGCTCGCCGAGCTTGGTCGCCTCGGCGACGAAATCCTGGTATGAGGATTTCAGGAAATCGCTCTGGATTTCCATCGCCTTTTCCATGGACTTGGCTCCCAAAAGACGCTCCCAGGCGGCTGCCGAATCCTCGATCGACTTCTTCGAGTAATCGGTGATTTCGGCGGCAATGACCTGCGCGTTCTTGGTCCAAGCGCCGAGCGACGACATCATCGAATCCATGCTGTCCTTGCCCATCTTCTGCATCTCTTCGGTTGTCATGCGGGTCCCCCGGACGTCCGGCCTCTCCAACTTGGGTTAGGTCCGCTTTGGCCATCGCCTTGAAAACGCCGTCAGCGGCAAGGACACTATTATAGTGCAGTGCACAAAAAACTGCAACGGGTACGGGCAAATTGCGCAAAATAACGGCGACGCCGGGACTTAACCCTTTCGCAACGGCGTTCGCCTAACGTGCTTGACCGTGTTGTATGGGTGACGATTGCGTTGGGGAATTGCCTCCCTCGTCGGATAAGCGGCCGCTTGGTGGCTTCTTTGACTGCGAAGGAAGCACACGCCCAAAATGCAAAATGGGGCGGCCTTTCGGGGGTTAGGCGCGTTCAGAGACGGGGTGCTCAATGCTACGGGAGAATTTCGGAGCCCGCCTTGGGTTTCGTTGCTGCATCGTAAGCCTTGCCGCGATTGCCGCGGCTCTCACCATCTCAAGCACGGCGCAGGCACGGCGCTACCATCGCGTTTACGCGCATCATCGCCATCATGCGCCTGAGACCGCCTACGACCCGCCGTATTCCTCCATCGTCGTCGACGGCAACAGCGGCGCCGTGCTCGAAGCGGTCAATCCGGACGCGTCGCGCCATCCGGCTTCGCTGACCAAAGTGATGACGCTCTATCTCTTGTTCGAGCGCCTCGATGCAGGCCGGATCAAGCTCGACACGCCGCTTGCGATCTCCAAACACGCCTCCGAGCAAGACCCGACCAAGCTCGGCCTCAAGCCGGGCGAGACCATCACCGTCGAGGATGCCATCAAAGGTATCGTCACCCGATCCGCCAATGACGCCGCCGTCGTCATCGCCGAGAACCTCGGCGGCAGCGAACAGGCCTTCGCCAAACTGATGACGGAGAAGGCGCACGCGCTGGGCATGGCGCACACGACTTATGTAAACGCCTCCGGCCTGCCGGACGATGACCAACTGACTACCGCGCGCGATCAGGTCCTGCTTGGCCGCGCCATCCAGGATCGTTTTCCGCGCTACTACAGATATTTTTCCACGCAAGAGTTCGAGTTTCGCGGCACGACCATCCGCGGCCACAATCACCTCTTGAGTGAAGTTCAGGGCGTCGACGGCATCAAGACCGGATTTACCGTGGCCTCGGGCTTCAACCTGCTGACATCGCTGCATCGCGACGGACGCTATCTTGTCGCGGCCGTCATAGGCGGCCCGTCGGCCTCAATACGCGACGCCCGTATGCGCGAACTGATCGCCGGTCATATCCAGGAGGCTTCGCTGCATCGTACCGCGCCGGTGATCGCCGACGTTCCTGTACACCGCAACGAGCCGATCGCGTTTAGCAAATCGCCGTTGACGACCACCAAACTGACAGCGGCATCATACGGCATGCGTGCCGATGCCGTGGAGACTGCCAGCGTCAACACCCAGGCCGCGACAAATCCGGACGCTCCGATCAAGCCGCTTCTGGTGCGAACGATCCCCTACCGGACTGTGCCGGTACAGACCGCGTCGCTGGCGCCGATGCCGATGCTCGTTCCGGTCGCACCGCCGGCGCCGCAATCCTTCTCGGCGCAGCCGATGCCCCAGCCGCAGCCCGCGGCACCGATCGAGCAGCGCCCGGCCGCGGCGGCCCTCCCCGCTGCCGAGCCATCGCGGTCCATTCCGGTCGTCAACGCTTTGGCCGCGCCGCAATCACCACCAGCCGCAGCGCCGGCGAAAGTCGTCGCCGAAGCGGCAAGGCCGGCACCGGTCGCTCCGGTCGCAGCCGAGACCGCACCGCTTGAGCCGCAAGCCACCGAGATCGCCGACGCCGATCCGGCTAGGATTCAATCCGACCTCGCGTCGGCGCCGGTCCGCGCCCATGGCGGCTGGCTTATCCAAATTGGCGCCTTCGACGATGAGAACGACGCCAAGGAGCATCTGACCGCCGCGCAGCTAAAGGCAAGTGGAGCGCTCGTCGCCAAGGACCCGTTCACCGAACGCATTCAGAAAGGCGACAAGGCGCTTTATCGGGCTCGCTTTGCCGGCTTCGACGAATCCACCGCGAAAGCGGCCTGCCTGGCGCTTAAGCGCAGCGATTTCCAATGCATGGCGCTGAAGGATTGAGGCTTCCGCGCGAGAGCGTCCGGGGAAGCTTGCTTTAACTTTTTCGCATTAGGACTAAGGCCCCGGCAACGGGGCGGGGAGACGTTCAGTACGACGGAGCCGCGCGAGGTTTGTACGGAGTACCTCAGCGATGGCGGCGAAGAAGAACGTCCTTGGCTTCGTTGACGCGGGCCGCAAGATACGTCGTCCCCCCTTGGTCGGGATGCAGTTTCTTCATGAGGGACCGGTGGGCGCGACCGATGTCCTCGGCGTTCGCTCCGGGCTGCAAGCCAAGGATCTGATAGGCCTCCTCTTCAGTCATTTTCCCGCTGGACGTCGGACGGCTCCCGTTCCCCGCACCCGCATCGCCTTGCGTGTACTGTCGCCAACCGGGCGCCCGGCGGTCAAAATAAGCTGCAAATAGGTCGCGCGGCCGCATCGACACCCAGCCGAGCAGGCCGAGGCCGATAAGCCCCGCCGGCACCGCCAAGCCGATTTCGCCGCGCAGCAGAAGAAAGACGGCAAAGATCAGGACCGCGACGCCGCCGAGGGCGCGCAAGACACGAGCGGCTTGCTTGGGATCGGCCTTGGAAAAGGCATTGAGCGCCCAAAGACCGAGCACAAGAATAACAGCGCCAAGCAGGATTTCGGGCATTCGGTTCCGTGTGCCAGGCGGGCGGCTTTTGGACTTACCGTGAAGCTTTAAGAATCGGCCATAAGGTGGCGCTGCCAGCGCCGGCGCGCAATGGCGCGGCGGCACGGTCAATGGCGAGCGTCAATCCGCCAACAGATCGTGGGTTTCGAGCGGCTTGCCGGCGGCCGCAATCCACTCGGCCCGCGCCGCGGCACGGCGCCGGCCGCGTTCGTCGATTGGCAATCGCAAGGCGTCGATCAGCGCCTTCACCTCGTCGCGGGCGGTCGCGTGCGACGTGTTCGGCCGCAACCCGAGCGTATCCTCATTGAGGTCGTCGAGCGCGGTCAGCCCGCGCGGAAAGAACTCGCGGTAGACCACCCGTTCCGCAAAGCCCTCGATGGCGCGGAAGCCGAGTTGCTTGGAAAGCCCGTCGACGCCCTGCCCGACCAGCCGCCCGTTGCGGGAGCCGAGCGTCGACAGCCGGTTGCGCACCACGACCCAGTCGGTCAGGCCACCGTCGACCAGCCGGCGCTGACGGCGCGCCTCGCGCACCATCTCGGCGTAATGGCTGACGCCGGTGACCTCTAAAGTATTCTGATCGACGATACCCAGCACGTCGAAATCGACGAAACTATCGTTCAACGGCGTGATCAGCGTATCCGCCATCGAATGGGCGAGCCGCATCAGGTAGGAATCGGTGCCGGGCGTGTCGATGACGATAAAGTCGTGGGTCTGCTCCACCGCGCTGATGGCTTCGGCGAAGGCCGCAAATTCCTGCGCTTCGATTTCGTCGAGCCGCATGCCGAAGCCGCGTGCGACGCAATAATGCATCGAATTGCCCAGCTTCATGCCGGCACGCTGCGACCAATCGCGGCGATTTTCGACGTAATGGGTAAAACTTTTCTGGCGGGAATCGAGGTCTATAGTGGCGACGCGCTGGCCGGCCTGCAACAGGGCGACGGTCACATGCATGGCCGTGGTCGATTTGCCCGAGCCGCCTTTTTCGTTGCCAAGGACGATGACATGCGCCGAAAACGGCTTGCCGACATCAGCCTGCATCAACATGGGATACGCGGCCCCTACGCTGCAACTACACTTCCGATTTGCAACGCGTTCGGTCAAGATACAGCATCGGCTTCGCGAAGTTAATCATTAACCGCGCGGCACGTCGCAAAAACGCGACGAGTGTGTTCGCGCCGCAACTGAAGAAAAATGAATTACAAGAAATCCAAGCGTTATCCGCGTGTCATCTTAAGGACTCTGCGAACGTTGCCGAGCTTGCGCCGCACCGTCGCCGAATTCCGCGCGCGGCGCGCCACAATCGCGCTCGTGCCGACCATGGGCGCTTTGCACGCCGGGCATTTCTCTCTGGTCCGCCTCGCGCAACGACGTGCCGATCGGGTCGTTGTCTCGATCTTCGTTAATCCAACCCAATTCGCGCCGGACGAAGATTTAGGCAATTACCCGCGGACCTTTGCCGCCGATCTTGCGGCGCTGGCCGAGCTGAAAGCCGACGTCGTCTGGGCGCCGGCGGCCGAGACCATGTATCCGGACGGTTTTGCGACGCGGATCGTGCCAGAGGGGCCGGCCAAGGCCGGCCTCGAAGATGCGTTCCGGCCGCAATTCTTTGCCGGGGTCGCGACGGTGGTGGCCAAGCTCCTCATCCAGTGCGAGCCGGACATCGCACTGTTCGGCGAGAAGGACTACCAGCAGCTCAAAATGGTTAGACGGCTGGTCCGCGATCTTGCGCTCAAGACCCGGATCGTCGGCGCGCCGGTCATCCGCGCGCCGGACGGTCTCGCGCTGTCGTCGCGCAACCGCTACCTGTCGGCGGACGAGCGGACCGCCGCGCCAGCGCTTTACCGTGTGCTCAAGCAATGTGCTGGCCGCATTGCTGCCGGCGCCCCTCTCGTCGCCGTGCTCGACGACGGCCGCGCGGCGGTCGCGCAAGCCGGTTTCGCGCTCGATTATCTTGAGGCGCGCAACGCCGAGACGCTTGAGCCGCTGTCCACGCCAACCGCCGAGCCGATCCGGCTCCTAGTGGCGGCGCGCATCGGCAAGACGCGATTGATCGATAACGTCGCCATATAAGCGGCGGATGAGGCCCGCCTCTCTACGCGGGCTTCATCGGGTCCTTGACGTTCGGAAAGGTCTCGAACTCCATGGCCCAGAGCTGGCCGTCGACCTTTTCGACCTTGCGCATATAGATGTTGCTGACGATGTCGCGGGTGGCCGGATCGATCGAGATCGGACCGCGCGGGCTTTCCCAGGCCATGCCTTTCATGGCGGCGACAAGTTTGTCGCCATCGGCATCGCCGCCGGTCTTCTTCAGCGCCTCATAAACCATGTGCAGGCCGTCATAGGCGCCGAGCGAAGCAAAATCCGGGCGTTCGCCGACGGTCTTCTGGAAATCGCCGACATAGGTCTTATTCAGCGCCGAATTATGCGCCGCCGAATACGGCCCAGCGGTGATCAGCCCGATCATCTGATCACCGGCATTGTTGAGGCTGTCGTCGTCGCAAAGGTCGCCCGGGCCGATGACCTTAATGCCGGATTGGCCAAGCCCCTTCTCCTGGAACTGTCGGGTGAAGACCGGCGCCAGCGGCCCCGGAAAATAGATGAAGGCGGTGTCCGGCTTGAGATCGGCGATGCGCTGCAGCGGCGGCGCGAAGTCGGGGCTGGCGAGCGGAATGCGGATCGAATCCAGGATCGTGCCACCGACTTGTCCGAAGCGGGTCTTGAAGGCGTTTTCCGCCTCGGTGCCGGGCGCCCAGTCGTTGACCAGAGTGACGACGCGTTTCGAACCGTTCTTGATGGCCCATTCGGCCAGCGTCCAGGCCTGCGGCGCGATGATAAAGCCCGCGCGTACGAAGTACGGCGACTTCGTCGTCGTAATCGACGCGCCGGAGCTCATGCAGAAGGTCGCCTTCTTGGCCTCGGTCACGAGTTGGGCGATGGACAGCGTGCAGGGCGTGATGCCGGCGCCGACGATCTCGACCTTGTCGTTGACGATCATCTCCTGAACCAGCCGGCGTGCGTTGTCGGCGACGCCGGCGTCGTCACGGATGATGAGCTCGATCTTGCGGCCGGCGACGGTGTCGCCATGCTGCTGCATATAAACCTTCAGCGCGCCGGTGAGCTCGCGCCCGACCGCGGTGAAGCCGGCGCCGGTCAATGGCAGGCTGCAACCGATCTTCAAGGGGACGTCGGCGGCGATGGCGGGGCGAGCCAGCAATCCGGCCGTCGCGGTCGCCGCGAGACCCTTGAGCAGCGTTCTCCGCTTCATGATTCTATCCTCCCGTTTTTCCGTTCTTGGTTTTTTTGGCGTCGCCGGTGACGGCAACGCCACTCAGACCGCTTCGAGATGCGGGATTTCCGGCCGTTCGCCTTGCGCCTTGCCGCTGATCGGCGGCCGCGGCAGCTTTGCCGCACCGTTTTCCATGACGAACGTATGCTCGAGCGAATACCACGGCGTTCTGACGTCGGCAGCCCGGGTGCAGGCTTCGTCATGTTTGACGTAGTTGCCGATCAGCTGCCGGGTGACGCCGAATTGCACATCGGTCTCGATGTTCTCGTCTTCCGGATCGTAGATTTGCGAGATCAGCGTTTTGAAGCCAGGCTTGTAGACGAGAAAATGCAGATGCGAGGGCCGCATATTGTGCCGTCCGGCGGTGCGCAAAAGCTCTCCGACCGGGCCGTCGATCGGGATCGGATAGCCCGCCGGCTTCACGCTGCGGAAGCTGATGTGCCCGTCCTTGTCGGTGGTGAATTTGCCGCGCAGATTCATGTCGGCCTGCACCGGATCCTGGTTCTCGTAGAAGCCTTCGGGCGAAGATTGCCAGATATCGACCTCGGCGCCGACGATCGGATTGCCTTTGGCGTCGTGGAACAAGGCCTCGACAAACAGCGTCGGGCCCGGGGTGGGCGAGCGGATGATAGAATCGCCGTTTTTGGTGGGCGGCGAATCCGCGCGCCAGAACGGACCCAGCATGTTGGCGTCGGTCTCGGTCTTGCCGTTGTCGCCGTTATTGATGAGGCAGATCAGTGAGGACAATCCGAGCGAGCCCGCCATGAGCACAGCTTCGTTGTGGGTATCGTTGGACTGTTTGCCGATTTGCACGATCTTCGCCATGGCGGCGTGGAATTCTTCCTCGGTCAGCTTCACCTCGCGGGCGAAAGCGTGCAGATGGCGCACCAGCGCCGCAATCACCTCACGCAGCCGCGGATTCTTGATGCGCTCATACTCCTTGAGCACCGCCGGGGTGACGTCCTTCTCACTGCCGATTATCATTCTTCTCACTCCGCAAGCGCATTCCTCGCGCGCGCCGGACTTTACGTGATCGCCCGGCGCCGCGCCATGGCGGCGGCAAAGTCACATCAGGCCGAGTTCACGCAGCTCGCGGCGCAGCTTTTCCGGCATTGCGGTTGCGCCCTTGGCCACTTTGTCGAGGTCGCGTGGAGCGTCCGTCACCGCAAGATAACGCCAGCCCTGGAACGCGCGATACGGGCGCGGCTCGACCAGGACAACTTTGGGATCAAGCGCCAAGCCACAGCGTCCGATGCCGTCCTTGTCGCGGAACGGCCGCACCGCGCGGATGCGCTGGCGACACATCACTTCGCCGCGGATAACCCAGAACAGCGAGCCCCCGTCGGTCAGTTCCACGGCACGCTTCGGCACCATCCGCGTCCTGTGGATGTGCTCGGGCTTCTCACCCGTCTTACGTTTGGCCTTGAGCTTCTGCTTGATCCAGTCTTCGAGGTCGGACACGGAGTCACAACCGACACACAGCTTGATGAGATGAAGCGGCATTGTCCTACTTTATGTCGTTCGATCGCCGTCCTGGAGCGGCTCTAGCACCATGATCGGCGCGCTTTCCACAACCTGGGAGCCGGTACTCACAGGAACCTGGCGGATGACGCCGGCGAACGGCGCGCGCAAGGTATGTTCCATCTTCATCGCCTCAATGACGGCAAGACGTTGGCCTTGGACGACGCGCTCGCCAACTGCGGCGAGAAGTTCCAAAACGCGCCCATGCATGGGGGCCTTGATGACGCCGTCACCGCCGGCCGCACTCGCGCTGGAAACGGAGAAACCCCTAAGCTGGACGCGGGTCTGCCGGCCGTTTCGTAAGACATAAGCCTCCCGGCCTATCCCGAACACCTTCGCATCCGCCGGCGCTTGCCCGCCGACCGTGACATGCAGGCCGTCTCCACGATAAGCGACGGCGGCATCCACGCTCTCGCCGTCGACAAGGACCGCGACCGCGACCCTGCGCACGCCACCAAGCTGAAAGCCGTCAGATGCATCCCAAGGCGATGGCGCATCCGTCTCGCCGGCATTGTTGGCGTGGCCGCCGTTGGGCGCGACCGAACCTTTGAGGATATGCGTGACGCCAAGCGCCGCCGCGGCATCGTCGCGTAGCTGTGGCACCGCCCCCAGCTTGGCCAGATGGCCGTCAATATAACCGGTATTGACCTCCCCACGCGTGAACTCGCCGGCACGGCATAAATTGGCGAGAAACGCGACATTGGTCCGTACCCCCGCAATCATGGTCTGGTCGAGGGCATGAGCGAGCCGATGCAGGGCGGCAGCGCGCGTCGGTGCGTCGGCGATCAGCTTGGCAATCATCGCATCGTAATAAGGCGAGACCTGGCCGCCCGCCGCAACGCCGGCATCGACGCGAATGTCGGCAGGAAGCTGCATCGCGACGATCGGACCGGTCGACGGCAGAAAATCGTGCTCGGCATCCTCGGCATAGATGCGCGCTTCGACGGCGTGGCCGCTGAGCCGAATCCGGTCTTGAGTGAGCGGCAATTTCTCGCCGGCAGCGATGCGCAACTGCCATTCCACCAGGTCGAGGCCGGTGATGCTCTCTGTCACCGGATGCTCGACCTGAAGCCTGGTGTTCATTTCGATGAACCAGATGGCGTCGGCGCGCAGCCCGTTGCTGGCGTCAGCGACGAATTCGACGGTACCGGCGCCGCGATACTCGACCGCCTTGGCGGCTTCAACCGCGGCAGCGCCGATTTGCGCCCGCAATTCCGCGGTCATGCCGGGTGCCGGCGCTTCCTCGATGACCTTTTGATGGCGCCGCTGCAACGAACAGTCGCGCTCGCCGAGATGAATGGCGTTGCCGTATCGATCGGCAAAGACCTGAAATTCGATATGGCGTGGCGCGACGATGTATTTCTCGATCAGAATCCGGCCCGAACCGAAGGCCGACTGGCTTTCCCGGATCGCGCCTTCAAGCGCGGATTCGAAATCGGCATGCTTGTCGACACGGCGCATGCCACGGCCGCCGCCGCCAGCCGCCGGCTTGATCAGGACCGGGTAGCCGATCTCATAGGCTTTTTCCTTGAGAAATTTCGCGTCCTGCCGTTCGCCGTGATAGCCCGGCACGACCGGCACACCCGCTTTCTCCATGAGGGCCTTGGCGCGGTCCTTCAGCCCCATGGCGCGAATGGCCGCCGCCGGCGGTCCGACAAAGACGATTCCGGCGTCGGCACAGGCCGTGGCGAAGTCGGCGTTTTCGGACAGAAAGCCATAGCCCGGATGAATGCATTCGGCTGTGGCTTGCCGCGCGGCCGCGATCACCCGCTCGATGGAGAGATAGCTTTCGCGCGGCTCGGCGCCGCCAATGCAATAGGCTTCGTCGCATGAGCGCACGTGCAGCGCATCCGCGTCCGCGCTGGAATAGACGGCAATCGTGCGCAAGCCGAGCCGCTTGGCGGTCCGCGCGATGCGGCAGGCAATTTCGCCGCGGTTGGCAATCAGAACGGAGCGGAACATGGCGGGAGCATAGAACATGATCCCAAGGGACGCTCAGCGGTTTTCGCGATCGTCCGGGCGGTATGGCAAACCCCGGTCAAAGCGCTTGTCTGAGCGCTTCCAAGAACCCTTACCGGAGCAAAGCGGCTTACCCTCGCCCCGTTGGGCTTATCATTGAGTTTTGGCAGGCGCGGCTCCCGCCAATGGCGACGGCGGAAACGGATAGAGCTGGACCGGCCCGGCGACCTGAGGCGCAGCATTAGCCG
>JBARER010000057.1:0-4266 GCA_049796395.1 Xanthobacteraceae bacterium
GCCGCCAGCACAAGGGCCGCCAGCACAAGGGCCGTCAGCGCTCCGCCGATGGCCGCCCATGCGCGGAGCCGGTGTTGCGTCGGAATACGAACCCTGCGCGTCATTCGATGTCCCACTTTATACGTCCCATTTTTGCCGCCGCGATCGTCGCCGGCAGCTCCATGCCACGCCCGGAGTTTTAATTTGGAATAAGAAAAAACAGCCGTGTTGCCAGTATCTTCCATCACCAATTCGGGCACGGCCCCTGAGCTAGCGTAATGAGAACCGAAAAGCACGGGATTTTTGTTCCGAGACTGCCTGCCGTCATTCGCCCGACCGCCCGGTCGAGCCCCTCTAACCCATGGTTCGGCCGAGGTCCACGCCCACCATTGGCACATTATTGTGTCGCCATGCGGGCGGCATTCCGGTCGTCCGGATCGCGGCCGCCGGCCGTTTCGAAAGTGCAATGCCGATTCCGGCCGGAGCGCGTCGAAATGCGATGCCATGCCAAGCCTCATATCTTCTTCTTGATACCGATGAAGTAACCGCGGCGCGGGCCGTATTGCGGGGCGAACACGCCAATGCCGCTGCCGCTTCTGATTTGATAGATCGTGTCGAAGATGTTCACGACGTCGAAGCGCACGGTAAGCGGCTTGCCGTCGGGCATGGTGAAATCATGCGACAGGCCCACATTGAATTGCGCGTAGGGGGATTCGCTGCCGATGTTGGCGTCGCCGGTGCGCAGCCCCGAGCCGTAGATCATATCGGTCGAGAATGTCGTGCCGTTCCACAAATAAGAGAGCCCGGCCGAACCGGTGACGAACTGATTGTGGTCTGTATAGATCCAGTGCGACTGGATATATTGGAACTCGGTGAGGCCGCCGAGATCGGCGAGCGGCGTGACGTTGTCGAACAGATACTGGTTGGATACGACCTGCGTCGCCTTCTCCTGGCCGACCGCGAGGTTGCCGTAGGCCTGGAAATTGCCGCTGTGATACTTGGCCGAGAACTCGACACCCTCGCTGATGCCTTTGGCGTAATTGAAGGCGCTGAGCACCAGCGCCTGGCCGAAATTGCCATTGTCCAAAAGGTCCGTTGCGATCTTGTAATAGGCGTCGAGCCCGAGATCGAGCGTGGTGCAGTTCTTGCCCGCGGCGTCATAGCAACCGAACGGAATTTTCTGATCGACGCCGGCATCGAAATAATGCGAGCGCTCCGGCAATACCGGACTGGTGCCACCGCTCGCCGGCGCGCCGGTGGTGCCGCTGAACAGCGCGATATCGGCGGGCGCGGCCTCGACCAGAACCGGCGGTGTGAAGTAACGCGCATAGCCGGCGTGGAAGGTCGTGTCTTTGAACGGCTTATAGGTGAAGCTCAGTCGCGGGCTTAATTGATTGGCATCGACATATTCCCACATCTGGTCGAAGCGCAGCCCGGTATTCATGGTCAGTTGATCGGTGATATGCCACTCGTCCTGCGCGTAGACGCCGGCCAGCCAGCCGAGCTTGGCGGAATCATCAGTGATGGAAAAGGGCGGCTCAGCGCCGCACGGTGCTCCGCCTGAGCACGCTACAACTGCCGGGCTGAGCGCCTCGACCGAGGAGGTATTATCGACCCAAGCCTGTTCGCCGCTGACGGTAAATCCCGCACGCAGCGTATGCGCGGCGTTGATCACATACGAGCCGTCGCCCTGAACGCCGTTGGTGAACATTTGCCGGCTGATGTCCGAAGCGGCGCCGTTGAGAAAAAGGTCGCCGACCGGATCCGGGATAAAATGCAGATTATCGTAGCGAGTGAAGTAGGAAATCTGGCCGTCAAAGCCGTTGATCGACCGCTGCAAAGCCAGCACGCCGAATTGGGTGTCTTCATCCTGGTTTTCGTTCAGCTTCGATGAATCGAAGCCGGTCACCCCGTACGCGCTCACAATGTTCGGAGCGGCTCCGGCACCGGGAACGTTCGGAATCTGAAAGTTCGCTGTGTAGGTCCCCGCAATCAGGCTTAAGCGGGTATAGGGGTCGAGGAACGTCTGCGCATAGGCGAAGCCTTTTTCCTGCTGCGAGAAGTCGTGAATGGCGTTGAGCGTCGGCAGCGGATTTTCGATGCCCTCGGTGGTTTGCAGGTAGTGGCCGGTGACGAAATATTGCAGGCCGCCAATGCAGGCGGCGCCCAGCGCCGGTTTTGTTCCATCGGATGGTGGGCTCGGCGGACAATAGGTGCCGCCGTATTCGGCGCTCGGCGAGATGGTGCCGCGGCTGCCGCCGTAATAGGCGATGCTGCCGGAATTGTTAAAAATGTCATTCCGCGTCGTGATGTCGAGAAGGCCGGTGGTACGCAGTCCGTATTCCGCCGGCAGCGCGCCTGTGATCAGCGAAATGCTGCCGACCATGTCGGTATCGAGAAAACTGCCGAAGCCGGTAACGCCATCCGGCATCATCACGCCATTGATGCGGACTTGCACGTTGGCGTGATCGTTGCGGACGTGGAAGGAGCCGCTCGCGGCGGAGTCCTGCGACACCCCGGGCGCCTGCAAGATCACGCGCTCGACCGGCTGGTTGGTGCCCTGCGGCAGCGCCTGAATGGATTCGCGGCCGAGCGTGTCGGATGTCGTGCCGATGGTGGTGTAGAGATTGCTTCGCGCCTGATCGAGGCCGTTGCTCTGCTCGACAAGACGCTCGGCAGCCGACAGTGGCGGCACGGTGGGTGAGGGATGCCGTGCGGCGGTGCGTGTCGGCGCCCGCTTGATGACCGGAGCGCGCACGTTGATTTCAGGGAGCAGGGTGCCACCGCCGCTCGGCGGCGCTGGTGCGGCGACGGGCGAAGTGGCGGTTGACGGCGTGGCCGATGGCGCTGCCGCGGGCGGCGGCGATGAGCTTTCCACCGGCGGCGGCGGCGCGGCAGGCGCTGGCGTCGGTTCTTGGGGAGGCTGTGTTTGGGGAGTTTGCGTCTGGGCCGGCGGACTCGCCGCCGGCTGATCCTGCGCGTTCGCCACCGGCGCCGGCGTCAATAGCGTCGCCAGCACCGCACCGCCCAAGAGACAGGCAAGAATGCGTGCGTGGTGTACGCGATTTACGAGGACCAACATAACGACTCCGCCAGACAACATTGCGGGCTAGACCCGGCTCTTCGTCGGCCATGCTGTCGCGGCAAGTCAGTCAACAGGGAATGCCGCGCGCCATCTCGCCAGCACGCTTGGCGCCAGGCGCCGCGTGCCGAGGATTAGCAACGACCGCCTTGGTCAGACGGCAGGCGGTGCGCGCGAACGGAAGGCAACGCGGCGTGGAATGGTTACGCCGCGGGCGATGCTGACGGAATGCTTTATCCGGTAGGAGCCTTGGGGCACCGGCAGTGCCGGCGGCACGGAGACGAACGATGTCGATACCAGAAAGATCGACGCGCAGATCGGGCAATAGCCTTCATCCGTGTTCGGTGCCGGCGCATGAGGCGATGTCGTTGCGGTAACGGCGATCCGATGCGCGGCGCTGAGCGCCAGATGGTCGCCGACCACGGCGCCGTCGAGATCGACATGGCCAAACGAAATGGCGATCTGCAGCAAAAGCGCCGCCAGCGCGAGATATGCGCCACGTCGTCTATGGCGATGACCCCATCCCATGCGACCGCGAGGGTAGTGTTACACTATCACATTTGGCAAGTGAATTTGTTTGAGCAGCGCTTGCCGCATATATCGGCGCATTCCTTGCGTCAGGCATTGGCACCATGGATGGCGTCGATAACGGCCGCCGTCACGTCGGCAGTCTTGGCTTGGCCGCCAAGATCGGGCGTATGAAAACGATCGTCGGCGGTCACGCGCTCGATCGCCGTCATCAGGCGGCTGCCGGCGGCTTGCTCTCCCAGATGCTCGAGCATCATCACCGCCGACCAGAACGTACCGACCGGATTGGCGATGCCCTTGCCCATGATGTCGAAGGCCGAGCCGTGGATCGGCTCGAACATCGACGGGAAGGTGCGTTCGGGATTGAGATTGGCGGTCGGCGCTATGCCGAGCGAGCCGGCCAATGCGGCGGCGAGGTCGGACAGAATGTCGGCGTGCAAGTTCGTCGCCACGACGGTGTCGATGGTTTGCGGCCGCATCACCATGCGCATCGTCATGGCGTCGACCAGCATCTTGTCCCAGGTTACATCCTTGAACTCGGCGGCAATCTCGGCAGCAATTTCATCCCACATCACCATGGCGTGGCGTTGCGCGTTCGATTTGGTCACGACGGTGAGGAGCTTGCGCGGCCGCGACTGCGCCAGCTGGAAGGCAAAGCGCATGATGCGCTCGACGCC
>JBARER010000058.1:0-14091 GCA_049796395.1 Xanthobacteraceae bacterium
ATTGAAACTAGTCGCGGAATTTACTACCTATAGCAGACAATTTTTGTTGCAAAAAAGGCGAACGCAACAATGAAGACCGAGCACGGGGACGTACTCGAAACTCACCTGTTAGCCCAAATTGAGAGCGTGGAACAGCAGATCGCGCAACTTCAAGTCCAGCGGGACACACTTCGCGAGCTATTGCTGAGGGCGCGTCGCGAAAACGTCGCGTTGCGGGATGTAACCCGGAAAAACAGCTTTGATCGGATTTTGATCGAAAACAGAGTCATGAACTTGCTTCGGTCGGCACTAAGGCCCGTTCCAACCCAAAGACTTTATTGGTCTGCATTGGAGATAAGCCCTCGACTTCGAAACACTACCTTCCGGTCGCATCTTCATCGATTGAAGACCAAGGGTTTGATTAAGTCGGAAGCACATGGGGAATGGTCGATTACCGATACTAGCCGCGCGACAGCCCATGGCGATGCTAGCGTTGTTGATCGCGAGAATCTTCCGAAAGATGCCGCTGCCAGTAGCCGGTGAAGTCCGAGCTTGGTGTGTTGTTTAGCTTCAGTTTTTAATCGACCACCGCCGCGCGTGGGCGTGGCCTATCGAGCGGACTGCCTTTCCGGCGTAGCGGTCCATCGTGTTCTTGATGGCGTTCCAAGCGGCTCTGCGCTCCATTGTGGTAGGTTTTGAGACGCCTTTCTTTGCCAGCATGGCGACTGCGATCTCCATTCCCGTCATCGGCTCTGTCGTGGTGCGCAGCACGTCTAGCGCCAATAGGAAGGCTTCGCCCTTTTTGAAATGCGGACTTTGCTTATTGATCCGCTTCGGCTTGATGTTGGAAACGTCAAAGTCCGGACTGACGATCTTGATGACGGCACGGACGTGCCCCAAGTTTTTCTTTTGCTTTTGCAGATCGGCCTCAAGCCGCGAGTGCAGCTTAATAAGGCCATACATGAGCGGGCTATGCGTCATGCCGCTGCCAGTAGCCGGTGAACTCTTTGGACTTGACGCTCTTGATCGCATTGCCGGAAAGCTTCTGCACTTGCTCGCCATTTGACATGCGGCGGTTATCCTCGCGCCACGCGGCTTCCTGCGCGTACCGAAGCAAATAATTTCCGGCTATGTGATGATGGTGCCCGATCTCGCCGCGGCGCATGCGGCTGAAAAATTCCTCTGCCCAATTGGTGCAAGCGCCGTCTTGTGAGTACGCCTCTTCATGATTGATCCGCTTCATTTCATACTTGGCATGTAACTCATTCCAGCCTGCCGCGTCGTCGGCATTGATAAGCGTTCCCTTCACGACGTGCGCTGAAATGAACGCAATGGCTTGGCTTTCGCTCTTGAACACGGCGGGGATCGAATTGCCGTTTCGCTCGCGAACGATGACCACAGCCTTCCGCTTGCCGTTCTGATTGCGAAGCAAGCGTCGGTCCCGGCGATGGTCTTTCAGGTTTGCGGGCTTCACATAGCCGCCGAAATAGCCGCCATCGACCTCTGCCACTTTGCCCTGGCCGCCAAGCACGCGCCCTTTCAATTCCAGCGCCATCGCTTCCCGCAACTTGTGCAGCAACACGAAGGCGCACTTGTAAGAGACGTTCAAATCGCGAGACAGCGCCAGCGCCGACTTGCCTTTGACCTCATTCACAAAGATCGCGATGGCCGCGAGATAGGCCCGGAGCGGCAGCTTGTGGCTGGCAAACAGCGTTCCCGACGTGATGCTGAAATCCTTGCTGCAAGCCCGGCAACGGAACCGGGGTGCACCCTTCAAGCGCCGGCAGTCATAAGCATCGGTGCCCCCGCAGTGCGGGCAAACCGGCGCGCCGTCCGTGTCGGCCCAACGGATACGGCGGAACGTCGTTTCCGTGTCGGCATCCTTCATCGTGAAAACGGACGCCAGGGAAAGGGTCTTGGCGGCGTGGGAAAGGAGGAAATGTTGGGCCATCGGGATACCTATCGTTTATGAAGCTATCATATTCGTTAGGTATTGACGTGTCAAGAGAAACTATCGTATGTGTTAGCTTGCATATCCGATAGGGACCGAACGCATGGCTATTGCATCTGAGGATGAATGGGCCGAACGGGCATCGGCGTTCTTGAAGCACAAGCTTCAAGAGTGCGAGGTGACTTATCTAGAACTGGCCAAAAGGCTCAAAAAACACGGTTTTAAGAGCGAAACCGAAGCCTCGATTACAATGAGGCTGAAACGCGGGACGTTCCCTGCTACATGGTTTTTGGCCGTTCTTGCGGCTTTGGAACAAGACGGCGTAGCATTGGAGGAAATCTAGGGCAGCCAATTGCCCGATAAAACGAGAATCGTTCCTTGGCCAATAAGCAGGGCGGCAACAATCCCGGTCCCCCAAGTCAGGCACCTATCGTCTCGCCGTGGGCAAGGTGTGTCGCCAAAATAAAACGCAAGCTTCAAGAGCGCCGCGCCGAAAAGAAGAAACAGGGCGCCGCAGATCGTGCGGCCCACAGTACGGCTAGGGCGACTTGGGCCATAGCGTTCTTCACTCTCGTAACCATCGCTGTCGGGGCCTCTCAGTACGTTACTTTCAATCGCCAGCTTGGCGTCATGCAAGGGCAATTGGATGCTATGAATGCCGAGCGGCGACCATGGGTTTTCGCGACCAATATTTCGATTTCCCGGCCCGTTGTTCACGATGGTGAGGGTCTGCATATCTCGCTTAAATTTGACCTCAGAAACGGCGGCCATTCGCCTGCTGTGCAAACGGCGGTCAAGTTTAACACCCGCATCGGGTCTCTTAATTTTCTCGATGAAGAAAAAATTGTATGCGCAGGTCAGCCAGGCTTGGGTAACACCATTTTCCCCGATAGCCCGGCAACCCAAGAGGTCAGTGACTTGCTTTCCGAAAGCCAAACTGCAGCCGCAGCGGCCACTGGGATCAAATATATGGTCCCGATCATCGTCAGTTGTATTTCCTATCGTTTCCCTGACCGCGAAGGCCGCGGTTATACCCCTTATGAGATGACCATCGGTCCTGTTGTAGGGTCCACTAAATGGCCGTGCTGTTCGTTCCCATTCGGGGAAAAACTGATTGAGCCGTCCGATCTGCAGTTGACCCTGTTGCCGATAGCCATCGCTCATTGAGGCTGAGAACAGGACAACAAAAGCGGCGAATGCCGCGCGCGCCCACACGGCGCGGTCTCTACACGACACACCTCCTTACGGGCGGAAAAATACCGGCAATTCCTGCTAGTATAACGATTAGGATGGCACCAGCAGGAAACCAAAAAGGCATGCGGATGTGGCCATCATTGCCACTTGCGAACAGGATCGCAGATATTGCGAACTTATTTTTCATCGCCAGCTTGGTTGTTGGCGTTGTGTCAACAATTGTCATCGTTCGGATGACCGGCGTGAAGGAACGGTATTGGGACGCGGACCGAACGGCATCCGCAGAAAAAATTGCGACGCTGACGACCCAAGGAGAGCAATTGCGGAAGGATACCGCCGAAGCAAATGCGCGTGCGGCAGAAGCGCAGCTAGCATTAGAGAGATACAAAGCACCGCGCATCATACTGGAAGAGGATAGACCAAAGCTTATTGCCGCATTGGTGAATTTTGCCGGAACAAAAGCGGCCATATATGTTCTAGGCGATGGACCGGAGCCAAACGCGCTGGCAGCCTCGCTCCAGAACACGCTGTCGCGAGCACTTTGGGACGTTGCGACCTGGAACTGGAGTGGAGCGGGTGCAGCGACCGGTGTTATTGTATTTCCGAAACCCGGCAGTGGCACAGAAATTGATACAATCTGCGAGGCACTTGTTGCCGGTCTCAATTCCGTCGGTGTAGGGGCTGCTAAGCAACAATGGCCCGGTCCAGATTGGGACCATTTCGGGGGGATGCTGAACGGACCGTCAAATCCAACGGCCGCGCCGATCAGAATTGTAATCGGAACTAAACCCCAGTAACGCCACCTAGAGGTCATGGCGACCTCCTTGTGGCGTTTGCGCCATAATACCGGATCGACCCACGCTGACCTTCCGGACACTGTGCCTAGCCGTGTTCGCGGTCCTCATCCTGGCGCCGCAGGCGGTCTTGACGCCAAGCTTTCAATTGTCGTTCGCGGCAACGCTCGCCCTGATCGCCGCCTATCAATTCGGGCTGCCGTGGCACCCCAGGCGCGACACCGGATTTCGCGCCCGCGTGGCGCTATGGGGCGCGCGCGAGGTCGCGGCGATTGCCTTTACCTCGGTCATCGCCGGCCTCGCCACCATGCCTTTCGCCGCCTACCACTTTCATCGCTTGGCGCCGTATGGCGTCCTCGCCAATGTTCTGGCGATGCCGGTGGTCTCCGTCTGGGTCATGCCGATGGGCATTCTCGGCGTGCTGACCTTGCCGCTAGGTTTCGATGCCGAGTTCTGGCGGCTGATGGGCGATGGCATCGGCTGGATTATCGCCGTCGTGCTGTGGGTGGCGCAGCTGCCTGGAGCGGTCGGCCGCATTGCCGCATTCGGCACCGGCCCGGTCCTGCTGTGTGCCGCGGGTTTGCTGCTGCTGTCTCTGCTACGCAGTCCATTGCGCCTGAGCGGCGTGCCGCTCATGCTTGTCGCTGCACTCTGGGCGGTCGCTGCGCCGCGGCCAGAAATCTTGGTATCGCCCGACGGTCAGACGGTGGCGCTGCGCGGGCGTGACGGACAGTTTGCCGTGTTGCATGAGAGCCGCGACAACTACGCGCTCGAAGACTGGCTCGCCGCCGACGCCGACGGCCGCGATGTGCACGACCGAAGCTTGGGGCAGGGGATCGCCTGCGATCCCTCGGGCTGCACCGGCAAACTCGCCGACGGCTCGGTGGTGGCTTATGCGGTCGAACCGGACGCGTTCGAGGACGATTGCCGGCGCGCGTCGCTGATCTTGGCGGTGCACGACGATCCGCCGCCCGGCTGCGCGGCGACGGTGATCGGACGCAACACCTGGTACGACCGCGGCGCGCTGGTGCTGAGCCACGACGGCGCGGGTTTTGTCATGCAGTCGGCGCGGCCTGAAAATTACGATCGGCCGTGGGCGCCGGGGTGGCACCGACGGACCGTAAAATTCCCCGACGCGGGCACGAGCGCCACAGGCGGCGTGGCGCCACGCGATTCCGCGCCCGTGCTAGACGATATTGAAGGGAACGACTGAGAACTCAGTACCTTCGGAACAGTCCGACCAGTTTGCCCTGAATACGCACGCGGTTGGGCGGCAGAATGCGCACCTCGTAAGAGGTGTTCGCCGGCTCGAGGGCGATCGAAGCGCCGCGCCGGCGGAAGCGCTTGAGCGTTGCTTCCTCGTCGTCGATCAAAGCGACGACAATGTCGCCGGTGTCGGCGGCATCGGTGCGCTTGAGCAACGCCATGTCGCCGTCGAGAATGCCGGCCTCGATCATCGAATCGCCGCGCACTTCAAGCGCGAAATGCTCGCCGGTCGATAACATGTCGGGCGGCATGTTGATGGTGTGACTGCGGGTCTGGATAGCCTCGATCGGAGTGCCGGCGGCAATGCGGCCCATCACCGGCACCGCCACGGGGCGGCCACCCTCGTCCTCGGAGGCCGCGCGGACGCGGCCAAGATTGCCTTCGATGACGCTCGGCGTGAAGCCGCGCGCGCGCCCGGCGCCCATGCCGTGAGCAATCGATTCCGGCAGCTTGATCACCTCGATGGCGCGCGCCCGGTTGGGCAAGCGGCGAATGAAGCCGCGCTCCTCGAGCGCGGTGATCAGGCGATGAATGCCGGACTTGGAACGCAAATCCAGCGCGTCCTTCATCTCGTCGAAGGAAGGCGGCACGCCTGCTTCCTTCAATCGCTCATGGATGAACCGCAAGAGTTCGGCTTGCTTGCGCGTCAGCATCGGCGTTCGTCTCCCTGAGCGGCTGTTCAGCCAAAAAAATCGAAACAAATCATGAACGGACACTATCCGTTCCATATGTGTTCTGCAACCATTTAATTTGAAGTGAAGAAAGCAAAGCTGCGGCCAAACCAGCGCTTAAGACTAAGAAACCTTGCCGAGCGGCCGCCGTTTCTTGCTTTTGAGCACTATGCGTCCGAAGTCGGAAGTCCAGATGCGCGCGATTCGGGGACCGCCGCGAACTTCAGCGATCGAACCGCACGATCTCGCAGCCGCTGCCGGCCTTGGCCGGCGGGGCGTGCGGCGCGCGGATGACGAGACAGCGGGCCTGGGCGAGCGGCGCCATCATGGATGAATCCTGCTGCGGGAATGGCGTCGCGACCGGCCCGTCGGCGCCGTCCTTAAGCGTGGCGCGCAGATAGTCGGCGCGCTCGTCGTTTTCGGCAAGATCGCAGCCGAGCACGGCGTGTTCGATTGGCGCCACGGGATCGGTGCGGCCGCTCATGCGGCGGATCAACGGCACCAAAAACAGGAACGCGCAGACGTAGGAGGAAACCGGATTACCGGGGAGCCCGAGCACATGCATGTCGCCAAGCCTCCCATGCATCAGCGGCCGGCCGGGCCGCATCGCGATTTTCCAGAACGATAGCTCCATGCCTTCAGCTGTGAATGCCTTTTGCACCAGATCGTAATCGCCGACCGAGGCACCACCGGTGGTCACCAGAATGTCGGCGTTTACCCCGCGCGCGTCGCGAATGGCGGTGATGGTTGCTTCGAGCGTGTCGGGAACGATGCCAAGATCGGTGACCGTAGCGCCTTCGTCGCGAGCGAGCGCGGCGAGCGCAAAGCCGTTCGAGTAGATGATCTGCCCCGGTCCGGGCTCGGTGCCCGGCGGCGCCAATTCGTCGCCGGTTGCGAACAGTGCGATCTTGGGCCGGCGATAGACCGGCACCAGCGGATGGTTCATGCCGGCTGCGAGTTGCAGATCGCGCGGGGTGAGGCGATGCCCCGCGGATAGCAGCACCTCGTCGGCGCGAAAATCGAGCCCCCGCGGGCGGACATTCTTGCCTTTGCCTATCGATTTTTGCACCTCGACGCTGTCCCCATTGCGCGTCGTGTGCTCCTGGATAACGACGGTATCGGCGCCGTCGGGCACAAAGCCGCCGGTAAAAATCCGCGCCGCTTGTCCGTCGCCGATTTTGGCGGTGAACGGCCGTCCCGCCGGCACTTCGCCGATGACGTTCAGGCGCACCGGAGCGGCCGCGATGTCCGCGGCCCGTACCGCGTAGCCGTCCATGGCCGACACATCCGCCGGCGGCTGGGTGCGCAGCGCCTTGAGATCGAGCGCGAGGACGCAGCCGTCGGCCCGTTCCAGCGGCACTTCTTCGGCCGGCAGCGGCTTGGCATGCGCCAGCACCCGTTCAAGCGCTTCGGCGACCGAAATCACGCGACTACTCCCGTCTCATTTGCCGGCGCGGTAATGGCCGGAGCGGCCGCCGCGCTTCTCGACTAGCCGGATGCCTTCGATGCGCATGCCGCGATCGACCGCCTTCACCATGTCATAGAGGGTGAGGCAAGCGACCGAAACCGCAGTCAGAGCTTCCATTTCGACACCGGTTTTACCAGCGACCTTGACCCGCGCCGTAACCACCACGCCCGGCAATTTGGCATCGAGCGCGAGATCGACCTCGATCTTGGAGATCGGCAGCGGATGGCACAGCGGGATCAATTCGTGCGTCCGCTTCGCCGCGAGAATTCCGGCAAGCCGCGCGGTACCGAGCACGTCGCCCTTTTTGGCGTCGCCGCGGCGAATAATGGCGAGCGTTGCGGACTGCATGATCACGCGGCCCTCGGCAACCGCCTCGCGTTCGGTCACCGGCTTCGCCGACACATCGACCATGCGGGCTTCGCCGCGACGGCTGAGATGACTGAGTTGTTTCACGCGCCGGGCCAAAATCTGTCACCGAACTCTGTTTGTTACCGTACGGATGCCGAGGCCGCTTGCCGGGCGAGTAAGGCGCGCGTCGCGGCGGCGACGTCGTGGCTGCGCATCAGGCTTTCGCCGACCAGGAAGGCAGCGATGCCGGCTGCCGCCAGACGGCTGACATCCGCCGCCGTGAAAATTCCGCTTTCGCCGACGATGATGCGCCCGGGCGGCACCAGGCGCGCCAGCCGTTCGCAGGTGGACAGCGCGGTGTGGAAGGTTTTGAGGTCGCGATTGTTGATGCCGAGAAGCTGAGATTTCAGGCGAAGCGCGCGTTCCAATTCGTTCTCGTCGTGAATTTCTATCAGCGCGTCCATGGCAAGCGCGAGCGCCGCCTGTTCGAGTTCAGCCGCCAAGCCATCATCGACCGCCGCCATGATGATGAGGATGCAGTCGGCGCCAGCCGCGCGGGCCTCGGTCACCTGATAAGGGTCGTACATGAAATCCTTGCGCAGCACCGGCAGGCTCGTTGCCGCGCGCACGGCGCGCAAATGATCGAGGCTGCCCTGAAACGATGGCGCATCGGTCAGGACCGAGAGACAAGCTGCGCCGCCTGCTTCATAAGCATGCGCCAGCGCGGGCGGGTCGAAATCGTCGCGGATCAGCCCGCGCGACGGACTTGCCTTCTTGATCTCGGCAATCAGCGCGTAATCGCCCGCGGCAAGCCTTCGTGCGATGGCGCGCGCAAAGCCGCGCGGCGCGTCCGCCGCCTTGGCATCGGTTTCCAGGGCCGCCTGGGGACGGCGCGCCTTCGCCGCGGCGATCTCGGCGCGTTTATAGGCCGCTATCTTTTCCAATATGTCAGCCATCGTTGGAGACCACGATCAGCCGGTCGAGCCGGCCTTCGGCTTCGCCGGAGTCCACCGAATGACTGGCAAGGGCGAAGCCGGATTTGAGGTCTTTGGCCTTACCGGCGACGACGAGCGCCGCGGCGGCGTTGAACAACGCCACGTCGCGCAGCGCGGTTTTCTTGCCTTCCAGCACGTCCTCGACCGCGCGGGCATTGGCGGGCGCATCGCCGCCGCGCAATTCCTCCGGCCGCACGCGCCGCAGCCCGACCTCCTCCGGCGTGATCTCGAAGCTTGTGATGGTGCCGTCTTCGAGCGCAGTGACGCTGGTCGATCCCGATGTCGTCACTTCGTCGAGCCCATCGGAGCCGTGCACGACCCAGACGCGCTCGGAGCCGAGATTCTTCAACACTTGCGTCAGCGGTTCGGTCCAGTGCTTGGAGAACACGCCGACCATCTGCCGCTTCACGGCGGCCGGATTGGACAACGGACCGAGCAAGTTAAAGATGGTGCGAGTGCCCATCTCCACCCGGGTCGGCCCGACATTCTTCATCGCCGGGTGATGCGCCGGCGCGAACATGAAGCCGATGCCGGCCTCGCGGATGCAATGGCCGATCTGCTGCGGGTTAAGGTCGATATTGACGCCGAGCGCCGCCAGGACGTCGGCGGCGCCTGACTTCGACGACAGCGCGCGATTGCCGTGCTTGGCGACCGGCACTCCCGCGCCGGCCACGATCAGCGCCGCGCAAGTCGAGATGTTGAACGAGCCCGAGGCATCGCCGCCGGTACCGACCACGTCGACCGCGTCCGGCGGCGCTTCGACCCGCAGCATCTTCGACCGCATCGCCGAGACCGCGCCGGTGATCTCGTCGACGGTCTCGCCACGCAATCGCAGCCCCATCAACAGCGCGCCCATCTGCGACGGCGTCGCCTCGCCCGACATCATCTGCTCGAAGGCGCTGGCCGCTTCGGTGCGCGTGAGCGCGGCGCCAGTCGCGACCTTGCCGATGAGCGCCTTTAACTCCACGGTCACGGTCAGGATCCTTAAAGCGCGTGGGCCGGCGCCTTGCGCGACGCCTGTGGCGCGCTGGCGCTGCGCCGGCCGGCCGAAACATTCCAGGCCGCGGCGATTTCAAGAAAGTTCTTCAGCATCAGATGGCCGTGGTCGGACGCAATGCTCTCAGGGTGAAATTGCACGCCGTGCACCGGCAGCCTGGTGTGGGAAAGACCCATGATCAGACCGTCGTCGGTCTCGGCGGTGACGCTGAGCTCAGCCGGCAGGCTGGCCCGCTCGACCACCAGCGAGTGGTAGCGCGTCGCCTTGAACGGCCCGTTGATGCCGCGAAACAGGCCACGGCCGGAATGCCGGATGTTCGACAATTTGCCGTGCACTGGCAGAGGCGCACGGACCACCTTGCCGCCGAACGCATCGCCGATCGCCTGGTGGCCGAGGCAGACGCCGAGGATCGGAATGCTCGCAGCCGCCTTGGCGATCAATTCCAGGCAAATCCCGGCCTCTTTCGGCGTGCAGGGTCCCGGTGACAGCACGATGGCGTCGGGCGCGGCCTCGATCACAGCAGCGCTTGTGATTTTGTCGTTGCGGCGGACATCAACCTCCGCGCCCAGTTCACCGAAATAGTGCACCAAGTTGAAGGTGAAGCTGTCGTAGTTGTCGATCAGTACGATCATGGTCGGCCCGGGCGGCTCTTACACACCGGCGAGAGCTGGGGTCAAGGCGGAGGTCTTGCGTGGTGTGGGGCTAGACTAAGGCACTTCCGGCCCCAAAACGAGGCCAAAAGGACGCGCTTAAACGAACCCGCGTGCGTCGACGGCCAGACGCCCGTCCGGCCGCGCACACGGCGCCTACGCTCAGTTATCGCCAAGCCTTCGGAAACGGCATCCTACGCGTTACTTGTCGGCAATGAAGCGCGCCTGCCGCTGCTCCAACAGGGGGTGGCGCGCGTCGCGCAGACAGGGGGCCTCGAAATACGGCCACGCCTCCTGCGAACAGTCGACGCCGAGCGGGCGGATATCTGCTCGGTCGCCCTTGGCGCTCGCTACCGCGGCGCTTGCTGGGACAGAGAAAGACAGACTCGGAAGGGCAACAAAACAAGCCGCCCCGATCGCGGCGACCGCAATGGCGTAAACGGTCTTGATCATGATATCGAACCCTGTGCTGATCTCTTAGACGCTCCAAAAGTCAAACGCGTTCTTGGCGCTGGGGTTGCTTTTCTATTTTGTTTAATTTTTAGCATCTGTCGGGAACAACCGCTCTGAGCCGCGTCACGCGTCAGTAGTCTACAGTAAGGCATTGAAATTACTTAGGTTTATGGCCTGGTGTGGAAGCGTCGCGTCGACCGCCGGCAACCGGGTGTGCTTGAAGTTGTCGGACGCGCGGGCTAGACCGCCGCCAGAAACCTACGCCCAGAACCCAAGCCTAGGCCCGTCTATGCCCCGCGTTGCGCTGTTTGCCGGATCCTTCGATCCCGTCACCAACGGCCATCTCGATGTCGTCGGCAACGCAGTGAAGCTTGCCGACAAGCTTGTGCTCGCCGTGGGCGTCCATCCCGGCAAGTCGCCGCTATTCTCGGCCGACGAACGGCTTTCGATGCTCAATGAGATTTGTACGCCGCTCGGCCGCGCCGCCGGCTGCGAGATCGTTGCCACGACGTTCGCCGATCTGGTCGTGACCGCCGCCCGCCGCGCCGGCGCCACGGTGCTGGTGCGCGGCGTCCGCGATGCCACCGATTTCGACTACGAAATGAAGATGGCCGGCATGAACGCCGCGATGGCGCCCGACGTACAGACCATCTTCCTGCCGGCGGCGCCCGCGGTGCGCCCGATCACCGCTACCTTGGTCCGCCAGATCGCCGGCATGGGCGGCGACGTAGCGGCCTTCGTGCCGGCAGCCGTCGCCACACGGCTGAAGACCAAATTCGCCTAGAATTATTCGATGGAGCATGATCTTTTCGGAAATCCGGCATCCACTTTTCCGGATCATGCTCTAACAACCCCGGAGCCGACATGAGCCGCCTTGCTGCGTTCCTTATTGCATTGACCTTCGCCGTCCCTGCGTTCGCGCAAAGCCTCAGCACGCCGGCGGCGCTGACCGCACAGGCGCCGGCGAGCTACAAGGTGAAGTTCGACACCAGCAAAGGTGCCTTCGTCATCGAAGTGCATCGCGATTGGGCGCCGCTCGGCGCCGACCGGTTTTACAATCTGGTCAAGAACGGGTTTTTCAACGATGCCCGGTTTTTCCGGGTGATCTCAGGCTTCATGGTGCAATTCGGCATCAGCCCCGATCCGAAGATTGCAGCGGCATGGCGCGACGCCAGCATCGGCGACGATCCGGTGAAACAGAGCAATACCCGCGGCATGATTACCTTCGCCACGCGCGGGCCCAATACCCGCACCACCCAGGTGTTCATCAATTACGGCGACAACGCCAGACTCGACGGCATGGGATTTTCCCCATTCGGCCAGGTCGTCTCCGGCATGAACGTGGTGGACGCGCTCTACAGCGGCTATGGCGAAGGCGCACCGCGCGGCGCGGGACCCGAGCAGGGCCGCATTCAGAGCGAGGGGAACGCCTATCTGACGCAAGCGTTTCCAAAGCTCGATTACATCAAGACCGCGACCATCATGCCGTAATCGGTCGTCGCTTAATTTCCCATCAAGTAAAGGACTGTGACATGGCCAAGGAATTGCCCGCCGGCGTCGACCCGGACAACGCACTTATTCTCGAGACCACGCCCGGCACGATCGTCATAAAACTTCACAACGACATCGCGCCCGGACATGCCGAACGGCTGAAGCTTCTGGCGCGCGACAAATTTTACGACGACGTGCCGTTCCACCGCGTCATCGACGGCTTCATGGCGCAAACCGGCGACGGTGAGCATGGCAACGGCACCGGCGGCTCGCCGCATCCGGACCTCAAGGCAGAGTTTTCCGACAAGCCGTTCGTGCGCGGCACGGTCGGCATGGCGCGCAAGGGCGGCAGCAACAATTCCGCCAACAGCCAGTTTTTCATCATGTTCGACGACGGCGACTTTCTCAACGGCGAGTACACCGTGATCGGCGAAGTGGTGTCCGGCATGGACGTGGTCGACAAGCTCAAGCGCGGCGAGCCGCCGTCCAAGCCCGACCGCATCGTGCGCATGAAAGTCGCCAGCGACGTAGAATAGCCACCGCATTCAGGCGAGCACGCGGAACTCATTGCGGCCTATCTTTCCTGGCCGGAACTCCGTGGCCTTTTGGCCGCGGTCGCGCATGAATTTGCGCCGCGTAGGCTCGAACCAGTCGGGCGGGCGTGAACTTTAGTCGCGGCGTTGCGACGTAACGCCGTGGAACAACGGCGGCCTATTTCCATTTTCAATTTGCGTTGCGGGCGGCTCTGCGAAAGATAACGAGGGCGGTCATGCCAGGTGGCGAAGCCATGACGCATTGGCTCAAAGATAATGCTCAGAATTTGTGGTGGATGGCGGGCTTTCTCGCTCTGGCGATTATCGTATTCGCGGTCGGTCGCTCCGCGGGGTTTCAGCAATTCGGGATGGGGATTCTCTGCGCCGTCGTCGCCTTGTTCGTCGCGCTGGCGATATTTGAAGCGCTGTGGCAGGCCACCGCAAGATTGCTCAACTTGGACGTCTAAAGCGCGCAGCGGACGCCACTACGGCCGCAGCTTCTGTCGCGACAGATACGGCTCGATAGTTGCCAGCACCTGCGCCGGCAAAATCCGCCGCATGCCGTCGGGTGACTGTCCGCCCGGCGGCTCGATCGGATGGATGAATTTCGAATAGCGCAAAACCGGCGTCGAGCCGAACAGGCCGAACGCCTCCGTGCAGCCGGCGGCGGCGAGATTTAGCGGACCCGACGACGGGCCGACGAACAGATCGGCTAGACGAAGCAGCGCGGCGGCTTCGGTGAGAGCGAGAGCGCAGGCATTGACGGCATCCGCTCCGGTGCTAGCAGCAACAAAATCTTGCGCGCGTGCCAGGTTGGCGGCGCCGCCGATCAAAAACACCGTGCCACGCCCGCGCCGGCGTAACGATGCCACAAACTCCGCCCAATGCGCGTCGGGCCAATCCTTGTCCGGATGGGAAGCGCCTATGCCGAGCACGATCCAAGGCCGCGCCGCGGTTTTGAACTTTTCGCTGATCACGGCCAGCATTGCGTCAGGCAGCTTGAGGTCCGGCTCGGTCGATGGCAGCGGCACGTTCATCGCCGCCATCAATGCGCGCAGCCAATCGATCGGATGGTCGTGAAAATGGCTGTGATCGACGCCGGCATTGGTGATGAAAACGCTTTGCGGCCCGAGCCCAAGCCCGATGCGCTCAGGTACCCCGGCAAGCCACGCCGCCAGCGCCGGCCGCATGGTGCGATCGAGAATCCAGATCGCAGCGAACCGGCGCCGCCGCAACAGTGCCGCGAGCCGAATGAGGTTGAGGCCGCGGCGCAGTTCCGACCCGGCGTGCTCGAAATAGAT
>JBARER010000059.1:0-8118 GCA_049796395.1 Xanthobacteraceae bacterium
CCAGCACGACATTCGGCACGTGCGACATGATCACGATCGGGGTGAGCTGCGTCGGATCGTAGTTGAGGGATTTATAGAGCAGCGGATTGGTCGTGATCGGCGACGGCTGCGACGCCAGCAACGTGTAACCGTCGGGCGCGGAGCGGAACACATAATCGGCGGCAACGCTGCCGCCGACGCCGGCGCGGTTTTCCACCACCATGGGTTGGCCGAGAATGGTCTGCATTTTGGCGGTGACCAGCCGGGTGATGGTGTCGACGCCGCCGCCGGCCGGCACCGAGACAATGACTCGGATCGGGTGGTCGGGATAGCTCCCGGCGCCGCCCTGCGCCCAGCCGGTCGCGGCGAGCGCGCCGGCCAAAAAGATGCCGAGCCCGGCGATAAAGGCGTGACGTTTCGACATGAAAAAGGCTCCCCACTGCAGCACTGCGTTTGCCTCATGGCTTAGCTTAGATTGACGATTGAGTCCCGCGGCGTGCTGCCGCTAGAACTACCCGGGATTAGGGGAGATACGCCGCAATGAGCAAGCTTGATTTCGTCCTCGAAGAGATCGTTACGGCCAACCGCATCCTGGCCAACGAGGGTATCGTCGATTCCTTCGGCCATGTCAGCGCCCGGCACCCGGACAATCCGCAGCATTATCTATTGTCCCGCGCCCGCGCCCCGGAGCGCATCGAGCGCGACGATATCGTCGAATACGCGCTCGACGGCACCGCGATCGACGAGCGGGGCCGCGCGCCCTATCTCGAGCGCTTCATTCATGGCGCGATCTACGAGGCGCGGCCGGATGTCCACGCTGTGGTGCACAACCATTCGCCGAGCGTGATCCCGTTCGGCGTCACTGGCACCAAACTCAAGCCGCTTTTGCATATGTGCGCCTCGTGCGGCCACGATGTGCCGATCTGGGATTCGCAGGACAAGTTCGGCGATACGACGCTGCTGGTCAGCGACATGGCGATGGGCCGCGACCTCGCCAAGCTCCTCGGCGCGGGGCCCACTGCGCTGATGCGCGGCCACGGCGCCACCGTGGTCGGCCGCTCGGTACGCCACGCCGTCTTCATCTCGGTCTATCTCGAGATGGGCGCCAAGCTGCAGATGCAGGCCATGACCTTGACCAACATGGCGATGGGCGACATCAAATTTCTCACGCCCGGTGAGGTCGACAAGATCGTCGCCCGCGTCAACGACTACACGCTCAACCGAGCCTGGGAGAATTGGGCGCGCCGGACCGGCCGCGATATGCAGGCGGCCTGATCCCGCGGCGCCGCTGCATCACGCGTCACACGACGAGAGTCTTACAAGAGTCTCATCAGTGAATTTTGAACTTCCCGCGCCGCAGATGGCTTTCGACGTCGCGCTCGACGACGGCGCGAACATTCGCGTGCGTCGCCACGGCAATGCCGGCGGCGTGCGGCTGTTGCTCACGCATGGCAATGGCTTTGCCGCCGACGCTTATTATCCGTATTGGCGGCATCTGCTGCAAAACTTCGATCTCGTCCTGTTCGATTTTCGCAATCATGGACAGAACGTGCCGGTGCAGCCGCCGCATCACACTTACGAGCAGTTGGTGCACGATCTGGAACGCGTCGTGCAAGAGGTCGGGCGCCGGCTCGGCCCGCGGCCGACCGCCGGCTTGTTTCATTCGATGTCCGGTCGCACCGCCATGAAGCACGCCATCGAGGTCGGCTGGCGCTGGGATGCGCTGGTGTTGTTCGATCCGCCCAATGTGCCGCCGCCGGATCACGCGGCCTACCCGGCGATGGCGGAGTTCGAAAAACGGCTGACCGCGTGGGCGCGGCAGCGCCGCCGGCGCTTCGCCACCATCGAGCAACTGGCGGACGAATACCGGCAGTCGCGCGCCGCGGCGCGCTGGGTCGAAGGCGCGCATGAATTGATGGCGCGTTCGGTGCTCCGCCAAAGTCCGGACGGCGACGGCTACGAATTGGTCTGCGATCCACAGAACGAAGCGACGATCTATGCGCAGGCCATGACCATGGACTTGTGGCCACGCGCGCGAGACTTTGGCGGCCCGGTCAAGCTCATCGGCTGCGATCCGGACATGAAGGGCGCGCCGGCCACCGGCGCGGCCAACGCCGCGCTCGGCAGCGAAGGCGGCTACGACTACAGTTTCGTCGCCGGCGCCGGACATCTGCTGCAGATTGAGAAGCCGGAAGAGTGTGTACGCCTGACGCTAGAGTTTCTCGCCAGGCACGGTCTGGCGTAGGAAAGTTATTGGATTACACGCCGCTCATTCCCGCGTAAGCGGGAATCCAGCTTCGCTCTTAAAATCGCCTGGGTCCCCGCTTTCGCGAGGACGAGCGGAGATTGCGCTGTTCCAACGTTAATTGAATATGCTTGAAAGCACGCTCAGCGCTCGGTGAGCTTGAACTCGATGCGCCGATTGCGCCGAAACGCGTCTTCGGTCGTGCCGGTGTCGATTGGCTGGAATTCGCCGAAGCCGGCGGCGACCAGGCGATTGGGCTGCACGCCCTTGGTGACCAGATATTTCACCACGGCAATGGCGCGCGCCGCCGACAGATCC
The DNA here is from genome assembly GCA_049796395.1 of Xanthobacteraceae bacterium. Lineage (GTDB taxonomy): Bacteria > Pseudomonadota > Alphaproteobacteria > Rhizobiales > Xanthobacteraceae > BOG-931. Next base: position 2,543 of record JBARER010000059.1, read on the forward strand.
CAGTTGGACTTGAATTGTCCGAGCACCGGGCGCACGTCGGTATGACCGTCGACCCGAAGCACCCAAGGGATGTCGGGGGGAATCTGGCCTTCCAGTGCGATCACCGCCGTCGCCACCTTGTCGAGTTCCGCGCTGCCTTCCGGTTTGAGATTGGCACTGCCACTGTCGAAGAATACTTCCGACTGCAGCACGAAGCGATCGCCGACAATGCGGATGTCGGGCCGGTTGCCGAGAATTTGGCGCAGCTTGCCGAAAAAGTCGGAGCGGTACGCAGACAGCTCCTGAACATCTTTCGCCAGCGCGAGGTTGAGCTTTTGCCCGAGATCGGAAATGCGCTGCTGCGATTCCTGGTCTTTCTTTTCCGAGATGTCGAGCGCGCTGCTGATGGCCGTGAGCTGCTGGCGCAATGCGGCGATCTGCGCATTGAGCGTGTCGACCTCCGCCAGCGCCTTCGCCGAAATAGCCTTTTCGCCGGTGAGCTGGCCGGAAAGGTCGCCGACCTTGCTTTGCGCCGCCGTCGCGCCGGCTTCGGCATTCTCGTAAAGCCCCTTGTATTTATCGCGATCGGTCGCTGCCGTGGCGGCATCGGCGGCTGCGCCCTGGTAAAGCCCTTTGTATTTGTCGCGCTCGGTCGCCGCCGCCGCGGCATCGGCGGACGCGCCGGCGTAAAGGCCTTTATATTTATCGCGATCGCTTTGGGTCGTGCCGAGAGTAGCCTGCAATCCTGCGAGTTGCTTCTGCAGATCGGCATTGCTGCCATTCGCCATCGACAACAGATCGGACAGTTGGCCGACTTGCGCATTCAATTTCTTAAGCGCGGTGTTTTGACCCTGAACTTCCTGCTGCAGATAGAACTGCACCACGACAAACACGCTGAGCAGAAAGATGATGCTGAGAATGAGCGTCGACAAAGCATCGACGAAGCCGGGCCAGTAGTTCATGCCGCTCTCGCCGCGGCGGCCCCGTGCTAGCGCCATCGTCTTCTACTCGGTAGACGTCTTTGCTCGCTCGGTGACGCGCTCAAGATCTGGCGTCCTCGCGGGCGATGATCTCCAACAGCCGTTTGATCTCGTTCTGCTGTTCGGCCTGGCCGTCGACCCAGCTGCGGATCGTCTGCTGCTCGATGCGCATATGGGCCACCAAGCCTTGGATCGCCTCGGCCAGATTGGCCATGGCGGCGGAGGCGGCCTTGCTGCCGCCGGCTTCGGTGACGGCGGCGCGCAAGCGCTCGACGGCGTTGCGCATTTCGCCGGGGTCGCCCGCCGCCGCGCCCGGCTCGGCGCCGTGATCGTAGACTGTGGTCGAGAGCCAGTCCTCCAATTCGGTATAGAAGCGGTTCTGCGCCTGGCTCGACTGCAGGTCGAGAAAACCCAGCACCAGGGAACCCGCCAGACCGAAAAGCGACGACGAAAACGAAATGCCCATGCCGGTGAGCGGTGCGGCGAGGCCCTGGCGCAGCGAGTCGAACATCGAGGCGGCGTCGCCGGTCGCTTTCAGGCCCTGGATCACCCCGCCGACCGAACCCACAGTCGCAATCAGGCCCCAGAACGTGCCCAGGAGCCCGAGGAACACCAACAGGCCGGTCATGTAGCGCGAAATGTCGCGCGCTTCGTCGAGACGCATGGCGATCGAGTCGAGAATGCCGCGCATCATCTGCGCTGAAATTGCCATACGCCCCATGCGGCTGCGCAGAATGGCGGCCATCGGCGCCAACAGCACCGGCGTGCGTTCGGCGTGGCGCGGATCGTTCAGCCGGAAGCCGTTCACCCAGGCAATCTCGGGATAGAGCCGCACGACCTGGCGCAGCGTTAGTACGACGCCGATCGCGAGCACCAGGATGATCAGCGCATTCAGCGCCGGATTGGCCATGAACGCGACCTGGATCTGCTTCTGCAGCACGAACACGATCACTCCGAACGCCACGATGAACAGCAGCATCCGGATCAGGAACACGTGCGGTGAGGAAAGTTTGAGCGGGTCGACTTCTCTTGCCATCAGCTCAATATCGCGCGGCAATTATGGGCGCTGTTATGGGTCCACCGCACTATGGCACAGACCCGTGACAAAGAAAAAGCGTCCCGCCCCCAAGGCAATCCGCAAATGGGTCTTTGTTATGTTCGACGGTTTCAACATCCGCGCGGTCGGTGCCGCGCCGGCAGCTAGGCTTCGCTGTCCATGTGCGCCATCACCGCCGGCAGGTAGCGGGTGCCGGCGACCGCATCGGCCGGCGCCGCTTGGTCGATGCGGGCGAGGTCGGCCGCCGACAAGGTCACATCGGCGGCGCGCAGCGCCTCGGCCAACTGATCGCGGCGCCGGGCGCCGATCAGCGGAAACACGTCGTCGCCACGCGACTTGACCCAGGCAAAGGCCAGCGCCTGCGTCGACAGGCCCTTGTCGCGGGCGATTTCGCTTAAAGCCTCGACCAGGCCAAAATTCCTGGTGAAATTCTCGGCGAAGAACCGCGGCCGCCGGGTACGCAATTCGCTCGGCGCGGTCCGCGCCGCCTCGGCGCGGTCGCTGATCAATCCGCTGGACAGGACGCCATAGGCGACCAGCGCCATGCCGAGCTCGCGCAGCGTGGGCAAAATGTCGCGCTCAATGCCGCGCGTGAACAGCGAATATTCGATCTGCAGCGCCGCGATCGGATGCACCGCCGCCGCCCGCCGTATCGTCTTGGCGGAGGCTTCCGACAAGCCGATATGCCGGACGTAGCCGGCCTTCACCATGTCGGCGATGGCGCCGACCGTGTCTTCGATCGGTACATGCGGGTCGACGCGCGACGGCTGATAGAGATCGATGTAATCGGTGTTGAGCCGGCGCAGCGAATAGCTGAGGAAATTCTTGATCGCCTGCGGCCGCGCGTCGTCGCCGATGATCTTGCCGTCGGGGCCGCGCATCGATCCGCACTTGACCATGATGAAGGCGCGCTCGCGCTTGCCGCCTTTGAGCGCGTCGCGGATCAGCATTTCGTTGTGACCCATGCCGTAGAAGTCGCCGGTGTCGATCAGCGTGATGCCGGCGTCGAGCGCGGCGTGGATGGTGGCGATCGACTCGGCGTCGTCGGCCGGGCCGTAGATGCCGGACATGCCCATGCAGCCGAGCCCGAAGGCGGAAACGAGCGGGCCATTACGGCCGAGATTGAAAGTTTGCATGGGTGTGGGTCCAGAAGCAGCCAGGGAGGAATTTCCGCGGGTACCGTTCGCTTACCAAACTCCGGCGGCTTGAAGAACTGATCGAAATAGCCTATGAGTCAGACCAGTCAGACCGGTCTGGACAGTGAACATGCGAAAATGGCAGATGCAGGATGCCAAGGCGAAGTTCGGCGAGGTCGTAAAGCGCGCTTCGTCCGAAGGCCCTCAGATTGTGACTTACCGCGGCGCGGACGCAGCGGTCATCTTGTCGATGGAGGAATATCGCCGGCTTGATGCGGGACGCGCGGACTTCGTGCAATTCCTGCTGAGCGGTCCGAAATGGGACGATGAAACGATCGCCGAGATCAATGACCGTTCAAAGGACACGGGGCGGGATATCGATTTGTGACCTTCCTGCTCGATACCAATGTGATTTCCGAAGTGCGTCGCAAGCGGCCTGACGGAAGGGTGCTGTCGTGGCTTAGCCGCGCAGACCCGGCGGCGCTTTGCATCAGCGTTCTGACCCTCGGCGAAATTGCCAAGGGCGCCGCCCAATGTGCCGTGCGCGACAGCGCGCAGGCGGCGATCTATTACCAGTGGCTTGATCTGGTGCGAGTGAACTATGCTGATCGCACGATCGCGGTCGACGCCGATATCGCCGAGGCATGGGGACGCCTTGCCACCAAGCGTACCTTTCCAGTCGTCGATGGACTGATCGCCGCGACCGCCATCGTCCGCGGCTTGACTCTGGTGACACGCAACGATCGCTACTTTGCTGATGCCGGCGTTACCGTCATCGATCCATGGTTTTTATAATTGGCTTATAGCGCGCGGGCGTTGGCCGCGTCCCGGAATGACGAAAGCCTACTCCGCCGCCAGCCGCACTTCCGGCGCGGCGGCACGCACTTCGGCGTCGACGGTGTTCTCGTATTTGGTGAAGTTCTTCTGGAACATGCCGACGAGCTTGCGCGCGGTCTCGTCGAACGCGGCTTTGTCCTTCCAGGTCTTCTGCGGATAGAGAATGTGCGGCTCGATGCCCGGCACCGAGGTCGGCACCGCAAAGCCGAAATAAGGATCGGTGCGGTAGCTCGCGTTTTTCAGCGAGCCGTCGAGCGCGCCGGTCACCAGCGCGCGGGTGACCTTGATCGGCATGCGCCGGCCGACGCCGTAGATGCCGCCGGTCCAGCCGGAATTGACCAGCCAGCAATCGACGTTGTGCTTGGCGATAAAGTCGCGCAACAGCCGGCCGTATTCCGCCGGCGGCCGCGGCAAAAACGGTGCGGCGAAGCAGGTGGAGAATTCCGGTTCGACGCCGACGAGGCCCTTTTCGGTGCCGGCGACCTTGGCGGTGTAGCCGGACAGGAAGTGATACATCGCCTGCGCCGGGGTCAGCTTGGCGATCGGCGGCATCACGCCGAAAGCGTCGGCGGTCAGGAAGATGATGTTTTTCGGCTGTCCGGCGCGACCGGTCTTGGACGCGAGCGGCATGAACTCAACTGGATAGGCCGACCGGGTATTTTCGGTCTTTTTGTCGCTGTCGTAGTCCGGCACGCGCGTGAGCGGATCGAAGGTGACGTTTTCCAGGACGGCGCCGAAACGGTTGGTCGCCGCGTAGATTTCCGGCTCTGCTTCGGCCGACAGCTTGATGGTCTTGGCGTAACAGCCGCCCTCGAAATTGAAGACCCCTTCGGGCGACCAGCCGTGCTCGTCGTCGCCGATCAGCGTGCGGGTCGGGTCGGCCGAGAGCGTCGTCTTGCCGGTACCGGACAGGCCGAAGAACAATGCGACGTCGTCGTCCTTGCCGACATTGGCCGAGCAGTGCATCGGCATCACGCCTTGCGCCGGCAGATAGAAATTGAGCGTGGTGAACACCGACTTCTTCATCTCGCCGGCATAAGAAGACCCGCAGATCAGCACAATCTTGCGGGTGAAATCGATCGCCACCATCGTATCGGAGCCTTCGCGGCCGCCGTGACGTTTGGCGTCCGGTTTGAACGACGGCATGTCGACGACGGTCATGTCCGGAACGTAGCTCGCGAGTTCGGAAGCTTGTGGGCGGATCAGGAGCTGGCGGATGAACAGCGAGTGCCAGGCATATTCGGTGAACACCCGCGCCTTGATGCGGTATTTCGCGTCGGCGCCGCCGTAGAGGTCTTGGGCGAACAGCGTCTTGCCCTTGGCGTGGGCCAGGAAGTCGGCGAGCAGATTGTCGAAGTGCTGCTTGCTTTGCTTGCGATTGCCGTCCCACCACACGGTGTTCTCGGTCAGCGCATCGACGACGGTGTGCTTGTCCTTAGGCGAGCGCCCGGTGTGATGGCCGGTTTCGGCGCACAGCGCGCCGCCGGCGACGATCGTCGCCTCGCCGTTGCGAATGGCATGCTCGTAGAGCGGAGCTTCGGCCAGATTCCAGTTGACGCCGGCGAGATCTTTGAAGCCGAATTTATC
>JBARER010000060.1:0-15693 GCA_049796395.1 Xanthobacteraceae bacterium
GCCATACCCCAGTCGCACCACGGATCGACGCGCGGTGCGTCCTGATTGAAATAGCCAAACGCGGATTTTTTGAGCTTATTAGCGTCGTCGGGCGACGCGTCTTTCTTGATGGAACTATAGTCCATCCAGCCGCGAAGACAAACTGCGGACGTACTATGGTCGTCATCAAGGAGCGTGATGAAGATGGACCCAGCCCTTGTCGTGGCCTCCTTCCCTGCCGTGTTGCTTTCGAGCGTTTGATAGGCTTGCATCGCGGTCATGCCCACCTCACCGCCCAGATGTAGGCGGGCGATGTCCTGGCCGGCATCGGCCATTCCTCGCGCCGCAACTAGATATAGTGCGGCTGCCTGCTTGTGGTCGCGCGGACCGCTGATCCCGTTTTCCAGCATGCGAGCCAGAAACAGCGTCGAAACTGGATCGCCGAGTTGCGCGCCGCGCGCCAAAAGTGCGCGCGACTGAGCGGAATCGCGCTGTCCGGCGAGGCCGTTCTGGAGAATTCCAGCTTTGACGAACATCGCAATCGGACTGTTGCGATCGATCAGAGCGTCGGCTTGCGAAGAGGCGCTGGTGTAATTCTTTTGGTTGAATGTCGCCAGCATGCGCACGACATCGAGCGTAGTGCGCAACGTATCGCTGATGGCGGCGGCAGGCGCTGCCGAAGGCTCGCCGTTGACCTCACTTGGCGTCTGGCTCGCTTGCGATGGAGACGGCGGCGCAGTGTCGCTGTTCGCCTCATTATTCACGAGCGCTGCTGCGGGCGTGGTGGCGGCCACGCCGTTCGCCGGCGCGGCTACGGGAATGTTGGCGGCCACACCGCTCAGCAAACCGTCTGCCAGCGATTTTTCGGCAGGCGTCATCTGCGCTTCCACGGCGGCAAGCTCATGCTTCACCTGGTCGACGCTTGAACCAAGCTGACCGTTCGTCACCGCGAGCCTATAGAAGACATCCGCCGCTACCAGGTTTTTTGGATGCGCCGTAATGCCCTTGGCCGTAAGCGTTGCCATGCCCCATTCACACCAGGGATCGGCGCGTGCCACCCCGTTCGAGAAGGCTTTGTACTGCAGCGTTTCGGCTGATTCGCCCCGTGAGGAATCCTTGAAACTATCGGTAACGCTCCAGCCATTGGCGAGAAATTTGGGGGCAGCCCAAGCAGATAAGCAGATCGACGGCGTGGCGCCGAAGTCAGTCAGTGTCGCCAAAGTGGAGGCAGCCTCGATCGTCTCTTTCGCCTTCGGATCCGAAGTCATCACCGTTCGATAGGCTTGCATCACGGTGTTGATATGAGTCTTGTCCATGTGCAAGCGGGCCAATTCCTCGCTTGCCCCGGGCACATTGCTCTCCGCGGCAAAGAGATAGTTTACGTTCCCTTGTTTCGAATCTGCCGGGCCACCGATTCCCTGTTCGAGCATTGGGGCCACCAGCAACGCCGAACTCGGATCGCCGAGTTTGACAGCGCTCGTCAACAGAGCGCGCGCCTGAACTGGATCTTTCTGACCGAGAAGACCATCCAGGAGAATCTGGGCTTTGACCCGCATCCCGATAGGGTTGTTGTTGGCGGCCAGGGCCTCGGCCTGCGATAACGCATCGGTATAGTGCTTCTGGTCGAATGCGGTCAGCATGCGCGTGACGAAAAGCGCCATCTGCAACGGATCGCCAAGTTGCGATGCGGACAGCGACGCCGGCGCTACCTTATTGGTCGCCGGCCGCGTCTCGCGAAGCGCGAAGAAAAGCGCGCCGATACCCACGCAAAGGACAACCGCGGCCAGAGCGGCCAGCACCGGCGTGCGCGATATGGCGCCCGCCGCAACTCCAGTTCCATCGACGACCGGAGCTCCGGACGAGGTTAGATCAACAGGCGGCGTAAATTCGACAACGGCGCCGCAGATCGGACAAACCGTTGCAGTCCCGGCGTCGAAAACATGCCCATCGATGCAGCGGATAAACTGAGCCATGCCTGGCGCTCCTAGTCGAGCAATACCCCCGTCAAAGGCTCCGATCCATCAGGGATGCGCTACCGGTGTGGAATCCTGCGCCGCAGCGGCCGGAATGAGTGCAGTCTGGAGAAATCCCTGCGCGCGAAACTTTTCCGCATCGGTCATCTTGCTCTCGAGCGCTGCAATGTCATCGCTAACGTCCGTCATTTTCGGCCCGGCGGCTTGCGCCGCGAGATGCAATAGGACATCCGCCGAGACGTCGTTCTTCGGTAAATACGGCAGTCCGCCGGCGACCAACCGGGATAAGCCCCAAACGCACGACGGATTGTCGGTCGCGGCGCCGGTTTTGAACAAGTCGAGCGCATGGCTGAAATCGCGTTGGACCGAATTACCGCGACCGTAGAGCCAACCCGCAAGACAAGTCGCCGGGAGGCTGTGGGCCGCGATCAGCTCGTTCATGCGTTTCCAGGATTGCTCGACATCTTTGCCGGTAAACAGATTATTGTCCGCCTCGATGACTGTCATACCACGCTGATCGCTGATGTTCAGGCGCGCCAGTGCACGATCGGCATCGGTGTTGGCGTTGCGCGCCGCGAAAAGGTAAAGCGCCTTGGCGCCCTCGACATCCTGCGGTCCGCCGGCGCCCCGTTCCATCATGCCGGCGGCCAGCATCGCCGAATCCGTATCGCCGAGCTCGGCGGCGGCGGTGAATTGCTTGCGCGCCTCGGGAAGGTTCTTGGTCCCAAGCGCGCCCAACTGCAGCATGCCAAGAATAAAGGGGCCGGCGGGATTGTCGTGCGCGGCCAGATTGCGCGCAATTTCGGCGGCTATCGGGTAATGGTGCTGGTCGTAAAGCACGGTCATCCGCGCCACGTCGAGCGCCGATGTGATCGTGCCGCTGATGTCGACTTGAGCAACCGGCGCGGCAACGGCTGGCGCCGGCGTTTGTTTTGACGCTCCGGCGTTGGCGGGCGCAGCCGCGTTCGGCGCAACGGCCGAGGCTTGTGCCGGCGGGGATGGCGCTTGTTGGGGGGGATAAATCGAGGGCAGCACGTAAAGCCTAAATATGGCGAAGAACGGGGCAAGAATGAATCCGCCCACGATGATCCGCAGGGCCGAGCGCCTGAGCTGAGCCACCAACCCGCGCCGCGCCGCCGGGGCTGGAGTCTCCGGTTGCGCAACGTCGGAATCAGAAACCGCCCGCGCAGCGCTGGGGAGCGCGGCGGCCGGCGTCAGCGGCGGAGCATCGACGATTGCACCGCAGACCGGACATTGCGACGACGCCTCGGCGTCGAAGACGTGCCCATCGATGCAGCGGACGAAGTGCGGCATTATTTCTTGGCTCCGCCGGAAGGAGCGGCCTGAATCTTTTGCCAAAAGCTTATATCGGCCGGCGTGGGAGAACCACCTTGGGTCCCCGACATTGGCAAAGAGACCACCAAGACAGAGCGAGTGTCAACGATCGCCTTCGTTATGGGCCCCATGCTGACCAAACTATAGGAGCCTCCTCCATTTGATATCGACGATGTGACTCCGATCGTAACCTGACAACCCGGCGGTGGCGGCGACAACGCATGGATGCCAAAAAGAGTTTGTACGTTGGCAAAGGGAGTCCTCACCAAGTATGCCTCGTGGAATGAAGGGCCTTGGGCTACCGCCGAGAACGGTATGGCTTCGGTACCGCGATCTAAATATTCACCCGCCTCCTTCTGAGTCGTGAAGCCCGCCGGCATCTGAGTTGGCGGAGTAGTATTATAATCCCGACCGAATTTGATACTACCGCAGGTCGGCAGCGCCTGAACGTCGACGATCGCCCATGCGGTCGGAACCGGGGCCGAGTGATCCAGGGTATCCTTCAAATCGACAACCTGCTGCCGGGCTTGGTCGGCCTCGGCAATTGCTTGCTGGAGGCGCTTCCTTAAGTCCTCATTCTCGGCCTCCGCCTGTTGCAACTGCTGACGCGCCCGATCGAGCTCCTGTTGCAAAGCGTCCAGCTCCTTGCGCGCCTCGGCGAGGTCGGCACGCGCTTTAGCGAGCAGCCGCCTCAGGTCCTCGACATTGTCGGTCTGAGCAGCCTGGTCCATATTTTGCTCGGCGCGATCGAGCGTCTTCTGAACGTCCTGTTCCTGTTGTTGCTGTTGTTGCTGCGGCGTCTCTTGGGCCTTTTTTACGTAAGGCGCCAACAGCACGACGAGCAGCACGAACGCGCCCATCGCGCCGGTAATCACGTCGAGGAAGGCGATGTTGAAGATGTTGATTTCGCGTTCGCGCCGGGCCATGTCCGTTCAGTCGTGTCCGTTCGGTCTAGGGCGCGGTGACATAGAGCCGGTTGATGAGGTTCTTCAGGCAGTATTCGCCGGCGAGGCCGACTGCCGCGTCCTCACGGGTCTGCACCACATGCTGGATCAGCACCAGGATCGCGCTCTCGATCAAAGCGACGAGCGTGGTGTTGAACGCGATCGCCAGGGCCGTCGTCACTGCGGTAATGTCCATGTGGTCCGGATTGACGAGCCGGAGCGCATTACCCAGATGCGACACCGTGCCGATGAATCCCATGGTCGGGATCACCCAAGCCAAATAGCGCACCATGGCGTAGCGCTGCTCGACCTTGCTTTCGAGAAGCCCGAGCGAGGTTTGCAGCACGCTCACCGCCTGGTCGATGGAGCGGGTCGACTGCAATTGCAGCACGGCCATATTGATGAGCGACGGCAGAAAGCCGTTGTCGCCGTCGTAATGATGCGCAACCTTGCGGCGGATCGCGCCGAGATCCTCGATGCGCAGCACGCTGGCCTCATCCTCGGGAAGAAAATGGTCGTGGAGTTGTACGGTCTCCCACGATCCGACCCGTGCGCGCACGAACAGCTCGCCGAGCCCGACGAAGAACAACAGGTGAATCATGTTCTGGATGGTGAACGGGTATGGAAAAGGCGAATCGTGGCTGTGCTCGAGCAACAGCGAGGCGCCGAAACTGTCCTTTGGAAAGATGAGCGTCAGCGCGCCGATGAAGATGCAGCCTGCAACGAGAGCCAGGATCGCGGCCTTGCCGCGTGAAATGACCCCGGTTACCGATCCGCCAGACAGATAGTACCGCAGCGATGTGTCGCCCCGACCGGTGCCCCGTGGCGCCCGTGGTGGTGAAACGGCGCCACCGGACGGCCCCGGCTTGATTTCGCTCGACATCGGCGACCCAACCCCTCGTATCGACGCGCGCTATAGCCCCCGGCGGCACACTTCAGGATAACCTGATCGCGACTGCAAAATCCAGAACTCGCTGGCGGCGGGTCGCCGAAGGCCGCCTACTCTTTCTGGCCGAGGCGCTTTGCGGCGTCGAAATCGGCATTGGCCCGCGCGGTGTCGCCTTTGGCCTCCCAGGCGACACCACGGTTCGTGTAGGCGAGCGCATTATTGGGGTCGAGGCGGACCGCCTCATTGTAGTCGGCGATGGCGCGGTCATTATCGCCTTTGTTCTCCCAAGCGACGCCGCGGTTCATGTAGGCGTCGGCATCGTTGGGATCGAGCTTGAGCGCTTCGCCATAGTCGGCGATGGCGCGGTCATGGTCGCCTTCGTCGTCCAAGGCATTACCGCGCCAGACGTAGTATTCGGTGCTTTTGGGGTCGACGCTGATGGCCTGGTTATAGTCGGCGATAGCATGGTCGTAATCCTTCCGGAGATACCAAAGCCGCCCGCGCGAGTAATAGGCATCGGCGTATTTTTGGTCGAGGCGGATCGCTTCACCATAGTCGGTGATCGCGCGATCATAGGAGGTAACGGCGTGATCGTGGTCGCCTTTGCCGGCCCAGGCGTAGCCGCGGTTGTAATAGGCATCGGCATTTCTCGGATCAAGGCGGATGACCTCATTGTAGTCGGCGATAGCGCGGTCATGATCGCCATTGTCGTTCAAGGCAACGCCGCGGTTCAGGTAGGCTAGCGTATAGTTGGCATCGATACCGATGACCGCACTGAAGTCAGTGATAGCGCGGTCCTTGTCGCCCTTTCGATTCCAGGCCAGACCGCGCTCGAAAAAGGCATCGGCGTATTTTGGATTGAGATGGATCGCCTCATCGAAATCTGCAATCGCACGATTGTCATCGCCCTTGTTTTTCCAGGTAAAGCCACGATTGTAAAAAGCGGCAGCATTGTTCGGGTCGGTTTCGATTGCCGCGGTGTAATCGGCGATGGCCTTGTCGTGATCGTGTTTGACGTCGTCCCACGCGTCGCCGCGGCCGACCAGAGCCTGGGATCGGTCATGCTGTGACGCCGTCGTATCGTCGATGATTTTGTTGCAGGCGGCGAAGGCTTGATCGTTGTCCTTATAGCAGTTTTGCATATCGAGCGGATCGGCCAAAACTGATCGTACCGGCAAGGCGGCGAGCACGAGCAGACTCAGCACGCCGGCAATGCAGACCCATTGAACGAAAGACCGATGCCGCAGCAGCGAGTGGATGCCTAGCCTAATTTCGTAAGATATCATCACATCGCGCCTCTTTATCCGCTACGCCTTCATTTTGTTGCCGACGACAGTATTCGGTCCGTAGGGATTCTCACCGACGGTGCCGCGCTGGCAGCCGAGTTCGACGATCGTCCAAATCAGACAAATCGTGATCGGAAGCACCAAAAGGCCGTCTACATAGCCCGGCGCATCACTGAAATTGGAAATCAGAATTTGGACCAAGGTCAGTGTCGCCGGAATTCCGTAATAGGCAAGCAACCACCAGGCCGAAGTGTCGCGATCGTGCAGTCTTCGTATGCCCGCGGTCGCGCCTGAAATGCCGATCGGCAGGACGGCGAAAAAATCTGCTGCTTGAGATGCGGGGCGGTTTCGGCCGGCGTGCTCATGGCATGATTTTCCGCGAATTCGATAGACGCTTCCAAGTTCTGCCAAGTCATCGCTCGTGAAGTTATCCTCCCAGGCTCTTCGCCTTGCTGAAGTCGTCGTCGGCGCCCTTGCTGTCGCCTTTGGCGCGGCGGGCAACGCCCCGATTGTAGTAAGCCTTGGCATTGCTCGGATCGAGGCTGATAGCTTCGCTGTAGTCGGCGATGGCGCGATCATGGTCACCCTTGTCGTCCCAGACGTTGCCGCGATCCATAACGGCAGCTGCGTTCTTCGGGTCGATCCGAATTGCATTATTCAAATCCGCCAGCGCGTTATCGAGATCGTGCTTTGCGTATCGAACCACGCCGCGCTCGGCATAGGCATCGGAATAATTGGGATCAAGCCTGATGGCCACGCCGAAGTCGGCCAGGGCGCGGTCGTCGTTGCCCTTATGGTGCCACGCCTCACCGCGATTGAAGTATGCGTCGGCATTGTTCGGGTCGACGCTGATCGCGCGATCGTAATCCGCGATGGCGCGGTCATGGTCGCCTTTGTCGTCCCAGGCATTGCCGCGATTCATAAACGCCACCGCGTTCTTCGGATCGAGTCGGATGGTATCGTTGAAATCCGCAATGGCGTCGTCAAGCTCGCCCTTCCCGTACCGAGCGATGCCACGCTGAAAGTGGCCGAGGGCGTTGTTCGGTTCGAGGCCGATGGCCTTGTCGTAGTCCGCGATGGCGCGCTCGTCGTCGCCTTTCTTGTGCCAGGCAAGCCCCCGGTTGAACAACACATTGGCATCATTGGGATCGAGCGCGATAACGGCGTCGAGATCGGCGATGGCGCGATTGTAATCGCCCTTGTTCCGCCAGGCGATGCCGCGATAGGTGAGCACCTCGGGATTTTTGCTGCCAAGCGCAAGCGCCTGATCGAAATCGGCGATGGCCCGGTCCCAGTCCTCTTTTATGACCCAGACGAGCCCACGATTGAGATAGACGCCCGGATAATTGGGCTCGAGGCTGACCGCCGTATTGTAATCGGCGATGGCATGATCGAGATCGCCCTTGCCGCGCCAGGCGCCACCGCGCCCGTTGTAGGCGATCCCGGATTTTGGATCGATACCGATGGCGGCGCTATAGTCGGCAATAGCGCCGTCGTAGTCGCCTTTGTTGTCCAGCGCATTGCCACGATCGATATAGGCGACGGCATATTTAGGATTAAGTTGGATAGCTTCGGTATAGTCGGCGATAGCACGGTCCTCATCGCCTTTGCGGTGCCAAGCTTTGCCGCGGTTGTCGTAATCGTCGCTGTCCTTTGGATTGATGCGAATAGCTTCGTCGTAGTCGGCGATGGCACGGTCCTCGTCGCCCTTGTAATGCCAAATGTTGCCGCGCTCGCCGTAGTAATCCGCGACCTTCGGCTTAAGGCGGATGGCGTCGTTGAGATCGGTCATGGCGCGATCATTGTCGCCTTTTGAATGAAAGGTTACGGCGCGATTGTAATAGGCCGCGGCGTAAGTGGGATCGAGCGAGATCGCCTCGGTGTAATCGGCGATAGCACGGTCGTGATCGTGCTTGACGTCATCCCAGGCATCGCCGCGCCCCACCAACGCGCGAGACCGGTCGTGCGCCGACGCGGTCTGATCGTCTATGATTTTGGTGCAGGCAGCAAAGGATTGATCGTCGTCCTTATTGCAGCTTTGCATATCGAGCGGATCGGCTATTGCAGGCCGCACCCACACGGCGGCGAACGCGAACAGGCCCAGCAGACCGGCGATGTGTATCCACCGAGCAAGGGTCCGGCGCTGCAGCGGCAGTAAATGGATGTTTGATTTTGTTGCGTGAGGAGTCATCACTCGTGCGCCTCGGTCTAATACGCCTCTTTATAGTCCGGGGTGGCATCTGGTCCGTAGTGGTTCGGACCGGCGGTGCCGCGCCAACGGCCAAGCCAGATGACACCGAACAAAAGGACAAAAACCGTTAGCGGAGGCACAAGAATGAGGAGCAGCCACCGGCCAGACATATCGAGATCGTGCAGCCGTTTCACGCATATTGCCACCGCGGATATGGCAACCGGCAGGAAAACCAGAATGCTCATCAGTACCCAGAACACCGGTGTTGACACTGTGCTTCCATCGTATCCCGTGGCCCCAAGAATGAAGCTGGCGACAATACCGCCATAGAGAAACTGGAATACGGCGCAACTCCAAAATAGCCGCCGATCCAGCCGACCCTTGAAGGAAAAGAATCTGGTGCTGACAGGTACGTGTGCAGGGTTTGCTTCGACTGCTGGAATATACGCGGGCGACTTAATGGTAGCAGCAGTTTCCCCCGATGCAGTTCCTTCCGGCGGCGTGACGCCAGCTTTCGCCAGCGGGACACTTGAGGGTGGTATGCCAACCGGCGCAGTTTTTTCCTTTCTTTTATTCTCGATGATCACTTCCGGCCCGTAGGGGTTCAAACCCACCGTCCCGCGCTGACACCCAAGCCAGACGAAAGCCCCGAACAAGAGCGGAGCCGCCACCAGCGCAGACGCGGGATGAAACCATGACGGCAGCGAATTGAACGCATAGCCGCTCGCCAGAATTACCGCCGGAGCGCCGTAGAGCACGAGCAACCACCAGCCGGGTCTATTGTGATCGTGCAGACGTTTCACGCCTGCCGCGGCAGCGGAAACGCCAATCGGCAGGATGACGAGAACACTCACCAGCGACCAATATACGAGCGCCGATGCCTTTTGATCCTCGGTGGCCGCCGATATGATGGCCCAGACGATGAACAGGTAGATGGCTTGGGTCAGAGTACAAACCCAAAAGAGCGCCGGATTGAGCCGGCCCCGAAAAGAAAAGTATAGCGATCGGTTTCTCCAGGCATTGATCGCTACGATCGCCACCGTCGTAAACGGCCAAAAGACAGTGGTGCCTAACAAGACGAGCGTGCCCAGAATCCCGCTTGCGACATTCACCCTAGTGGTTTGCGCGGAGGTTTTTGCAGGCGTCGTAGTGGGGGGTCGCGCGTTACCCGACGGCGCGCTACCAGCCGGCGCGTTAGCAGACGTGCTCATGACCAGTCCCCCGATAAGTCGACTCGGGAAACCAACGCATTTCCCGTGGAGTCGATCTCAGCCGCGCCCGTAGCCCCAGCAACCATGATGCAACCTGAAAGGTTGCGTGGCAAGTCACCGATAAGCTGAGCAACAAGCCAGCTCAACCTGTCGCGATCATTACGCGAAGTGCCACAATTATATTTCGTTGGACAGGCAGCCGCAGGCTCATCGGCGCGCCAAAATGGAATTCAACATTTAGCGAAACGTTTCGGGCGACTGGCGCATCGACGAATGATTTGCGATTTTTGTCCAGGTTCACATCCCGTCCCGATCTTCGTCCGGCTTTGTCCGAAGGGCTTGTGCTTTCGGGCGGCAGCGCGATGAGCAGCGCTCAACGCGCCGTATCGAGACGCATTGTGGCGCCCTTCAATGGCAAACTATAACTCGCTGCGTGAGCGGTGGTAGGACAGGTGTCGATCGTGGACAGTGACTTGGCGTCGTTTCAGCTCGTTGGCCATCTCATGCTCGCGGGAGGATTCTTCGGTAGGTTGCGGTACATTTATTGCCACACGTGTGAAGCGGCCGGTTCTTCGAGCGTTACCATCATGGCCTGTGTATGTATTAGGATTCAGGCTCCTAGCGGGCGGCTTACAACGTTGTTATGGGAGATAGTGGGACCGATAATTTCTTGGATCATAAGCCTGTTTCGCTAAAAGTGTGATGATCGTGTGAACAAGATCGCGCCTTGTCTTTCAGTCGTGACTTATAGACCACCACCCGACAAGACCGTGCTCGACGATCATTTCCAACTCCGAAAGCAGCGCTCCCGGATCGGAATCTTTTCTTATATTGGTAATAAGATGGGACGCTTTTCTCCTCGTCGATGATTTCTTGCGTGAGGCGCCCATGGCGCTTTTAAAAGCCGGCGCGGGATTGCCGATATTTTGTTTGCGCAGTCCGCGCGGCCGCGGCGACAGTTTCCGGAAAAAATCGGGCTTGTAGCCGATCGCTCGGTACGCGCCTTTTAATCCCCCAAAGTGGTTCACATAGGCCGGGCGTGTCGGCATGGTCGCAGACGCTTCGATGAGCTCGCCCGAAAGATAGCCATGCTTGTCCAGGAGACCGCGCAATCGTTCGAGCGAAAGCCGCCCTTCCTTTTGCCAAAGTCGGCGCAGGGCGTCCAATATTTCGCGGTCCGAAAGACCCGGCGGGCGATTGGTATCGGGTCTGATAACGGTCCTTCTCGGAAAGCTACTTTCAGTACCACGCACCTGTGGCTGAAGCCCGCTGACTTAGCCACGGATAATTAACCACCCCCCGCCAGCCTGAATGGCGAAAGGGGCGAATCATGGCACAAAATCTTGGTTACGTTCTGCCGCGCGCGGTCATCGTATTGATCGGCTGGGGCGCGACCTACTGGATCTTGACGGCACTGTCGACGGATCTGCCGCCCACCGCGGTCTATATTGCCGGTTTAGCCTGGGTCGCGGCCGGCATAGCCGGCTTCGGCTATCTCTACCGGCTGCGCCGCGAACTCGGTCTTCCCGCGCGCGCCCAAGCCAGCGCCGAGCAAGATTTAGGATAATCGCGAAACGACTTGGCAGTGGCGTCAGGTTCGCGCGCCGGCTTTGTTCCAACCACGAATGCGGTCGCCATAGACCTCAAAGCCGGTCGGCGTCACAATCACCGTGTCTTCGAGCTTGATGAAACCGCGCCGCGGATGCTGCAGCGTGGTTTCGACCGAGACCACCATGCCGATTTCGAGTGGCCGGTCGGCATCGTAAGCGTCATACGGCACCGGTCCAGAATTGGTCAGACGCGGTGCCTCGTGACTGACGAGGCCCATGCCGTGGGCCAAAAACTCGGTGTTGTTATGGATCTTGGATTTGTGCAGCACGGCATTGGCCGCTGCGTAGATTTCCTTACCCGGCACGCCGTTCTTGATGGGCTTCATCGAAGCTTGCTCGATGGCTTCGACTTCGGCCAACAGGTCTACAAGCTCGGCGTCCGGCTCGCCGATGACCCCCATGCGCGCCACGTCGCCGATGTAGCCGTGATAATTGCCGCCAGAATCCAGCGACAGCGTGTCGCCGTTCTCCCAGCGCTGATCGGAGGGAGCGCGATTGAGGCTGGAGCCGGCCGCGATCAGACAATAGTCGAACGTCAGACCGCGCGAGGTCTCTTCACGCCGCAGCGCTTCGGTCAATTCCGCTTTGGTCGCGCCGGCGCCGTAACCGGCAAATACCGCGGCCATGGAGTCGATCACCTTGTCGGAAGCAATCCGCAGCATTTCGAGCTCGTGCGGCGATTTAACTGCGCGCAGGCGCTCGAGCACGAACAGCGCGTCGACAAATTCGCTGTGCGGAAACGCTTTGCGCAGCATGGCGTCGGCATCGACCGGAAGAAAGGCAGTCTCGATGCCGATCCGCTTCGGCTTGGCAACGAGCTTACGCGTATATTCGGCCGCCTTTTCCGCAGCGTCGGTCGAGCCCGAGCTCTTGGCATTGACCTCCGCGACCCAGAACGGCGTGACCTCGTTCTGAAAGCGGTCCATGCGGTGGCCGAAGAAGGCGGCCTTCTGCGGCTCACCTTTCACGTAGACAAAAATCGGCAGGTAGCGGCTTAATCCCATCGCGTCCATGCTCTCGAAGAAGAACGAGCGATGGCCGCCAAGCAAATATTGAATATTGTGCTTCGACGACGCGATCAGCACATCGATCCCAGCTTCGTCCATCAGCCGGTCCAGTCGTGCGGTGTCGAACGGCGCCGTTCCCTGTCGCCTGGTCACGTCGAGCATGATCGATCTCCCTGAAGCCTCAGTGCCGTATTTGGTTTACTGTCTATCTAGCAAATCGAAGCGGGTTCATGAAGCCGTGCATATAACGCCCTGCCCCGCCGGGACGGCAAGTCTCGCCATTCGACCATGATGGGCTCGGATTATCGGAGTGATCAAGGTGTTCGTTGGGAGAACCGTTCGCGCTCATGACCACAATTCGGCACTGGCGAGCTTGGCGCCTTTGACCAACGCGTCGAGCTTGGCCCACATGATGCTGGGATGCACCCGGCGGTGGAACGGCCCCTGGGCGAAGCCGCAGTCGGTTCCGGCTAGCACGTTTTCCCGTCCGACCAGCCGGGCAAGCCGCACGATACGTTCGGCGACCAGTTCAGGGTGCTCGACGACGTTGGTGGCGTGGCTGATAACGCCGGGAATGAGGATTCGGCCTGCCGGCAGCTTGACGCTGTCCCACACCCGCCATTCGTGCTCGTGGCGCGGGTTTGCGCCTTCAATGACATAGGCCCCGACTTTCATCCCGAGGATGAGGTCGGCAATGTCCTTGAGCGGCACGTCGCTCGCATGCGGGCCCGGCCAGCTCCCCCAGCAGACGTGATAGCGGATGCGATCGGCCGGTAGCCCCGCGATCGCTTCGTTGAGCACGTCGACTTGCAAGGCGAGCCACTTGCGGTAGTCGGCGAAACTCGCCGGCGGCACCATGCGGTCGTAAGTAACCGCGGCACGCGCATCATCGAGTTGCAGGACGAAGCCAGCATCGATGATCATTTTGTATTCGGTGCGCATCGCCGCGCCGATGGCGCGGATCAGTTCTTCTTCGCTCTTGTAGTATTCGTTCTTGCGGTCCGGAATGACGCTGGCCGGCGCAGCCACCGGCAAGAAGGCCTCCTCGACCTTGGCGTCCTTCAGCGCCGCCTTGAAGTTATCGATGTCGCGCTGTAGTTCCGACTGCCCCGAATAGCTTATCGGTCCGACACACACGGCCTCGATCGTGGTGGCGACGCCTTCCCGAGCGTCCAGTTCGGCATAAAATTCGGCGAATTTCTCGCGGTCGACGCCACGGGTAAATGGATTGGCGCCGGGCTTGACCGGCCGCCGCTCGAAACCGCTTAGCCGCTCAAGCACATATTGCGACCAGCTGATCGATTTGCCGAACTCGCCGTCGCTGATCACGTCGATCCCGACATCGGCCTGTTGGCGCACGACTTCCGCGACCGATTGCTTCAGGCAGGATTCATAGGCTGACTTGTCGTACGCGTTGCCGGCTTGCTTGGCGCGCAGGAAATCCTGCAAGGCCGGCGGCCGGATCAGGCTGCCGACATGCGTCGTAAGAATACGATCCGTGCTGCGCTTCATTCGTGCCGTCTCCTGGCCGCCTCGTTGCAGGCGCACCGAAGCAATCCCACACGGCGACGTCAATTGATGATTAGCGCGGTAAGGCAAGCACCGTCGCGGCGATTGGGCGGGCGCCCATTACGCGACCCAATCTTGAGATTTCAGGCAGCGGAGCGTGCGGCCGCCTTGGCACCGGCGTCGGCGTGGACCTCGGCCATGCGCTTGGCGCGGTCGAGGATGAGCTCGATCGAGGCGATCTCGACGCGGTTGCGGCCGTTGTCCTTGGCGCGGTACAGCGCATGATCGGCTTGCGCCAACAGCGCCGAGATATCGAGCACCGCGTCGTAGCTGATGACGATGCCGATGCTCACCGTCGCGACCACGGGACGGCCATCGACCTCACAGCTTTCCTTGGCGAAACAGCGCCGGATGTCTTCGGCAACGGCGAGCGCACGCTCGCGCGTGACGTCGACCAGGAGCGCCGCGAACTCTTCGCCGCCAAGCCGGCCGAACAGATCGGCGCGGCGTATGCAATTGCCGGCAACGCTTGCAAACATCTGCAACACGCGATCGCCCACGGCATGGCCGAAGCGGTCGTTGATCGACTTGAAGTTGTCGAGATCGAGCAGCATCACCGCGAGCGGCCGAGGATCGGTCGCCTGCCGCCGCAACTGCGACTCGCTGTCCTGCAGGAACGCGCGGCGATTGGAAATTCCCGTCAGCGGGTCGACCAGCGCCGCGGTCTTGTGGCGATGCTCGGTGCGCTCCTTGGCCATGGCCAAGAGGATGAAGGCGATGGAGATGGTGAACAACAGCGCCTCGAAGCTGAGCACGGTCAGCCAGACGCTGCGGAACATGACATTGCCGTTAGGCGACCACGGCAGCATGGTGCCGAACGGCGTGCGCAGCAGATAGAGTGAGCCATGCGCGAACAGCATGAAGATCGCCGGCCAGCGCGACACCAGCGGCTCGCTGCGGCCGCGCCAGAATTCCCAGGCCGCCGCCCACGTATAGGCAGTAATAATTCCGGAACTCAAAAGCACGCGGATGTCCCAGGACACGGCTATGCCCGAGAGGCGGGAGACAACCAGCCACAGCGCGGCGCCGCCGAACAGTAAGATCGGCAGCGGCTTGCGGTGGTCGAAGACGCGCGCTCCGGTCCAAGTGAAGGCAAATGCGGTGAATAGAAGTACGTTTGCGAGGTCGATAGAGATCAGATCGGAGACCGATCCATACATGCCGAATAGTGCGATCGAGCCCGCCCGCAACAGGTCGGCGAAGCCCCACCAAGCCACCGCATAGATCGAGGTGTTCTGCACCCACGCGAACAACAGCAGCAATCCGAGGATCGCCTCGACGTAGATGGTGACCAGAAATAAGGTGTTGACGTCGAGATTCATTACGCCCAACCAAAACCCTGCCCTTTCGGCTTAACGCGGCGGCAGAAAATAATAGGTGAATAGGCGGCTCTTTCGCGGCAGCGATGCATCCTTATGGTTTCGACGAAGTTGCCGAAATTGACGGCATTTTTGTTAGCCTTGTTTCGCCCCTTCCCGTCATCTAGGGTCCGCCGCTCGGGACCCATCGCCATGCACTTTGCCAACGGCATCATCGAGGCGATCGGCAATACGCCGTTGATCAAGCTGCAACGCGTCTCGGCTGCCACCGGCTGTACGATTTTGGGCAAAGCCGAATTCATGAACCCGGGACAGTCGGTCAAGGACCGGGCCGCGTTGTTCATCATTCAGGACGCCGTGAAAAAGGGACAGCTGAAGCC
>JBARER010000061.1:0-2209 GCA_049796395.1 Xanthobacteraceae bacterium
TCGCAGGACAGCGCCTTCATCTACGGCCTCACCACCGGCATCGGCACCGACATCAGCTTGACACAGAACGTGTTTCTCCGCGGCGAACTCGAATACATATATTTCTTCCCGCTCGACGGCATCCACGTCACGGTGGCTTCCGCGCGCGTCGGCGCCGGCATCAAATTTTAGGCTCAGGCGTTCAACGCGCTTGACGGCGCGACCGGCCTTCCTTATTTGCGACGGCGGGACACCCCTCCCCACCGAGGGGCGACTATCTGGAAGGATAGATCATGACGCTGACTGTTCCTGCTATGACTATTCCCGCTATGCGGCCGCGCGTGCCGCATTTTTCATCCGGCCCATGCGCCAAGCGCCCCGGCTGGACTCCCCAAAAGCTCGACGACGCACTGCTCGGCCGCTCGCACCGCTCCAAGCCCGGCAACGCCAAGCTCAAGCGCGCTATAGACCTCACCCGCGACGTGCTGCAGGTCCCGGCCGACTACCGCATCGGCATTGTGCCGGCGTCCGATACCGGCGCCATTGAAATGGCGTTCTGGTCGATGCTCGGCCCCCATCCGGTCACGGTGCTGGCCTGGGAATCCTTCGGCGAAGGCTGGGTCGGCGACATCACCAAGGAATTAAAGCTCAAGGACGTGAGCGTGCGCCGGTCCGGCTACGGCGAATTGCCGGACTTGAGCGGCATCGATCCGGCAAGCGACATCGTCTTCACCTGGAACGGCACCACCTCGGGCGTGCGTGTGCCGAACGCCGATTGGATCGCCGCCGATCGGACCGGATTATCGATCTGCGATGCGACCTCGGCCGCTTTCGCGCAGCCGCTCGATTGGAAGAAGCTCGATGTCACGACCTTCTCGTGGCAGAAAGCACTCGGCGGCGAAGCCGCCCATGGCATGCTCATTCTCTCGCCCCGCGCCGTGGCGCGCCTCGAGAGCTATACGCCGCCATGGCCGCTGCCCAAGATTTTCCGCATGACCAAGGGCGGCAAGCTCAACGAAGGCATTTTCCTCGGCGAGACCATCAATACGCCGTCGATGCTGTGCGTTGAGGATTATCTCGATGCGCTGGACTGGGCGAAGTCGGCCGGCGGATTGAAGGCGCTGCACGCCCGCGCCGACGCCAATGCCAAGGTCATCACCGACTGGGTCGAGCGCGCCGGCTGGATCGATTTTCTCAGCCCCGATCCGGCGCTGCGTTCCAACACCTCGGTGTGCCTCAAAGTCGTCGATCCGGCGGTGACGCGGCTTGCGCCCGACGCGCAGTCCGCTTTCGTCAAAGGCATCGCCGCCGCGCTCGACAAGGAAGGCATCGCTTACGACATCGACGCCTACCGCGACGCGCCGACGGGGCTGCGCATCTGGTGCGGCTCAACGGTCGAGCGGAGCGACGTCGCGGCGCTCACGCTGTGGCTCGATTGGGCCTACGCCAAAGCCAAGGACGCGTTGGCGAAGGCGGCGTGACGCCATGCCTGCCGTCACCGCCTTCCGCGATCCGCTGACCGAGCGGCTGGCCCCCTTCCCCACCATGTTGCGCTGGTTGCGCTGATCGAAAAGGAATCCCGTCATGGCTCCGCGAGTTCTCATCTCCGACGCGCTGTCGCCGGCTGCCGTCCAGATCTTCAAGGATCGCGGCGTCGATGTCGATTTCCAGCCCAATCTCGGCAAGGACAAGGACAAGCTCGCCGCGGCAATCGACGGTTTCGACGGCCTCGCCATCCGCTCGGCAACCAAGGTCACCGCCAAGCTTTTGGAAAAATCGAACGGGCTGAAGGTGATCGGCCGTGCCGGCATCGGCGTCGACAATGTCGATATTCCGGCGGCGACGGCGCGCGGCATCATCGTCATGAACACGCCGTTCGGCAACTCGATCACCACCGCCGAGCACGCCATCACGCTGATGCTGTCGCTGGCGCGGCAAATCCCCGAGGCCGACATGTCGACCCGCGCCGGCAAATGGGAGAAGAACAAGTTCCTCGGTGTCGAGATCTTCTCGAAGACGCTCGGCGTCATCGGCTGCGGCAATATCGGCTCGATCGTCGCCGACCGCGGGATCGGATTAAAGATGAAAGTGATCGCCTACGACCCGTTCCTGTCCGCCGAGCGCGCGCTTCATCTCGGCGTCGAGAAGGTCGAGCTCGACGAACTTTTGCGCCGCGCCGATTTCATCACGCTGCACACGCCCTCGACCGACAAGACCCGCAACATCATCA
>JBARER010000062.1:0-4155 GCA_049796395.1 Xanthobacteraceae bacterium
GCGGTCAGGCGTTTGGAATCGTCGAGGCCACGCGGAATATTGTCCGGGTCGAGAATGACCGCCGCGGCGACGACCGGGCCGGCGAGCGGTCCCCTGCCCGCTTCGTCGCAGCCGGCGATCGGCCACAAGCCGCGTTTGAGCGCGGCCCGCTCGCGCCGGAAAGTCGGGCGGAGAACGATCTGGTCGCCGAGCGGCAGGCGCGAGGGTACGGTGGTCTTGCCGTTTCGCTGCACACCCGCCGTGCCGTTCGTGTTGCCGCCGGTTCCATCGTTTGCGGTTCGACTCATGCCGCATCATGCGCATGCGCCGCTGCACTCCGCAACGCCCCGCGAACCGGCCGCGTGCGGCGGCGTTGCTCTCAAAGGCAACGCAACGAAGGCGGACGATGCAAATGGTACTTTCCTGGCTCCATTTTCTCGCCATCGCCATGCTGGTGGCGGGCGTGGTCATTGCCGCCGGCATCGGCGTCGATGAGACGCGTCATCCACAGCCGATGTGGATCATGAATCTGGTCTGGCCGCTCTGCGCGCTGTTCGGCACGATATTCGTGCTTGCCGGCTACGTTGCTTATGGCCGGGCGCGCGGTGGGAAGCGCAAGCCCAAGCCCTTCGCGGTGACGGTCGGTATCGGCGCGGCGCACTGCGGCGCTGGCTGCACGCTCGGCGACATCATTGCCGAATGGCTTGCTTATCTGGCGCCCGCCGTCGCCGTCGCGTTCGGCTGGAAGTCGTTGTTTGCGGATAAGCTGTTTGCGGTCTGGATTTTAGACTTTATTCTGGCTTTCGGCTTCGGCATCGCGTTTCAGTATTACGCCATCGTGCCTATGCGGAAGCTCGCCCCGCGCGCAGGACTTATCGCCGCGCTCAAGGCCGACGCGTTGTCGCTGATGGCCTGGCAGATCGGGATGTACGCCTTCATGGCGTTTGCCCAGTTCTATCTGTTTCGGCAGATATTTGCCATCAGGCTCGAAGCCGACAGCCCGGAATTCTGGTTCATGATGCAGATCGCAATGATCTGTGGCTTCTGCATCAGCTATCCCGTCAATTGGTGGCTGATCCAAACCGGGATCAAGGAAGCGATGTAAATCGCGTAGATTCCCAAACCGTCCGCTAAAACAAATCGAGCTGCTGGCTGGCCGGTCGCGGCGGCTGGAAATACTCGGTGGTGGTCTTCACGCTGGTGCGATTGAAGCCGAGCCGCTCGCAGGCGACCTCGAAGCGGCGGCCGATCATCCAGGCGATCGGGCCTGAGCCGGTCATGCGCTTGCCGAAGGCGGCGTCGTTGTCTTTGCCGCCGCGGGTATCGCGGATGAGCTTGAAAACGTGTTCGACGCGATCGGGGAAGTTCTCGGTCAACCATTCACGGAACAGATCGCGCAATTCGTGCGGCAGTCGCAGCAGCACATAACCGGCGTTGCCTACGCCGGTCTCGGCAACGGCCTCAAGGATGCGCTCGATCTCGGCGTCATTGATCGCCGGGATGACCGGCGCCACCAAAGTCGAGGCGGGTACGCCAGCTTTGACCAACTGCCGCAACGCGTCGAGGCGGCGCGGCGGGGTCGACGCGCGCGGCTCCATGACGCGTGCCAATTTTGCATCGAGCGTCGTAATCGAAACCGCGACCTTGACCAGATCGCGTTTGGCCATCCGCACGAGGATGTCGAGATCGCGCAACACCAATGCCGACTTGGTGACAATGCCGACCGGATTGCCGGCGCGTTCGAGCACTTCGAGAATCCGGCGCGTGATCTGATAGCGGCGCTCGATCGGCTGGTAGGGATCGGTGTTGGAGCCAAGCGCGATGATTTTCGGGACGTAAGCCTTCGCCGACAATTCGCGTTCGAGCAAGTCCGCCGCGTTCGGCTTCATGAACAGCTTGGATTCGAAATCGAGCCCGGGCGAGAGGCCGAGATAGGCGTGACTCGGCCGCGCATAGCAGTAGACGCAGCCGTGCTCGCAGCCACGGTAGGGATTGATCGATTGCTCGAACGGAATGTCGGGTGAATCGTTTCTCGCGATGACCGAGCGGGCGCGATCCGGCTCGATGGAGGTGGGGATGAAGTCCGGAACCTCCTCCTGATACCAACCGTCATCGACGGCCTCGTGCTGCCGGCGCTCGAAGCGGCCGGCGGGGTTCGAGAGTGCGCCGCGACCTTTGAGCGGCTGATTCCTGTCGCGCGGAGAGGCCATGCGGATACTGTACATCCATCCAGGTACGCGGTAAAGTGCCCGGCGCCGGGCCATAATGGCGGCTGATGCGGGCCCGATCCCGCGGGAGGAGAACATGAGCGAATCAGGGGAGCCGGCGAGTTACGGCGGCGCCGTGAGCAAGGACGAGCGCAACCTGGCGATGTTCGCGCACCTGTCCGCTTTTGCCGGGCTGATCTTCCCGGCCGGCGGCAACGTGATCGCGCCGCTGATCGTCTGGCTCACTCAGCGGGAGAAGTCGGCGTTCGTCGCTGACCAGTCACTGGAAGCGCTCAATTTCAACATCACCGTGCTGATCGCGGAGATCGCCTGCGGTGTGCTTTTCATCGTCGGGATAGGGATCCCCCTCGGGATACTGCTAGGCATCGCCTGGCTCGTCGGCACTATCCTGGGTGCCGTCAAAGCGTCCGAAGGGCTGCGATTCCGCCACCGCTTCACACTGCGCTTGGTGCACTAGCCGCTCTGTCGCGAGACCCTACACCGTGTCTTTCAGCGGCACGGTGTGATCCGCCAACCTGTCCGGACTCGGGCGCGCGCGCGCCGCGATCAGCTTGCGCGCCGCCATCTGGTCCTTGGGACTGTTGACCGTATCGACGGCGATCAACTCGCCGCCGCGCAGATAACAGGCGCTGAAAGCACGGCTTGCGGGGTCGCCGCGCATGATGACGGTGTCGTATCCCTGCGCGATACCGATGATGATCAGCTTGAGGTCGTATTGGTCCGACCAGAACCACGGCACTTTGTGGTGGACCGTGTCTTGCCCCAGGAGATTCAGCGCCGCGCTCGCACCCTGCTCGAAGGCGTTGTCGACCGACTCCAGCCGGAGCCGCCGGCCGTAATGCAGGCTCGGGTGGCTCGTGCAGTCCCCTGCTGCGTAGATCACCGGGTCCGACGTCCGGCAGCGGTCATCGACGACCACGCCGTTCTCGCACGCCAGGCCCGCGGCGATCGCCAGCTCATCGGCGGGAAGCACCCCGCAGCCCACCACGACCATGTCCGCGGCGTGCTCCTGCCCGTCCTCGGTCACGACCGCCCGCACGTGCCTCGCGCCAGGCGCGGCCGCGAGCGCGCGCACCTTCGAGTTGCAGAGAATCCTGGTGCCATGCCGGGCGTGCTCGGCCTGGTAGAACGCGGAAAGTTGGCTACAGACGACTCGATTCATCACGCGGTCGGCCATCTCCAGCACGGTGACCTCGACCCCGGCCTCCCGGGCCGTGGCGGCCACCTCGAGTCCAATGTAGCCGCCACCGACAATGACCAGGCGGCTGCCGGGGAGCAATCGCGCACGGATCCGCTCGACATCGGCGATGGTGCGCAGGAAATAAACGCCCTCGAGATCGCTCCCAGGCGCGCCGAGCGGCCGCGGACGGCTGCCCGTGGCAATCAGGAGAGCGTCGTAGGCGACGGTCGAGCTATCGTCGAGCCGCAAACGTTGCTCGCGAGGCGCGATCTCCTCGACGCGGCGTCCCAGCCGGGTCTCGACGGAGTGGGACTCGTAGAAATGCTGCGGCCGCAGCAGCAGGCGGTCCCGCTCCATTGCGCCGGCGAGGTATTTCTTGGAGAGCGGCGGGCGCTGATACGGTAGCCAGGGCTCGTCGCCGATCAGGACGAGCTTGCCCGTAAAGCCCTTGCGGCGAAGGGTATCAATGGCTTGGACAGCCGCTTGGCCCCCACCCACGATGACAATTCGCTCGTACATCGCTCGCGAGCTTAGCGTATCGCCTTCGCACCCTGCACCAGCTGCGGGCGCCAGATAAGCTCCGGTGCGCCATAATGGTGCGTCGGAGCTCCGGACCGCAAAAGGGTGCGGCCGCGATCTCCGCCGTTTAAACGTATTCCCCTGCGTGGCATGAAAGCTGCAAAATCGCACCTGGCGCCAAAGACGCAGCCCGCCTTTCAAAGACACAGCACCGACACCCGACGGAGAGCTCGCACATGAAACTGGTCA
>JBARER010000063.1:0-20390 GCA_049796395.1 Xanthobacteraceae bacterium
GCAGTGCGGCTGGCAAATCACGCGCCAGCCGCAACGCCCTTCGCCACGGACTGGCGGCGATAACCAACCGTTCGTCCTTGCCGGCCGGAGATGTCGAGCGCTTGGCGCGCGCAATCTGCGGGGCTGACGATGATTCGCTCTTGTATGGCGCCGCCGCCGCGATCGCCGAAAACCATCTCCTGCGCCGCGCCATCAAGGCGCAACAGGTGGCCGTCGTCGAACGGCTGCGCGAGCGGACAGCGATCGCGATGGCCAAGGGCGATAACAGCCTCATATTGGCAAAGGCGAGATTTCTCGGCGCTTGGCTCGCCAACCGTGAAATCGAGGCACGGGTCCCGAAACTCCTCGAAAAATACAAGGTCGAACGGGAAGATCGCGACGAGGTCTTACCGATCGCACTCAAAGCGCTTTTGGAAGAATGCAAATCCAACGAGGAACACGAGCGTGCGCAGAAAATCGCGGAGAACTGCCTCAAACAACACGAGCGCGGCGACAACGAAGCCCTTGAGGCGGCGATCCCAGACCTCAACCGACTGGAACGCTACGGACGTCGCGCGTGGTCACGCCACAAGCAGGCCGTCCGCGAGTTCATAAACATCAAATTGATGCGACGACTGGAAAAAGACTATTCGCACTGAGCCTGAGAAAGACCGTTAACGGCTCGTTAACGATCTCGGACGAAGCGAAAGCCCGCTACACTAGCATAAGTTGCAGGTTGGCAGAACGAACCAAATGCTGAGCGCCGCGGCAACGTCGTAGGCGATCTGCTCCCGTTTGAGCCGGCCGTCACTTCCATACGATGATCCTGACACGCGGACGCCAACGGGCGAGCGCCATCGGCTGCTCACACAATTGGACGGCAGCGCCGGGGCAAGAGAGCGAGAGTCTAGACTGGACGATTTCCGAGATAGGCCGAACCATTTGGATAAAACCTTACCGGTTCGGTTGGTCAGGCCTCAATCCATATCCGAGATTTGCCGCACCGATTAGGCGCTGGAGAACCACAAATGGCCGATGCTCGGCCTCGCCAAAGCGACATAGGCGGGAGCGGAGCATTGCCGTGTTACCGAATTGGATTGTGGTTCTTTCCGCGATTGAATTAATCGGGTTTTTGGCTATGGCCTTGGGCATCGCTACCTCCGTGCCGGAGGATGCGGCTATTCGGGTGCGCGCCGAACCAAATCTGGAGAAGACGCGGTAATTCGTTTCGGAAATCAAACGGACGTCGCTAATTGCGGAGTGCCATCGCGAATTTTATCGCGATCCACAAACCCGCCAATCCGGCCGAGATATAAGCCGTAACCTGTGGATTCTGACAGGCGAACGGGGCGAGCGAGCAGGCATTGCTGGCCCAATTCTCTCCGTAGCCGGCTGCAGCGATGTCCTGGGCGGTGTATGACACGAAGCTCGTTCCCGCGAGAACGACGGTGACCATTAGGATGAAATTCGCCATTTCATCTTCTCCTGCTTCCGGTCGCCCCGCTGCAGTCATCAGCCCCCATTCATTCCATCGACGGCCTTCGTAAAGGCGATGCCGAGCGCATCGGTGTTGCGCCATACAATCCGACACGAGAAGTTCGACTTCCCGTCGCGCGTCAATCGAAGATCAAATGTTGATGGGACTTCTGTGGCATCGTCGAGCGCGAGCTTGGCGCCGCTCGCCGAGATATCGACCAATGTGCAGACCAAAAGCGGCCTGCCGCTGCCAATATCGAGCCAGGCCTTGCGGCCGACTTCTTTTCGACTTTCACGTCGCATTGTGAAAGTCATGACCGTATTCCGGAGCTGAAAAACACAATCGTTGCCCTGCCAACCTCAGCCCATAGGTAAAAGTACCGAACCTTCGAAATCATGTGCGCAAAAGGACAAGTTTGATCTGAATTGCGCTCGGATTTTCGGTCGAGAGTCATGACCGCGAAGGCGGCCGTTGGCTTCGTCCGAGGTCGCATCCGCAGGAGGGGCCGCCCGGCGGAGGCGTTACGCTTGCGGTCCGTTGAGGTTGCGTGAGGGCATACAGATAGCGATGGCAGCGAGCTTCAACGCCGCCGGCGGCGGATTTCCTCGATGACAATCGAGTTGTCTTGCTCGCTTTCGCCGCAATCTACGCAGGCTTGCAAGACCTCTGCGTGGACCGACAGCAGCGGCAGGTGCTGACCGGCCTTGCGCGCCTGATCGAGCATCAGCTGCGTGTCCTTTAGCGTTTGGCGCACCCGGCCCTCCGGGAGGAAATTGCCGGAGACCATCTTCGGCCCCTTGGTGCCCATGACTTGCGACGCCGCGGCCGAAGCGCGCGCGACGTCGAGAAACGCCGCCGGATCGAGATTCAGGCGCGAGGCAAACACCAGGCCTTCGGCCAATGCCAGACGGTTGAGGCCGAGGATCAGATTGACCGCAAGCTTGGCGCGACCGCCATCGCCAATTGCACCGATGTGAAAGCGCTTGGGAAACAGCGCGTCGAGCACACCAGCGGCGGCGGCGGCGACTGTCGGATCGCCGCCGATCAGGCCGACGCCGTCGCCATGGCGGACCTGTTCGCTGGTGCCGGATACCGGGGTTTCAAGAAAACGCAAGCTATCGGCGACCCGGGCGCCGAGCGCGGCGATGCGATCCGGGTCGCAGGTCGAGGTGCACAATACGATCTTGCCGGCGGCGGCTGGAACAAGCGCATGCTCGACCACGTCCTCGACTTGCTCGGTGTTGAAGACGGCGAGCACGATCGGCTCGCAGTCCCGCGCGATCTGGACGAGCGATAGGGCGCGGGCGCCGATCTCAACAAGGCAGGCGGTTTTCGCTGCATCGACGTCGAAGCCGGCGACGTCGAACCCCGCGGCGACGAGACGGCGAACATAGACTTCCCCCATCAGACCGATACCGACGACACCCACCGGCAATTTTCTCGCCATGGTGTGTGCTAACCCAATAGTTCGACATTGAGGTCGCGTGCCACCGCGTCGAGACTGTCGCGCAACGCTTTCGGCATGGGCACGCCGTTGGCGCGGCGGTCCAGAAGCTTGGCATGGCTTTGTTCGCCGGGCAGCCAGATGCGCTCGACGCCCGGCAACCGCGGCGAATTGCGGATGTCGCGGACCAGTCGATCAACGGAGCGCTTGAAGTCGTTCGCCGGCATGAACGCATCGATCGAGATCGCCGCAATCGCCTGGCCGGTATTGGTCGGCGTGCCGGCTTCCTTGACGAAGTCGACGACGTCGCGGCCCACTGCGGCGCGATTGAGCGCGCCGGCAAGAAGCCCAATGATGAGGCTCAAGCCCGCGCCCTTATAGTCGCCGATCGGCAGCAGATGGCCTTCGTCGGCGCGCTTCGGGTCGGTGAGCGGCTTGCCTTGCTTATCGATCATCCAGCCGATCGGCATCTCTTCGCCGCGCTGCGCTTTGAGCCGCACTTTGCCGAATGCGGCAACGGTGGGGGACATGTCGAGCACGATCGGCGGCTCGTCGTGCGCTGGGACTGCGACCGCCATCGGATTGGTGCCGAGCAGGCTCTCGCTGCCGCCCCATGGCGGCAAATGGTTGCTGCTGCCGACCGCGAAATAGAGGCCGATCATGTCGTGCTCGAGCGGCATTGTGACGTAAAGGGCTGCCGGGCCGGCATGATTGCTCATGCGCGCGCCGACCCAGCCGACCCCGTTCGACCGGGCCTTGTTGATCGCAAGTTCGGCGGCGCGGTTCATCACGAGATGTCCCATGCCATTATCTCCATCGATCAAGGCCGTCGACGGCCGCTCGCTGACGACGCGGATATTCGGCATCGGGTTTATGCCCCCGGCGCGGATGCGGCGTATGTAAAGCGGCAGCCGAATGACGCCGTGAGTGTCGCTGCCGCGCAGATCGGCCTCGACCATGAGGCCGGCGAGCGTCCGCGCATCCTCATCGGGCAGCCCGGCGGCAATGAACGTGCGGGCGATAAAGGCCGCGATCCGGTCGGCCGGAACGCGAGTGCTGTCATTCGACATATGAGTCATGCTCCGCAATGCGGGGTGAGGCTTTCAGGGACTGGCCACCGATGGCGTCAAATCATAGGATGAAACGCGTTCGCAAGTGAAATTTGACAAGTGAATTTAGGAGGTATGCCGAAATGAGTGCGATGACCGCGGAGAAAGTCACGACGCTGGACGCTTGTTTCGGCACCTATCCGCATACCGAACCACTAAAGAAGGGCCAAATCAAATCCGACCGGGTGGCGCTCCGTTTCACCGAGATCAGCCCTATCAACAAGGCGTTCTTGGCGATGGTGCGGCAGATGAAGTTCGACGTCAGCGAGATGGCTATCGTCACCTATATGCAGGCCAAAGCCTACGGCAAACCGATGACGCTTCTCCCGGCGACCATGTTCGGCCGCTTTCAGGAAAGTGCGCTCTTGTACAATTCGGAGCGCGGCACGCTGACGCCGGACATGCTTACGGGACGCCGGATCGGCGTGCGGGCGTTCTCGCAAACCACCGGCGTATGGGTGCGCGGCATCCTCTGGAAAGACTACGGCCTCGATCTGGCCAAGGTGAAATGGATCACGTTCGAGGACGCTCACGTCCGCGAATATCGCGATCCGCCGGGCGTGGAGCGCGCGCCCGAGGGCAAGGACCTCACCAAAATGGTGCTCGACGGCGAGCTTGATGCCGGCATTTTTGGCGGCAGCTTGCCGAGCGATCCGCGACTAAAGAGCGTTATCCCCAATCCGGACGCCGCCGGGCAGGAATGGTACAAAAAACACGGCACCGTGCCGATCAACCATATGGTCGTCGTGAAAAGCGAATTGTCCAAATCCGATCCCGGCGCGGTGCGCGAAGTCTATCTTTTGCTGAGCGAAAGCAAAAAGGTCGCCGGCCTGCCCAAACCCGGCTCGATCGACACCATTCCTTTTGGCTTTGCCGCGGTCAAGCCGGCGCTCGAACTGATGTCGAGCTATGCGCTGGAAATGAAAATCACCCCACGACGCTTTTCGGTCGAGGAATTGTTCGACGACACCACGCGTGCGCTGTAGCGCGAAAGGCTAGCGCTCCATAAATCAGCGGAATCCGGCGCCGCCGTGATCGAACTATGATTATTTGTAGCTCGCGGCGAGCCGCGAAGCGGTCACATTCTTATGCGGCCATTGGGTGTGGTGGAGCCGCCTGCAACGGGCGGACAACGAGTAGGGGTGCGTTATGAATTTTGCCAGGCCATTTGTATCCGACGAGATCGACAAGCCGGCCGAAATCGAAGTGGAAGGAAATATTCGCGAGCTCACGCGCGGGGGTTCTGCTCTGCGCCAGAGCGACAGCGCCGACGGCGAGATGACCGCTAGCAATCTTGGCGGCCTGCTGCGGCGGGTTTCCGGAAGCTCGACCCGTCAAATCGACAATCTTATCGGCGAGCTGCGCACCTTGCGTGAAAAATTGCAGTCCGATGGCGACCGCGTTCAGCGCGACATCGTCGAATATGCCGCGCTCAGCCAGTCGGTGATGCAGTTGACGAAGATCGTTGCCGACAGCGTGAAGAATCTTCCCGACGAGTCGAGCAGCAGCGCGTAGCGGCAATTGGCGCCGGCGGTCGGCCCGTTCTTGAACGCCGAGTTTTGCCAAAGCTAGAGCGTACCCGATTTAACGGAATCGGGATACGCTCGTAGCAGTGCATGTCCTTTTCGCAAAACCGGTTTCCGCTTTTCTGAGACATGCCTTACGGCGATTTCCGGATTGATTCTCGTCGGGCCGCGTCGCCGGCCCGACGGACGCGTTGGTTATCTTAAACCCGTCTCGATGTACGGATTTCGGGTCGGGGACGCCCTGGTAACCATTCGTTAACCATTCCTCCCGCAGCATCGCCGATGAAAGTGATCGGGAGATCACGCATGAACATCATCACGATGGCGTCGCGAAAGGGCGGGGCGGGCAAGAGCACCTTGACCGCGCAGCTTGCCGCCTTTGCGCACCACCAGGCCGGCCGGCGCTGCGTCCTGATCGATGCCGATCCGCAGGGCTCGCTGACGCTGTGGCATTCGCTGTGCGCCGACGGCAAACCGCCGTTGCGCAACGCGGCTCGCGGCGTTGACCGGGCGCTCGCTGCTGC
Organism: Xanthobacteraceae bacterium; assembly: GCA_049796395.1. Taxonomy (GTDB): domain Bacteria; phylum Pseudomonadota; class Alphaproteobacteria; order Rhizobiales; family Xanthobacteraceae; genus BOG-931. The sequence continues at coordinate 6,060 of JBARER010000063.1, forward strand.
CATGGTCGAGGGCTGCGAATGGGCCTTTATCGATACGGCAGCGAGCATGTGGGTCGTTGCGCTGGAAGCCATTCGGGCCGCGACTTTCGTGCTCATTCCGGCGCGGCCGGGATTTTTCGATCTCAGTGCGGTGCGCGAGACGGTGGCGACGGCGCGCGAACGCAACAAGCCTTATGCCGTGGTGCTCAACGCCGCGCCGGTGAAGCGCGAGGACAAAGAGGCGCCGGCCGTGACCCAATCGCGGTCCTATTTCGACAAGCTCGGCATTCCGGTTTGGTCGGGCCAGATTAGCCAGCGCACCGGCTACGTTCTCACGCTCGCCGCCGGCTCAAGCGTTTGCGAGGCGGCCCCTCAATCGCTCGCCGGCGCCGAGATTGCTCGATTATGGTCGGCGGTCGAGCGCTCCGTCGTGGCGATCAACGACGCGCGTCCGAATGCCGGCGCACCGCAAGGTCAGGCGGCCTGACCGCGTGAATTTGCACTTCGTTCCGACCGCGACGCGGTCAGCAGCGCCTGACGCAAGGCCGCATTGAGTTTCTGCGTTTCGGTTGCCGCGAGCCTCTGAAATGCCGGCGACAGGCCGTGTACGCGATCCGGATGGGTTTTTTTGATCAGGCTCCGATAGGCCTCTTTAACTTCCTCAATCGTAGCCGAAGGCGGCAGGCCGAGCACGGTGCACCAGCCGCCGTCCGCTCCAGTCCAAGCCCCGGCCGGCGCGGATGAACTATCCCCGCCAGCGGCTTCGTCGACATGCGCCTGATCCGTATCGGCCTGATCGGCCCACTGACCGGGATCGCGGCGGACCAGTTCGCGGAATGCATAGTATTCGCAGGCGTATTCCCGGCGCAGCGCGGCCCATCGCAGTGGATAGAACAATAGCGCCGCTGCGGCCGCAAAGGCTACGGCGGCGGCATTGGCGTAGAACAGGCGCTCGTCGACCGGATACCAGACAAGCCCCTTGCGAGCGCCTGTCGTCAAATCTCCTGCCCAAGCCGACTGACCGGCAAGATGGAAGACGAAGAGCAGCAAAGCCAAACCGGCGACATGTGCCGCCAGAGCACGGCCTAATGCGGTCTTCGAACTGATAAGGTGCATCCAGGACCTCAGCCTCTGCAGCGGGCGCCGCCGCAGTCGGCCGATGTTTTCCCTTAGCAGCTCCGCGTAGGCCCGCAAATCTTCGGCGGTCTCGATATCGTCGGAGCCGATTTGGCCCCGGCCCGTCAAAATGCCTTGCCAGAACCCTGGGGCTGGACCGGCCGGTTTGATGAGCATCAGCCGCTCGCAGACCTGCCCGTATAAGTGGATTGCGCGGTGCAACTCGTGCGTCTCGGATTTTCGCAGTGAGAATGCCGGCCGTACGCGGCGGGCGGCGGCTGATTGCCGGACATAACCTAACAGGAGAGCTGGAAGCGCGGGCCACAACGCGAGCAAAGCCGCGTTGACAAGCGCGAGTGAGAATTGTTCGCTGCTGGCCGGCCCAATCATAGCACGCAAACGCCAAATGACGACGCAACGCTGACGATCGCGGGCGTCGAGATCGCCCTCACGCTTGAAAAGCTAGAGCCAAATCCTGTCAGAACACGGGCGGCATGCCGTCAAAAAATGGGCCGCCGCTAGCGACGCAAGCGCGGAGATTTGTATCGGCCATATTTAAGAACTAAACGCGACCCTATCGTCTCGCTTGTAGCCGGCGAGTAGCGAGTACTGATGCCATGCGCGAGCGATTTATTGCTTACGTGGTCTGTCCGAAATGCGGACAGAAAGGGGCGGCGATTTGGGAAGAAAACCAAGAGCCGGTTTATCGGCGAGGCGGCTGGGGCACGACCTTGACGCGGGTCTCGGACGGATTCTGTGCTGGGGAAGGCGGCAAAATCCTTTGCGCCGTATGCAACATCGAGGCAGCCGTCGGGCCAAACCGGTCGGGCTAGCTCCTTCAGCCGCTCTGTTTCGACGACCGCGGCGGGTCTCGATCGCGGTTGCCGGCGCGTTGCGCGCCATGACCAACATCGCGTATTTTGCGAGTGAATAGAGCGGCCCGTCAGGGGAGACAGGCATGCAGGTGACTCGCAGGCAGTCTTTGCGAGCGGCGGCCGGCGCGTTCGGCGCTCCGCTTCTTACGGTAAATGCACTCGCTTTCGATTATCCGAGCCGGCCGATCCATTTAACGGTCGGGTTCGCTGCAGGCCTTGCGCCGGATATTGTCGCACGCCTGCTTGCGAAGCCGCTGAGCGAACGGCTGGGCCAAAATCTGATTATCGACGACCGCCCCGGGGCCGGCAGTAACATTGCGGCCGATGTCGTCGTTCATTCACCTGCCGACGGCTATACGCTGTTGTATGTGACGTTGGGTAACACCATCAACGCTACGTTCTATCGGCACCTGGATTTCAACATCACCCGTGATATTGCGCCGATCGCCGGCACGGTGCGCTCACCCAGCGTCCTTGTGGTCAGCCCCGGGGTGCCCGCGCAGACGCTGCCAGAATTCATCGCCTACGCAAAAGCCAATCCGGGAAAAATCAACTTCGCTTCCGGCGGCATTGGCACCGCGCCGCATCTCGCCGGCGAACTATTCAAACAGATGGCCGGCGTGGACCTGGTTCACATTCCCTATACCTCGAGCTATATGCCTGATTTGCTCGTCGGCCGCGTCCAGGTCACGTTCGCTCCGATCGCGACTTCGATCGCCAACGTCAAGGCCGGTAAGCTACGTGCGCTCGCCGTCACTGGAGCGACGCGTTCGGATATCCTGCCGGATGTTCCGACCGTGGCTGAATTTGTCGACGGCTACGAAGCGAGTGTCTGGCACGGCATGGGCGCACCGAAGGACACCGCCCCCGACATCATCAACACGCTGAACCGGGTGGTCGACGCGACGCTCGCCATGCCGGCGATCAAGACGCAGCTCGCCGGACTGGGTGCCCAACCGATGCCGATGTCACCGGGGGAATTTGGAAAGTTCATCGCCGTTGAGGTCAAGAAATGGGCCCGCGTGATCAAGCTCGCCGGCCTTCAGCCAGTGTGACGCGGATTGTGGATCGCGTTCATGCCGGTGTGCGCATGGTCCAACCGGTCTGGTCTGTTGTTATTGGCAAATTGGTAAATCATGCCTGCAGCCCAAATGTCTTCCGGCGTTTTTTGGCCGCGGCACTCCGCCGTCCGTCAACCTTTGTGGCGATCGCTCTAACAAAAGCCTCAGATTTCGACACAATCCGTCACGCTCCCGCCGCGGCCGTTTGTTGAAAGGTCTGGCCGATAGGCCGAGGGGAGCCACGCGTCATGCGTTGCCGGGGGATTGCCGTCATCCTGGTCGCCTGCCTTGTCATCACCCTCTGCGGCCATGCCGCAGCGGCCGGTGCCGCCAATTCTCCGGGCGATACGCAGTCCGTCGCCGTGGCGGGCAATCGGCATATCGGCGCCGATATGATCCGCTCGTTTTTCCATTCCAGGCCCGGCGGAAAGCTCGACGCGAATGCGCTCAATACCGCGCTCAAGCGCCTCTATGCCACTGGCCTGTTCAAGGACGTGAGGATTTCGCGTATCGGCGAACGCGTCCTGGTGGCGGTCGTTGAAAATCCGACAATCGGTGTCATCAGCTTCGAGGGCAATAAAAAGCTCAAGGACGCCGATCTCAAGAAAGCCATTCAGTCAAAAGAGAACGGGCCGCTGTCTCGTGCGCTTGTCCAAGGTGACGTCCTGCAGATCACCGAGCTTTATCGGCAACGTGGCTATTACAACACGCGCGTCGTGCCGGAAACGATCGCCGCCAAGCCGGCTGGCAAGAACGGCATCGCCCACGCCAATCTCGTTTTTGCGATCAAGGAGGGCGACAAGCTGGCGGTGCGGCATATCGAGTTCGCCGGCAATGCCGCATTTTCGACGACCAAGCTCAAGGCCGTGGTCAAAACCGGCACGACGAATTTACTGAGCTTTCTGCTCGACAACGATAGCTACGATGCCGATCGCATCGACAACGACCGTGATCTCGTCCGCCACTTCTATCTTGCGCACGGTTATGCCGACGTGAAGGTGATGTCCACGGCGCACTACGATGCCGCGCAAAAGGGCGTCGTACTGAGCTTCATGGTAGACGAGGGTCCGCAATATCGCCTCGGCAAGGTGACCATCCAATCGGTCTTGAACAACGTCGATACCGCGGCGCTGCGCGGCTCCGTGCACACGCAGATCGGCGATGTCTACGACGCCGACGCCATCAGCAAGACGGTCGAGGATTTGACCATGGCGCTGTCCAAGTCAGGCGAACCGTTCGCCAATGTCGTGGCCGGCAGCGGTCGTCAGCCGGGGCGCCTGATCGATCTTGTCTACACCATCGGCCAAGGCCAGCGGCTTTACGTCGAGCGGATCGATATTCATGGCAACAGCAAAACCCACGATGATGTCATCCGGCGCGAGTTCGACTTCGGCGAAGGCGATGCCTACAACCGCGCATTGGTCGACCGCGGCGAGCGTCACCTCAAGGCGCTCGGCTATTTCAAGTCGGTAAAAGTCACCACCGCGCCGGGCTCGGCGCCGGATCGCGTCGTGCTCGAAGTCACCGTTCAGGAACGACAGACCGGCAACTTCTTTATCTCGGGCGGTTATTCCACCACCGATGGCATGCTGGCGCAGGTTTCGATCAGCGACAACAATGTCTTCGGCACGGGCAACACCGCCAGGGCCTCGGTGACCTATGGGCAATATGCGCAAGGGTTCGACCTCGCCTTTGCCGATCCGTGGTTCATGGGACAGCGTCTGGGAGTCGGCGCTGATCTGTTCGGACGCGAAACCTTCGCCAACAGCAATCAAGCTTTCAACACCAGTCTTTACGGCGCGAAGTTTTCCGTAATCACGCCGCTGAATGAAAATCTCACTACCAGCTGGAATTACTCGATCTACAATCAGGGTGTCTCGCTCAATTCGGCCTATGGACCGGTGTCGCTGCCAATCCAGCAAGCGGCGGCGGCAGGGTCCTATTGGGTATCGTCGATCGGCAACGGCACGACCTACTCGACCCTCGACAACCCGAAAGCCCCGACAACCGGCATCCGCGTCCAGACCAACAATGAATTCGCCGGGCTCGGGGGCGCGGCGAATTTCGCGAAGACCACCGAAGACGTGCGGTTCTATCATCCGATCGCCGGCGACGTCGTTGGCATGCTGCGCGCCCAGGGCGGCTATGTAACCCCGTGGGGCGGCCAGCAATTGCCGTTGCTCGACGGTTTCTTCGGCGGGCCGCAGCTCGTGCGCGGCTTCGCCCCGAATGGCTTCGGTCCGCGCGACATCACGCCCGGCACGACAATGGATAATATTGGCGGCAACGCCTATTGGACCACGACGGCGGAACTGCAATCGCCAGTGCCGTTCGTGTCGCCGGATGCGCAGCTCAAAGTCGCACTGTTTTCCGATACCGGCAGCTTGTGGGCGACCAACGCGTCGGGCGTTTCCCAGCTGGCGTCATTGTCGCCATCGCAACAGATCGCCAATTCGCGCGCGGTACGTTCCTCGGTCGGCGCCAGCCTGATCTGGGATTCACCGTTCGGGGCGCTTCGGGTCGATTACGCTTATCCGATCGCGAAGCAGCCCTACGACGTGACCCAGCGGCTGCAATTCACCGCCGGCGGATTTTGATACCAATACGAATGTGAGACGGCGCCACTCAGGTGAAGTGCAGATTGGCGGCCTTGATCAGGCCTTTGTACTTGGCGATCTCGTTTTCGATCTGGCGCTTGAATTCCTCAGGGGTCGCCACTCCCGGACCGACCGCCAACGCTTTGAGTTTCGCCGCGACTCCGGGGTCCTGGATGGCCTTGGTGAATGCCTTTTGCAGCCTGGTCACGATTGCCGGCGGGGTCGCGATGGGCGCGAAGGCGCCGCTCCACAACTGCGTGTCGACCGTCGGGAAGCCGGCCTCCGCCATGCTCGGCACATCAGGGAGTTCCGACATGCGTTGATGGCCGCTCACCGCAAGCGCTTTAAGCTTTTTGGCCTTTACCTGCGGCAATGTCGGCGGCGGATCGATCGTCGCCATCATCGACTGGCCTTCGATGACGCTCAAAACCATTTCTCCACTGCTCTTGTACGGTACCATCACGCCGGGCATGCCGGACGCCAGCTTCAACTCTTCCATCGGCATGGTGAAGGCCGGCGAAGTGCTGGGATAATTGGCTTTATCGGGGTGTTGCTTGGCGAACTGAACCAGCTCCTTGACGCTGTTGACCGGCGTGTCCGAGGCAACGACGAAGATTTCGGGAAATTGCCCGATCATGGCGAGCGGAACGAACGATTTGACCGGGTCGTATTTAAGATCGGAATAAATGGCGGCCGCCATCGACATCGGTCCGACCGGGCTGGCCAGGAGCGTGTAGCCATCGGCCGGCTGATTGGCGACGTATTCCGCCGCCAGCCGTGCGGAGGCTCCCGGCCGGTTCTCTACCACCACCGATTGGTCGATAATTTCCGCAAGCTTGGCGCCGACCAGACGAGCGAGAATGTCGGTGCCGCCGCCGGGTCCGAACCCGACGATGAGCCGTATCGGCCTGGTCGGATAATCCGTCTGGGCGCGCACCGTCGCTATCGCCGAGGTCAAAGCCAGCGGAGTGACCAGCGCGGATTTGAGAAACGTGCGCCTAACGATGCTCATCGTTTTTTCCTCCCTCAATGCGCCTTTGTGCTTCTGCGCTTTGTTTGACCCCGCAGAGTCGATCCAGTTTTAGCACAGATTGGACACATGCGCCTCGCCTGCGGCAATGATGCTTGTTGGCACCCGCGCGGCAGGATTTCGTCGGCTACGACAAGCATATCGGTCATGCGGCCGTTCGACGAAAAGCCGCAGCAAACTGGCGAAGTGAAGCGTTGCCGGCGCAATGCGCCGGGTAGCGTCAGTTGAACTTCAGGCCGGCCGCCTTGGCGAGCTTGACGTTCTGCACGATTTCCTTGGCGATCATGGCGTCGATCTCATGGGGCGTCATCGGCATCGGTTCGACGCCTTGCGCCTTCAGTTTGGCTTGCACGTCGGGCAGCGCCAACACTTTCTGCACATCGTCATGCAATCGATCGATAATGACCGGCGGCGTCTTCGCCGGTGCGAGCATGCCATTCCAGAACACATAATCGGAATCGGCGTAGCCGAGCTCGATGGTCGTCGGCACATCGGGCAATGCCGCGGAGCGTTTTTTCATGCTGACGGCGAGCGGCAGCAGCTGATTGTTCTTGATGAAGGGAATGGCGGACGAGACGCCGATGAAGCAGAAGTCGACGCGGCCGGTCATCACTTCGGTCAGCGCGGCCGGCCCGCCGCTGAACGGCACATGCGTCGCCTTGATGCCGGCCGATAGCAGAAAGCGCTCGGCCGCCCAGTGTGTGGCGCTGCCGACCCCGGCCGAGGCAAAAGTCATATGGCCGTCCTTATCCTGCTCGACCAGTTGCTTGACCGACTTGATACCCTTTGAGGGCGCTACCAGGAGCACGTTCGGCACGACGCCGAACATGGCGACCCCGGCAAAGTCCTTGGATGGATCGTACGGCAGATGTGGATAAGCGGCCGGCGCGGCGGAATGCGCCGACGCGTTGATCAAGAGCGTGTAGCCATCGGGCTCGGACTTGGCCACGACGGCCGATCCGATGGTGCCGCCGGCGCCGCCGCGGTTCTCCACCACGATGGTCTGGCCGAGCTCTCTGCCCAGCGGATCGAGCACGATACGGCCGATGACGTCGATGGTGCTGCCCGGCGCAAACGGCACGACGGCGCGGATGATCTTGTCCTTCGGCCAATCGTCGGCCAAGGCGCGACCCGTCAACGCGGGCGCCGCCAGCGCACCAGACGTAAACAGCAGGAACAGGCGTCGGTCGATCAGGTTCATTGAGGTTCCTTCTTATACCCGCGCAAACGCCGCACAGTGTTAGTGATCTTTCCAGAGCGGAGCAAATTGCGTTGCCACCGCCTGTTCGTAAGCGACCTCGCTATCGAGGATGCCTTGGCGGCGCGCGAATGCGGTCATGCCGGCGATAAAGTCGCGCGACAATGTCGCGTCGTAGTAGGGCAGGTCACGGCGGATCAAATCCGTGATCAGCGCTGCTTCGGAGGCAGGAAAGAGCTTGTTGCCGACCGTTGCGGCGCGCGTCACGTCCGTCTTCAAAGCGGCTTGCGTTTTGACGATAGCGCGCACCGCCGCGGCGGCCCGCTCGGGCGCGCGCGCAATCAATGCGTCGGTCGTGGCAATGGTAGCGGCGGTATAGTTGAAGCAGGGTTTCGGACCGTCGCCGCGGCGGACGTCCAGAACCACGTTGCCGACGCCGCGACGCACCGCGACTTCGGCGCCCATGCCATTCGCCCAGAAGCCGTCGATCTTGCGCTCTTCCAGCGCTTTCGCGGCGGTGACGCCGAAATTGACGCCGGCATCGAGCGATCCGGGCACCGGCGCGATTTTGACCTTGTCGCGCTCGAGGTCGATACCGGCCTCGGCGAGCAAGCCGCGCAGGCCTTTATCCACCCATGGCGCGGCGCCGATGCTGCGGCCTTTGACGGCGGAAACGTCGCCGCGCAGCGCATGGAAATCCGCATGCATGACCAGGAACCAATACATGCCCTGAGCCTGCGCGCATAACAGCTTTACGCCCTGGAAATTCGCAAACGCGGCGAGCGCCGAATGGGCCGAGCCGCCGACGAAGTCGACCGCGCCATCGCGCAACGCGGCGTAGGCCTTATCCACCGGGAAGATGAGCTCGAGCGCGACGTCTAGCCCCTCGGCCTTGAAGAAGCCAAGCTCGACCGCAGCCTCGGCGGGAAAATAGGAATTCGAGATCATATCCGGCACGGCGAGCTTCATGGGAATCTTTCCATCTGTGCCGGCTGAGCGAAGCGCGGCGTGGAGGGGAGCATGCGCAGCATGGTGGAGGGAGCGTCAGCCAGGAATGAATCTCGCCGAACCCCACGCAAACGGCAGGCAGGATGGCCGGAGCCGGCGGCAGGCGCAAGCGAGGCCGCAGTAAGCAGCCGGCGCTCGCGGCTGCTAATGCTGTTTTCAGAGTGTGCATCTGTCGTTCTTTTTCCGGCCTGCAAAGAACTGATTCCGGCCGCCTGCAAAAGGAATTGAGCCGACCAAACTGTGCTGTCTCAGTGTGGCAATAAGATCGGCAGAGTTCCGCTTACCTTTGCTCAAAAAGCCGGTGTAAGCCGGAACGGCTGACACCTCGCGTCGTTTCCCTCATGTAGCAGTGGAGGGAACCATGGCAAACAGCCCGCGACATCCCGAACGAGAGTTACATTCCGAGCGAGAAACAATGGAAGGTGTGCAGACTGCGGCGCGAAGAACTGCCGAACAGGCGACCCGGACGATGGCGGATGCGACGGAGCGGACCGCGCAAGCCGGCGTCGAATCCATCAGACGCAACGCCGAAAGCGTCAGCAACCACTGGCGCTCCAACAGCGAAGCCGCAAACCGGCTTGCGAAACGCTCGATGGATCAATTCTCGAAAATGGTCGGCGTCAGCGATGACGCGGCTCGCGAAGCCATGCAGCGCTCGTCGGGCAATTTGCAGGCCCTGGTGGACGGCACGACGATCGCCGCCGGCGGATTGCAGAACGTCGCCGGCGAATGGATGCGCTTCACGCAGTCGCGCATTGAAAACAATATGAACCATTTCGACGACTTGATAGGCTGTCGGACGATGCACGATTGTCTGGCGCTGCAGACCGAGATTGTGCGCGATAATTTCGAGGCGCTGCTGCAAAGCGTTAGGCGAGCGGCCGAACTGTCGACACAAGTGGCCGATGAAGCGATGCGTAAGATCGGCAAGCCGCCGTTGGCGCCGCAGTGACGGCGGATGGCCGATTGGTCTTGCTTATAGGCGAATGTGAACACCTGACCCGGTCGTTGCGGCCGTTACCGGCGGCGCAGCAAGGGGCGGCCGGGACGGCGCCTCGAAGATCGCGAACCACGTTGACAATCGGCCCTCTATTTTGCCGATAATGCCCTCTCAAGACGGCGGGCATGCGTGCATCCGCCTTTCGGATCAGGGAGGACACGCCATGAATCGGCCGCAGCAGGCATTCGCCCCCGTTCTCGATCATCGTGGCTCGCCCCAGGTGCGCCGCTTTGATGAGCAGCGCTGGCTTATCGATAACATCATTCGCGCCAACGGCATCGACTGGGATCAGCCACGCTCGCTTTATATCCATTCGCCGTGCGGCATCGAGGCCAACGCCGATTTTGCCGGAATTCGCGAACGGGTGAAGAAGATGGCCGATATCGGCCCGGCCTTTGCCGCCGTCGCTCGCCGCCGCGAGGCCAAAGCCAATGCCGCCGCGCAGGCCGATCACAAGGTCACCGCGCGGGATAATTTTTTCATGGCCGCGGTGCATTGGGGCGCGGCGCAATGGCCCTATGATGAAAATGACGAGACCAACATCGCCTACAACAACAAGAAGCGCGAATGCTACGCCAAATATGCAACGCTCGCCGATCATCATGTCGAGGCGGTTTGGGTTCCGTTTGCCGACAAGGCGATCCCGGCGTGGCTGCATCTGCCGCCCGGCTATAGCAGCGGCCGGCTGCCGGTGGTGATCGCGGTTCCCGGCATGGACAGCTACAAGGAGATTCAGGTCGCGCTTTACGGCGACAAGTATCTCAACCGCGGCATGGCGGTTTTGGCGATCGACGGACCGGGCCAGTACGAGGCGCCGATGATCGGGCTGTATTTCAGCATGGCAAATTGGGCGGCGACGGGACCGGCTTTGGTCGATTGGATCGCCGCGCGGCAGGAGCTCGACGCAACGCGCGTCGGCGTTGCCGGCACGAGCTTTGGTTCGCTATTCGGCACGGTGCTCACCGCGAACGAGCCGCGTATCAAGGCTTGCGCGGTGATGTCGGTGTGCCACGAGCCGGGCTGCCATACGATCTTTCAGGAGGCGTCGCCGACGTTCAAGAAGCGCTTCATGTACATGTCGGGGATGACCGACGAGGCCGAATTCGATCAGTTTCGCAAGAAAATTACGTGGGAGGGCCACGCGGACAGGATCAAGGTGCCGTACCTCTGTGTCGCCGGCGAAGCGGAGGAGCTCAGCCCGCTCGCTCATTCGGACCGTTTGATGGCGGCGCTGACGGGCCCGAAGCAGATGGTGGTCTATCAGGAGTCGCGGCATTCGGTGGGCAATGTGCCGGCGGCCAATCTCGGCCCGTTTCCGACGATCCTCTTGGCCGATTGGCTGGCCGACCGGCTCGCCGGCAAGCCGTTCATCAGCGAACGCTGGTTCGTCACCGGCTCCGGCGAAATCAACAAGACGGCCTATTGATCGCCGTCTACGGCTTAAACGCGGCGGCCAAATGGCGGCGCCCATCAGCCGGCGATGGCTTCGAGCCGACGCCGCGTCACCGCTGGCCCGAAGCCGCCGATGACGATGAAGACGACGGCCATGGCGCCGGCAATGAAGCTGAACACGCCGGTGGTGCCGTAATGGCCGAGTTGGAAGGCGATGATGAAGCCGGAAAAGATCGCCGAGAACCGGCTCCACGAATAGACGAAACCCACGGCCTGGGCGCGGATGCGCGTCGGATACAGCTCCGCCTGATAGGCGTGGAACGAGAACGACATCCAGTTATTGCACAGCGTGATCAGCACGCCGCAGCCGATGACCTCGGCCGCGTCCGTCCCCTTGGCGAACAATAAGCCGAACACCGCAATGCCGACGGCGGCCCAGGAGATCTGCCACTTGCGCTCGATGTGATCGGCGAAAAACATTCCAACCAAAGGCCCGATCGGCGCGGCGATGGCGATGATGAAGGTGTAGACCAGCGATTTGGTCACGCCGATCCCTTGCGAGATCAACAGCGTTGGCACCCAGCTGGAGAAGCCGTAATAGCCGACGGTCTGAAACAGATTGTAGATCACCAGCATGACGGTGCGGCCGCGGTACTCGGCGTTCCACATCTCCATCCAGGCGCCGGGCTTGTGCTCGGCTTCGCCGGCGACGGCTTCTGGCGGTGGCAGCGCGACGCCATCGGCGCGGATTTTCTGCTCCAGCGCGCCGACGATGGCGTCGGCTTGCGCGGTGCGGCCGTGCTGCTCCAGCCAGCGCGGCGACTCCGGCAGGCTGCGGCGAATCCACCAGATGACGAAGGCGCCGATCGAGCCGATGATCACCACCCAGCGCCAGCCGTCGAGCCCGAGGACGGTCAGCGGCACCAATTGCCAGGCGAGGAGCGCCACCACTGGCACGGCGGTGAACATGACGAACTGATTGTAGGCGAAGGCCGGTCCGCGTTGATCCTTGGGCACCAACTCGGACACGTAGGTGTCGACATTGACCAGTTCGACGCCGAGTCCGACCGAAGCAATGAAGCGCCACAGATCGATGCTTTCCGGCGAGTTCTGAAACGCCATGACCAGCGCGCCGGCCGAGTACCAGAGCAGCGCGAAAGTGAAGATGGAGCGACGGCCGAAGCGATCGGACATCCAGGAGAAGGCGAGCGTGCCGACGAACAAGCCAAGGAACAGCGCGGCGACGAAGCTGGCAAAGCCTTGCAGGTCAAACAGTCCGGACGTCGTCGGCTTGAACAGGCCGCCCTTGAACAGGCCGATCGCCACATAGGCGGTGAAGAACAAATCGTAGAATTCGAACCAGCCGCCGAGCGACACGAGCGTCACCAGCCGGCGCGTATGCCGCGACGGCGGCAACCGGTCGAGTCGCGCCGCCACCGTGACCGTCGTCTCCGCCGCCATGTCGTCCCCCCGTGAGCCGGCGCCGCATTCGCCAGCGGCGATCTTACCCGGCCGCCGTCTCAAGCCGTCGGCTTAGTTAGCATATCCGGCCGTGCCGCGCGCGTGACCTCAAAGCCGCGCCGGTGATGACCATGGTCACCAGCAGGAGACCGCGCCGGCCGGCGCGGCCCGCTAGCGGGCTCAAGATCAAGGTGCCGATGACATGGCCGACGAGATTGAAGAGAACCGGCAAGCCGATGTAATGGGCCGCGCGGGCGGCGTGCAACGGGGGATAATCCCGGTGCAGGTCTGGATGAACGCGACGTCGATGTCGAAAATATCGTAGAAGGTGAAAAGAATGATCCCTTCCTTTAGCTTGAAGCGTGTCTCATGGATGTTTTCGAAGCCGTCGATTCCCGTCTGTCCTGCCGCTGGTTTCTCGACAAGCCGGTCGAGCCGGGGATTGTGCGCGATCTGATCGCGCGCGCGGCACGCGCCGCCTCCGGTGGCAATTTGCAGCCCTGGTATGTTTATGCGCTGACCGGTCAGCCGCTTGCCGAGCTCAAGCAAAAGGTCGCCGCTTTCATCGCCGGCCGCGACGCGCGCCATGTCGATGCCGAATATCCGATCTATCCGAAGGAAATGTGGGAGCCCTACCGGGGCCGCCGCGACTATCACGGCGTGCAGCTTTACGGCGCGCTCGACATCGACCGCGGCGACGCCGCGGCGCGGCTTGTGCAATACGAGCGCAATCTCATGTTCTTCAACGCGCCGGCCGCCCTGTTCATCGGCATCGAGCGCAAGCTCGGCCCCGGCCAATGGGCCGATCTCGGCGGCTATATCCACGCGCTGATGTTTCTCGCCCGCGGCCATGGACTCGACACCTGCGCGCAGGAATCCTGGGCGCGCATGCACGAGGTGGTGAGGCCCTTCGTCGGCATGCCGGCGGAGCAGATACTGTTCTGCGCGGTGGCTATCGGTTACGGCGACCGCGCTCATGCGGCCAACAACTTCCGCGCCCCACGCGCGGAGCTTTCCGAGTTCTGCAAATTTATCGGCTTTGGGTGAGGGCCTTTCATCCCGCCCCGCGATAGCGGGGAGGGGGGACCGCGCGCAGCGCGGTGGGAGGGGCGTCTGAGTCTTCGCTCCATTTTCGTTGCAGAAAATCGTCATGCGATGGTCGTGACCCTCCTTGTTGTTGGTGCCTCCCCATCATTGCGAGCTCCGCGAAGCGATCCAGGACGGCTTGCACAGAGTAGCCGGCCCCTGGATTGCTTCGTCGGTCCTTTGGGCCTCCTCGCAATGACGCAAGCGTTCTCCTTCTCGCGATGCGCCTTCGCATCCGAGTTTTGCTTCACGCTTTAAGAAAGCCCTTCCAATCTACTCCCTCAAAAAGAGGGAGGCGGAGCGCCGATAAGCGCACCACTGGAGTCCGCCCCGCTGCAGAAAAAAAAGCCTGCCAGCGTATGCGGCGAACACCATCGCTTCGCTCCCGCACAGCCCGGGAACAAGCGGCGGCGCCCTCGCCTTTCGGCGCCCCACCGCGGTCATGCGCCGAGAGTGTTACCCCTCGACTCGGCTCCGGGCCGCGCTTCCTGGAATCACCGGGTGCAAACGGGAGGACCCTCCCCGGCG
>JBARER010000064.1:0-12567 GCA_049796395.1 Xanthobacteraceae bacterium
AGGGAATAGCATGCACCATCCGCTCCATCCAGCGAGCGCCACTGCCGCCACCGATCCGGTGTGCGGCATGATCGTCGATCCGGCAAAAAGCCCCCACCGTTACCAATACGGCCATCACATCTATCATTTTTGCTGCGAGAAGTGCCGCAGTAAATTTGCAGCCGATCCTGAAAAGTTCCTTAAGCAGGCCCCGCTGATCGTCCCCGTGCCGGAGGACGCCGTCTACACCTGCCCGATGCACCCGCAAGTGCGGCAAATCAGACCCGGTTCCTGCCCGATTTGCGGCATGGCGTTGGAGCCGGCAGTCGTCTCCGCCGAGACGGTGCGCAATCCCGAACTTTTCGACATGACGCGGCGGTTCTGGATCGGCCTCGCGCTGACCCTGCCGATCGTCGCGCTGGAGATGAGCGGCCATTTCGTCGACACCAGCCGCTGGCTCTCACCGAGCGTGAATAATTTTGTCCAGTTGGCGTTTGCCACGCCGGTAGTGCTGTGGGGCGGCTGGCCGTTTTTCGTCCGCGGCTTCCGTTCGTTCGCAGCCCGCAATCTCAACATGTTCTCGCTGATCGCCGTCGGCACCGGCGTCGCATTTGTCTACAGCGTCGTCGCCACACTCGCGCCGCAACTGTTTCCGCCGGCATTTCACGGACATCATGGCGCAGTGGCAGCCTATTTCGAACCCGCCGCCGCGATCACCGTATTGGTGCTGCTCGGCCAGATGCTGGAATTGCGCGCGCGGGAGAAAACCTCGGGCGCTATCCGCGCGCTGCTCGATCTCGCGCCGAAGACGGCACGCCGCATCGCGCCGGACGGCCCCGATATGGAAATTCCACTCGACGCCGTCATCGCCGGCGATCACCTGCGGGTACGCCCGGGCGAAAAAATTCCCGTCGATGGCGCGATCGTCGACGGCCATTCCACCGTCGACGAATCCATGTTGACCGGAGAATCGATGCCGGTGAGCAAGGCCGCCGGAGCCAAAGTCATTGCCGGCACGCTTAACCGGAGCGGCAGCTTCGCGATGCAGGCCGAGGCGGTCGGCCGTGACACGCTATTGGCGCAGATCGTGCGGATGGTGGCCGCGGCGCAGCGCTCGCGCGCGCCGATCCAGCAGCTCGCCGACAAGGTGTCGTCATGGTTCGTGCCGCTGGTTTTTGCCGTCGCGCTTGTCACCTTCGCCGCCTGGTCGATCTACGGGCCGCAGCCGCGTTTCGCATTTGCCCTGATCGCGGCGGTGAGCGTGCTCATCATCGCCTGCCCCTGCGCGCTTGGGCTGGCGACGCCGATGTCGATCATGGTCGGCGTCGGGCGCGGCGCGCGTGCCGGCGTCCTCGTCAAAAATGCCGAGGCGCTGGAGCGGATGGAGACAGTCGACACGCTGGTGATCGACAAGACCGGTACCCTGACCGAGGGTAAGCCGAAACTGATCGCCATTGTCGCGGCATCCGGATTTGACGAGGCGGAGGTGCTCCGGCTCGCCGCATCGATCGAACGCGCCAGTGAGCATCCGCTCGGCGCCGCCATTGTTGCCGCCGCCGCCGAACGCAATATCGCATTGGCCGCGATCAGCGACTTTGACGCGCCGCCAGGCAAAGGCGTCGTCGCGACGGTCGAGACCCGCGCCATTGCGGTTGGCAGTCAGAGCTTTCTGTCCGGCCGCGGCGTCGATACGAACGCGCTCGACAAGGATGCGGACCGCCTGCGCGGCGACGGGGCGACGGTGGTTTTCCTCGCCGCTGACGGCAAGCTGGGCGGCCTTCTGGCCGTCGCCGACCCGGTCAAGGCGACATCGGCGGCGGCGCTCGAGGCTCTTGGCCGCGACGGCGTCCGCGTCGTCATGCTGACCGGCGACAACCGCGTTACCGCCGCGGCGGTGGCGCGCCGCCTCGGCATCGCTGCGTTCGAAGCCGAAGTGCTGCCCGAAGACAAGGGCGCAATCGTCGGCAGGTTACGCCGCGACGGCCGCGTCGTCGCCATGGCCGGCGACGGAGTCAACGACGCCCCGGCACTTGCCGCCGCCGATGTCGGTATTGCCATGGGCACCGGCACGGACGTCGCGATTGAAAGCGCCGGTATTGCGCTCCTCAAGGGCGATCTCACCGGGATCGTGCGGGCGCGGCGGCTGTCGTGCGGCGTCATGCGCAATATCCGGCAAAATCTGTTGCTGGCGTTCCTCTACAACGGCGCGGCGATCCCGATTGCCGCCGGTGTTCTTTATCCCGCGTTCGGCATCGTGCTGTCGCCGGCCATCGGGGCTGCGGCAATGGCGCTCTCGTCGGTGAGCGTGATCAGCAACGCGCTGCGGCTGCGCCGCGTGGCGCTTTAGCCAAATTCATCCCCAACTGTTGCGGACGCGCTTTAATACGTCGATCGGCGCCCGGGCCGCGCGCGGCGGCGCGTGCGTGGCCGCGGCGGGAGACCAGCCGCAGCATTCGAAATGGTCGAGCAGCGCTGGCGGAATAAAGCGCGTGCGCGAGGCGTAGAGGTGGCGGTCGCCGTTGCTGCGCTGGCCGTGCACGAAGAACCGCTGCGGCACGATGACGTGCAAATGGTCGCGCGCCCGTGTCATGGCGACATAGAGCAGCCGCCGTTCCTCTTCGATCTCGGCGCTCTTGCCGGTCGCGAGATCCGATGGCAGACAGCCGTCGACCGCGTTCAACAGATGGACCGACTTCCACTCCTGGCCTTTGGCCGAATGGATGGTCGAGAGAATGAGATAGTCCTCGTCGAGAAGCGGCGCACCGGCGCGGTCGCTCGCCGCATCGGACGGATCAAGCGTAAGCTCGGTGAGAAAGCGCTCGCGGCTCGGATAAGTGGCCGCGATGTGCAGGAGTTGATCGAGGTCTGCCTGGCGCAGCGCGGCATCTTCGTGAATGCGTTCGAGATGCGGCTCGTACCAGCGGCGCACAAGATCGAACTCGGCCGGCCAGCCTGACGCGCCGGAACGCACCAGGCGGACGGTTGCGACAAAGTCCGGCCAATGCTCGGCGGCGGCCGCGGGCGGCCGCACCGCCTCCAGCGCCGCGGCCGGATCGGTGGTCGCGGCGATGCGGTCGAGCGCTTTGCCGGCGATCACCGGACCTATTCCAGGCAACAGTTGAATGACACGGAATCCGGCGACGCGATCGCGAGGGTTTTCGGCGAAGCGCAACAGCGCCAGCATGTCCTTAATGTGCGCGGCTTCGAGAAATTTTAGGCCGCCGAATTTCACGAACGGTATGTTGCGGCGGGTCAATTCGACTTCGAGCAGCCCACTATGATGCGACGCACGGAACAACACGGCCTGGGTCTTGAGCGCAAGTCCCGCTTCGCGGTGCTGCAGGACCTTCTCGACCACGTAGTGGGCTTGATCCGCCTCGTCGCGCACGTTGACAAGCCAGGGACGCTCAGCTGATTTGCGCTCGGACCAAAGATTTTTGGTGAAGCGCTCCTCAGCAAGCCCGATCACGGCATTGGCCGCCGCCAGGATCGGCTGGGTCGAGCGGTAATTCTGCTCCAGCGTGATCACCTCGGCGCGCGGACTGAAATGACCGGGAAAATCAAGAATGTTGCGCACGGTCGCGGCGCGGAACGAATAGATGGCCTGGGCGTCGTCGCCGACCACCGTCAGGCCGACGCCGTTCGGCTTGAGCGCAAGCAACACCGAGGCCTGCAGCCGGTTGGTGTCCTGATATTCGTCGACCAGCACGTGATCAAAGCGCGCTCCGACTTCGTGCGCGATCGACGGCTCCTGCATCATATGCGCCCAATAGAGCAATAGGTCGTCGTAATCGAGGACGTTCTGCGCCTGCTTCGTCTCGACATAGCTTGCAAACAGCTTGCGCAATTCGTCCTGCCACGCCGCACACCACGGGAAGCAGGAATCGAGCATTTCGCCCAGCGCGGTTTCGCTGTTGACCGTGCGCGAATAAATCGCGAGGCAGGTACCTTTGGTGGGAAAGCGCTCCCTGGTTTTTGAAAATCCCAGTTCGTGCCGGATCAGATTCATCAGGTCGGCGGAGTCTTCGCGATCATGGATGGTAAATTCGCGGCCGACGCCGATGTCGTCGGAAAATTCGCGAACAAGCCGCGCTCCGATGGAATGGAACGTGCCGGCCCAGGCGATGCTATGCGCCGGGCTTGCGGCTCCGCGCGTCATGTCGGCAAGGATGCGGCCCACACGGCGCGTCATTTCCGCAGCAGCCCGGCGCGAAAAGGTCAGCAGCATGATGCGGTGCGGGTCGGCGCCCTGCTCGATCAGATGCGCGACGCGGTGCGCGAGCGCATTGGTCTTGCCCGAGCCGGCGCCGGCAATGATCAACAGCGGACCGCACGCGGCCAACGTCGCGCCGCCGTGCTCGACAGCGCGGCGCTGTTGCGGATTGAGATGTTGCAGGCGCGCCGCCAGCATGCTCGCGAATCAATCGGGATCGGGCAGCGACTGAATCACGGTCCCGTTTTGTTCGCAACCGACGGTTAGTTGTCGGGCATGCGCGGGGCCCACGTCTTTTTTGTGCACCGGCTGGTGAAGAGTCACCGTTACTTTGTGGCCGCGATTGCGGTTCGGCTGACTTTCATTCCCTCCCCTTTCCACTATAGTCCGCGCCCGCATACCCTATATTGCCATTGCCAGCCGCCACAGCATGATCACAACACCCTCACCGGCGAGCGTCGCGCTGCTACTCGGCTTGAGCTTCTTTCTCGGGCTCGCCTTCGAGGAATTCTTCGCCCACACCGACGAGCGGCGGCCCGGCGGCATTCGCACTTTTCCGCTGCTGGCGCTGGCCGGCGGCACGCTTTATCTGTTCGATCCAAAGCATTTTATTCCGTTCACTGGCGGCCTTTTAATCCTCGGCGCCTGGCTCGTCGTCTACTACGCCGCTCACGTCACCGACCACGAAAAGCCAACGCCGCAGGACGCGGACAACAACGACATCAACGTCGGCATCGTCGTGCCGGTGCTCAACGTGCTGGCTTATCTGCTTGGCGCCACCGCGCTCGCGCTGCCGCATTGGGTCGCGGTCACGATAACCGTCGCCGCCGTGCTGCTGCTCACCGGGCGCACGAAGTTGCATGCACTGGCGCGGCGGGTCGAGATCAAGGAGATCGTCACCGCCGGCGAGTTTCTGATCCTCACCGGCATCGTGCTTCCGCTATTGCCCAATCGCCCGGTGACGACGCTGACAACGATCACACCGCGCCAGGTCTGGCTGGCGCTGGTCGTCGTCTGCAGCTTTTCCTACGCCAGCTATCTGGCCCAGCGCCATTGGGCGGCGGCGGCGCGCGGCTTGTGGATGGCCGCGCTCGGCGGCATGTATTCGTCGACGGCGACCACGGTGGTGCTGGCGCGACAGGCCAAAGCCGACCCGGCGCTCAAGCGCCAGGCCCAGGCCGGCATCACGCTCGCTACCGCGATCATGTATCTGCGCATTTTAGCGGTGGTTGCAATCTTCAACGTTGGACTGGCGCGCCTGCTGATCGTGCCATTATGCGCGCTGTCGCTCGCCGGTTTCGCGATCTGCGCGCTGCAATATTGGGGCGGCGCGCGGCCGCAACAGCCGCCGCCAAGCCAGATGCAGCCCGCGACCGCCAACAATCCGCTGGAACTGGGCGCGGCGGCGATCTTTGCGGCGCTGTTCGTCGCCGTATCGGTCGTCTCGGTCGTCGCCAAAGCGCACTTCGGTGTTTCCGGCATTTACGGTCTTGCCGCGATCGTCGGCGTCACCGACATCGATCCGTTCGTGTTGAACCTGGCGCAGGGCGGCGTGACCAACGTGGCCGCGGCCGATCTCGCGGCGGCGATACTGATCGCGTCGTCTTCCAACAATATCCTCAAGGCGGTCTATGCCGCCTCGTTTGCCGGCGGCAAGGCGACGGTCGGCAGCGCGGTCGCACTCATCCTGCTCGCCGCCGGCGGCGTTGCCATCGCCGCCGCCTTGGCGACCGGAATGATTTAAGTGTCGCTGCGAAAACAGACCGCTCAGCGAATGCTCTGATCGCTCTGGAATTGCGGCGTCGTGGTGCATTTCTTTTCGGCGGCCGTACGCTGCAAGAGTTTCTCTTCGCTCAGCGCCGAGTCGTAATCGGGCCGGTAGGCCAGCGAGCCGATCACGCTGCCGCCGGTGCCTTGGTCCGCCCGCTGCATCAGCGCGCGGAGCTCTTTCTCGCGGGCGACCAGAACCTTCCATTGTTTGGCGAGGTCGTCACAATGATAGGCGCTGTAAAGCGATGGATCGACCAAGAGCGAACCGGCGTCGTTACTCATGCTGCAGCCGGCGAGCGCGGCGCCGACCACGGCGGCACATGTGCGTCGGAGAACGAGCGACGACAGGAAAACGTGCGGCGCCGCGCCAATGGCCCGCAAGGCATTCGCCCGCGAGCCATTCGCCCGCCATCCACCACCGGTGCGATTGCCGACACCCATCACATAAGCCCACTAGCGCGAACCGGCGCCAAATCCTCTAGGCCAGCTTGTCCCAAAACCGAGCTTGCAGGAGGGGAGCGCCGCAAATATGGCAACGCCGCCGCCCGCCAGCGGCATGAAATCGAATGCAATCAGGCGTCTTGGGGAAATTTGACGCCGAGGCTCAAGCCGTCGCGCCAAATCAGGCGGCAGTTCCGGTGCGCCCCGCCATTGCGCGTAAGGAGCAGAACGAACTCGGGCGGCAACTCCACATCGCTCTCAAGAGTGAGCCGCGCCCCGCTATGCGAAATGTCGGCGATCGCACAGGCGATCTGCGTGTCGTTATCCTTCAATATCTTTGCGTGGTAATGGAAGCTGCGCCGCTGCTTTTTGCGCAGTTCGGCGTGATTGCGAAAATTTCCGACGACGACCATCAAAGGTCCCCTTCCCGCCCGAGCGGTGAAGTGGCGTAAGGGAAATAACCTAGGAAATCTGCCCTAACAGCCCGTTAAGGCCCAGGTCACGACACATTCCGGCTTTGCCGATAAGGCCTTAGGCCCCCGGACGATCGCGTTTGCGCGCTTCGGCAGCGCGCTGTTCCGGCTTGCCTCGAGCTTCCGCGGGGTCGCGCAATTCGCCCTCACCGCCTTGACCGCCGGAACCGCCGGTGATGTCGTCTGCATGTGCAGCGTCGATGTGCCGATGTATTTCGGCCGCTGGCAGGCGCAGCTCGCCGACGGCACGCATTATCCCGGCCTGTTCGCCGGACTGCACGACCTTGCCACCGATTGGGTGGCCGCTCACAGCTTAGAACAGCGCGCCTTAACGCCAGGCATTGACGATAGGCAGTCCGTCGCGAATCAAATAGTATTTTCAAAGCTGATTCGCGTGCGCTTCGCGTTATTTGGACGGCCTTTCTTTGCACGGCCTTCTTTGCACGGCCTTCTTTGCACGGTCGGAGATGACACGCATGATCATCACAGTGGCCACCATGAAAGGTGGTAGTGGCAAGAGCACGCTGGCGAGCTGCCTCGCGGTCTATTGGCACCTGCGCGGCCGGCGCCCGAGCCTCATCGATGCCGATCCGCAGCGTTCGATCATGCGGCTTGCCGCGCGCGAGCGCGCGCTCGGCGGCGTCAGCGTGATCGAGGATGCAAGCGAAGAGGCTTCCGCCACGGCGCGCCGCCTCGCCGCCGGCAACGGTCTCGTTATCATCGACACGCCGGGTTTTCGCTCGCGCACGACACTCGATTGCCTGGCGCTTGCCGACTTTCTGCTCATTCCGGTCAAGCCGTCGCCGTTCGACGTCGACCGCATGCTCGATACGGTGAGCATCCTGACCGGCCGCACCGACGGACGGCAACCGCCGTTCCGTTGCGTGCTGACGCAGACCACTCGCGACTCCGTAGTCGCCAAGCACATCCGCGCCGAATTGACCGCCGCGGGACTGCCGGTGCTGGCGAACGAAATGGCAAACCGCGTCGCCTATCCGGAAGCCGCGCTATGGGGCGCCACGCCGAGCCTCATCAGCTGGAAAGGCCCGGCCGCCAAAGAGATCGCGGCCATCGCCGACGAGGTCGACATGGTGCTCGGCGCACAGCAGGCCGCCGCATGACCCGCAAACCGCTTCCGAAAGCCATTACGCAGCCGCTCGGCACGTTTAGGCCCTTCGATCGCTCCGCCGCGCCCGACGAAGAAGCTCCGGTGCAGCCGCGACCGGCAGCGGCCGATAAGACGGCCGAGCCGGCGCTCGCCGTGTCCTCGGCGCAAGCCGCCAACGACGCTTCGCCCGCGGTGACACCGGGACTGCCGCATAATCTCGCGGCGCAACGGCGAAAGCTCGCGCATAAAATCGTCGCGCGCCATAAGAATTATGCCGCGCTTGGCGGCTTGGTGCCGGTGCCGGTCGCCAATATCGGCGCGATCACCGCGATCAATTTGCGTATGGTGCAGCAGCTTTCCAAGCTTTATCAGGTGCCGTTCGAGCGCGACCGCACTCGCGCGCTGATTGTCGCGCTAGTTGGCGGCGCGGTGCCGACCGGCGTCGGTACCGCCACCACGACCACGCTGATGTGGATCATACCCGGCGGCCTCTTGTTCGGGCTCGGCGCCGCGGCGCTGACCGCAGGCGCGCTCACTCGCGGCATTGGCCATGTCTTTGTCGAGAGCTTTGAAGCTGGCGCGTTGCAGGGCGGCGGCGAGCCGGCCGCGGCGAAATAGCGATTTAATCCGATTTCGCTTCGGCTGCGTCCGCCGCCTTCGCGGGCGCGCGCTCTTGCGGCGTCGTGGCGCTTGCCGCTGCGGCATCGGCGGGTTCGCTCACCCCGCACACCGGAAACGGCGTTCCCGGCAGCAGCATTCGCCACAGGCCTTTGAGGTCTTCGCCGGGTTTGCAGGGCCGTCCTGTCATCCGAACAATATGGGCGAAGCGCATGCTCCGCACCAGCCTGCGCCCGACTCGGGGACAACGCGCGCCTCACAGGCGGCGGCGAAAGCCCCCATATAATGGAGCGCGCCAACGCGAGGCTGAAACGTCAACCGTCTGGAGAATATCATGGACACGATCAAGCCGCTCTTCACCGCGACTGCCACGGCGACCGGCGGGCGCAACGGACACACCGAAGCAAGCGACGGCTCGGTGCGGGCCGACCTGTCCGTGCCGAAGGCAATGGGCGGACCCGGCAAGCCGAACACCACGACGCCGGAGCATCTGTTCGCCGCCGGATACGCCGCCTGCTTCGGCGGCGCGCTCGATTTCGTCGGCAAGCAGCACAAGAAGGACGCCAGCAAAGCAAGCGTCACTGCCGAAGTGAGCATCGGCCCGCGCGACGGCGGCGGCTTCGGGCTGGCCGTAAAGCTGCATGTCGCCGACCAAAGCCTACAGCAAGCCGAATTGGCGGCGCTTGCGAAGGAAGCGCACGAGAAAATCTGCCCCTACTCGAACGCCACGCGCGGCAATGTCGACGTGCAGATCGATGTGAAGGGGGCGTGAGGGAACGGAATAAAAACGACTCAGATCCCGCGACGATGTTGGTGCGGACGGCCGGAAACGGGCAATCTGGCCCTTACATTCTGGATGAAGAGGCGACGATTTGTAGCCTTTGCGGAAGGCACGGCTCTGCCGCCGCAAGTGCTCCAAAAAGACGTTACTAATCCGCCGCGATGAAGTGAGTGACCTTGGGGTCACCCTGCAGATCGAAATGTTCAACCGATTCCTGAATCACACGTTCGGCCTGAGTGACGCGCTCGTGTTGGCGCAGATGACTGATCCAAGATTCGACAAGGAACGTCTCCAACATGCGTCCCGGTTGGGCGGCATCCTCGAACACGCCCCAAGCATAGGCACCGTCCCGCCGCCGGCTGTGCTCGAGCTTGGCGATCGCTTCGAGAAATTCTTCGCGATCTTGCGGGCGGATGCGGTACTCGACCGTTACCAGCACCGGTCCCTGATCGCCGCCGATCGTTTGCGACGTGACGGGCGCGGGCCAATGCATCGACGGCGTGAGGTCGAGACCAGCCCCAGTTTGGAGCTTCCAGCGCCAGGTCAGCGGAATCGCCAAGACCGCGCCGGCGGCGGCAAGAAAGTGCGCGCTCGGCAACCCGACATAGGCAGCGACCTCGCCCCATACGGCGCTGCCGAGCGTAAGGCAGCCGAAGAACACCGTCATATATAACGCCAGCCCCCGCGCGCGCACCCAGTCCGGTAGCGCCACCTGGGCGGATACCGAAAGTATCGCCAGTGCTGCGATCCAGGACGCGCCGGCGATGATGCTGGCGACAATCGCCGTCGCTGCATTCGTTGCTAATCCGTAGAGCAGCATCGCGAGTGCTTGGCCCAACGCCCCGGCTGCCATCAGCCGGTCGGGACCGAGCTTCGACCTGAGCCATGGCAGTAAAAATGCGCCCCCGACGGCGCCGATGCCAATGACTCCGAGGAGCACGCCATAAAGGCCTGGTCCGCTGGCGACCTGCCTACGCGCGACGAGTGGGAGCAACGCCCAGTAAGCGCTGGCGAACAGAAAAAACCCAGCAGCCCGTATCATGGTGGCGCGCAGATGCGGATTGTATCGCGCGTAGCGGAAACCGGCCCAGATCGCTGGGCCAAAACGTTCTGCCGACAGCAGTATTCCCGGAGATTTGCGCTTGCTCCACCACAGCAGCGAACCGACAACGCAGAGATTGGCAATGGCATTGATCCAAAATGGTGCCGCGATGCCGATGCCGGCAATCGCCACGCCGCCGAGCGCAGGACCAAGCGCGCGCGCAATGTTCACACCCATGCTGTTGGCGGCAATGCCGGACGTTAGGTCGTTACGCGGAACGAGCAGTGGCACAACGGCTTGCCACGCCGGCGCCGTCATGGCGCCCGCAGCACCGATGAGAAAAGTGAAAAACAGCAAATTGCCGGGCGCCGCCAGACCAAGCCCGACTATGACGGCGTAGACCGCTGATACCGCCGTATATAAGCATTCCACGACGAGTAAATATTTGCGCTTGTCGAAAATGTCAGCGAATGCCCCGGCCGGTATGGCGAACAGAAAAATCGGCAGACTGCTCGCCGCTTGCACTAGCGCGACGATAAGCGGGTCCGGGTTCAAGCCGGTCATCAACCAACCCGACGCAGCGCTGTACATCCACCCGCCGATGTTAGACACCAGCGTCGCGGTCCAAATCACCGCAAACGCCTTATGGCGGAACGGCGCCACAAAGGAGGCGGCGTTGCCGGAAGTCGCGCCGGCCGTCTCGTTCATGATGCGCCGAGCCCCTTTTGTCAGAGGGATAAGCAGCCGAACACGAAGGCGTCTTATGCGCAAGCCAGCGGCCGTGTTTGGCGTCTGCAAAGAAGCCGAGAGGGGATCGACGAAAGCCTGATCTTTGGTGCGGACGGCCGGACTCGAACCGGCACAGGGATTTCTCCCCGAGGGATTTTAAGTGCGTGCCGTATAGGCAACATATTGATACTACGCAATTATTTTAGACGAAAAACGTAATGTGCTAAATTCAGTGCTAAAATGAAAAACCACCGCTCCTGCGCGGGTGTGTTCGCCGAAATTGACGGGCTAAATGCGCGGCAACCCGCGCCAGACAAGCACTAGGCTGTGGTGACGATTTAATCATTTGAGCCAGAGCATGATGCTGGCGAGTTTCACAAAACCCAGGAAGGTGGCGGCGAGTTTGTCATAGCGCGTTGCGATGCGCCGCCACTGCTTGAGTTTGGCGAAAAAGCCTTCGATGCCCCAGCGGTTGCGATAGGCGATTTTGTCGTAAGCGTGCTGATATCTGCGATGGCGGCGGGGTGGAATGACGGGCTTGCCGCCTTGGTCGAGGATCATATCGTGAAGCTGGTGCGCATCATAGGCGCGATCAGCGATGACCTGACCGGCGGATAGTCCTTGGACCAGCCCAGGGGCCGCCACCATGTCGTTCTGCTGGCCGGGTCCGATGGCAAAGCGCACCGGCAGGCCAAGCGCATCTACGACAGCATGAAGCTTGGTGCCGAACCCACCCCGCGAGCGGCCGAGAGCCTGGGCTTGAGGCCCCCCCTTTTACGCCGCGCTCCCGCAGCTTGAGATTGGGCGCGAATGACGGTGGCGTCGATCATCAGCCATTCGAGATCAGGCTGGCTGGCGACAGCTTCAAACAATCGATCGAATACGCCCATCTCGATCCAGCGATAATAGCGCCGTTTCGCCGTCTGATACGGCCCAAAACGCTCCGGAAGATCACGCCAACGCGCGCCCGAGCGCGCCATCCACAACAGCGCATTAAAGAAACGTCGGCCATCGCTGCGCGGACCGCGCTTACCTTTACGGCCGCCAGGAACGAACCGCTCGATTTGCTCCCACTGATCATCCCGAACTACTTCGCCTTCCAAAGCTGACCTCCAAAAGTCAGCCTTGAATCTGATTTGCCGCCCGTTGGGAATCCCCTCAATCCTTAAATCGTCACCACAGCCTAAAGCAAATTCGTTATTGAGCGATTACGGGCACAAAATCACACGATAGTATTCGCTTTATACTGCGAGGCTCGATTTTCCGGAAGCAAAAACGGTTAGGGCAAAGACATTGGGCTCGACGTGATGCCGAGCTGCAACACGCAGCCAGCACCATTGAAGATCGAAATGCTGCAAGAAAGCGGGAAATGCAAAAGGCGACGAAACAAACCGATATCCTGCTCATCAAGAG
>JBARER010000065.1:0-24662 GCA_049796395.1 Xanthobacteraceae bacterium
ACCGGTTCGCCGACATAGCGCACGCGATCCCTGGCAAGGATCGGCTGGCGGTACGGTTCGAGGCCTTCAATGCGGGTGAGGCGAAAATCGATCGGCGGAATGTCGGCGACGTCGGCGGTCGTCCAGACGGCGACAACACCGGGAGCGGAACGGGCCGCGGTGGTGTCGATGGCGACTAGGCGGCCATGCGCGTGCGCCGAGCGCACCGCGCGCATGTGCAGTTGATGCGCAAATGAAACGTCGGCCGCGAAGCGCCCCTGGCCGGTGACCAGGGGACGATCCTCAAGGCGCGGAACGGAGCGACCGATGAAGGCCATGAATCAAGCCGATCTGAGCGGGCAGTTCATCGCACCTCGAAGCTGTGCGCGATGGCGCCGAGATGAAGCGTCCTTTGTCCACATTTCGTCCCGCGGCAGGTATCGAGGCAAGGGCTACGGGCTTATTGCCATCCCAGCCGTTCCAGAATGGCGCCGCCCATGACCCATTTTTCTAAAGCCGGCGCAGCGGCAGCGACCAGGCCAGAAAGAAGCCGCAGCCGGTGAACAGGGCGATGGTCAGGTAAGCGGTGCGGAACGCGTCGCCGATCTCGGCATGCACGATTGCCTGCCGCGCCGGATCGAGTGCCGCAATCGCCTGCGGACCCTGCTCGATGATGCTGCCGAACAATGTCGCCGTGCTGCGGTCGGTTACGGTGAGAATTGAGAACAAGACGGCGGCCACAGTGGCAGTGCCGAAAGCGGCACCGACCGAGCGTGAGAACTGCACCATGGCGGCGCCAGTGCCGAGAAGACGCGGCCCGGACACCGCCTGCACCGTCACTTGGACCACACCCATCACCGTGCCCATGAACAGGGCGACGGCGCAAAACGCGAATGCCATTTCGGTTGTGCTCATGTGCGAGATTAAAAGGCCGATGCCCACAAGGGTCACCGTCGCTCCGGCCAAACCGAAAGTCGGAAACACCGCGGTGTAGCCCAATCGAGTCACCAATTGGCCGGTCAGCATGGAGCCAATGCCGATGCCGGCGGTGAGCGGCAGCAGAATAAGCCCGGTTTCGGCCGGGTCGGCGCCGCGCGCGGCGCGCAAATCGATCGGCAGGAACGTAATCAGCGAAACCAGCGCGGCGCCGTGAAATGCCGCCATGGCGTTGGCGCGCCAGATCGAAGCCTGCCGAAACAGCTTCGGCGGAATGAGCGGTGCCGCGGTGAGCCGCTCCTGCCACGTCAACAAACCAAGTGCGATCAGGCCGACGGCGAGACTTGCCAGCGCCATCGGCATGGCGCTCAATTGCATGCGCTGCAACTGTTCGAGCGCCAGGATGACGGGCCCGACGAAGAAGATGAACAGCACCAGGCCCGGCGCATCGAAAGTGGTGCGCCGACGATCGCCTTGACGCGCCGGAATACGGAATACGAACACCATCGCCAGCAGGCCGAGCGGAATGTTGACGAGAAAGATCGATTGCCAGCCGAAGACTTGTGTGAGGTAGCCGCCGGCGACGGGCCCGAACGTATTGGAACTCACCGCAATCCCGGCGAGGTAGCCTTGATAGCGGCCGCGCTCGCGAGGCGGTATCGCCTCGCCGATCAGCGCTTGCGACAGTGTCATCAGGCCGCCGCCGCCAAATCCTTGCACCACCCGAAAGGCGGTGAGCAGCTCGATATTGGGTGCAAGCGCGCAGAGCACTGAGCCGATCATGAACAGACCGAGCGCGAGTACCATCATCAACCGTCGGCCGAAGGTGTCACCAAGGCGCCCATAGACCGGCGCGGCGATGGTATTGGCGATCAGGTAGGAGACGACCACCCACGACGCGCGCTCGATTTCACCGAGACTGGAGGCAATGGCCGGCAGTGCGGTGGCGACGATCGTCTGATCGGCCACCGCAAGAAACATCGGCAGCATGATCGGCGGGAAGACGGTCAGAAACTGTGCGCCAGTGGACTGCGACTGGAATGTCGGTTCGGCTGTCTCCGCCGGCTCGATCGCCTCCGCCGCCGGCGCGGCAACGGAGCGACCTTCGGCTGCCGATGGGTCCAGCGATTCGTTCATGTCCGGGAGTTCAGCCAGCGATTTGTGATGAATTCGGCCTCAGTGAGGGGCCGTCATTGCAGACCTGACGACAATTTTCCACCTCTTCCTCCCCCAAGTCACGGCGAAATCCGGGCGAACCCGTATCCGTCCGGTTTGGCGGCCAGTTTATCGTCCAAACGCCCGCGTGGAGGGGCGGTTCCGGACGCGGTCGCCTCCCCAAAAGCGGTCATGCCTATAGCGGCATGAGAGGCGGACGATCGGGCATATCAGGATGGGGACCCCGCATCCGCTGGAGCGGAGCTGTGGGAGAGGGCGGGGAGTGGCCAGCCAGCGAAGATCTGGCGGCGACCGGATGGTCCGTGCCGGTTTGTGTGACGGCAATGGCGCCGGCCGCGCTGGGGCGGCCGGCTTGTTTGTCAACGCGCGGTCAGCCGACGTAGCTGACGCGTTCCTGTTCGCGCACTTCTTCCTCGGATTTCGGCTGCGCCGGCAATTGCAGAACCGTTGCCGACTGGCCTTCGCACAACAGCGTCAACAGAACGATGCGCCCATCGGGAAACTCGAGCGCGTCATGATGCGCAGCCATCTTGTCTTTGTTGACTTGCCGGAAGATGGCTGTCTGGAAGTTGATCGTTTTCGTCTTCCAGCCGAGCAGACCTGCGGGGAGGCAGGCGACCTCGCCACTAAAAGCCAACTCAGTACCGGGCCGGATGCACACGGCCAGTCCGGGGTCGTCGGATGCCGAGAACCCGCGGGTCCCGGTGCCGAAATCACGTGTTACGAGCTTGTCACCGACCGCGGCCGGCCGGGATCGAACGCTTTGAAGGCTAAAGTCACACATTGGCGACTCCTTTTCTTCCAGGTCTTGCCTATCAGGTCTCGCGTTACCTGATGTTGCGCTAGCCCAGCCCCTCAACGCCCACTGAACAATTCTAAGCAAGATTGGTGCCGTAGTTAGGCGGCCGCACGGCATTTCAGCGTGTTCACGACATCGTGTGTCGCAAACCACGCTTTACCGCGCGCGTTGCCGCGATGCGCGCTGTGATAATTGGCGGTGTCTTTCAGATAAAGTGTAGGTTCGCTAACGCCGTTCGTCGGCGCTCCGCCGATATGTTTTTCGGCACCTTGCCTGCGATAAAGGCGATGGCGCGGCGGAGTCGGTGCGACGGCCACGCTGTTATTTGACGGTGATGCCGCCGACCATGCCGTCCCAATCGTGATCCGCGCAACGCAGATCGTAAGTGCCCGGTTTGCCCGGTGTCAAAAACACGTCCTTCACATCGCCGGGCTGCATCACCACTTCGGTGTGCTCGCGGTTGAGCACGTCCGGATTGTCGATGTGAGCGGTGGCAAAGAACAGCGGCGCAGTGA
Organism: Xanthobacteraceae bacterium; assembly: GCA_049796395.1. Taxonomy (GTDB): domain Bacteria; phylum Pseudomonadota; class Alphaproteobacteria; order Rhizobiales; family Xanthobacteraceae; genus BOG-931. The sequence goes on from JBARER010000065.1 coordinate 3,406, forward strand.
ATTCGTGCGTCTCCTTGCCGTGATTTTCCAGATGCAGGCGATAATGCACGTCGTGCTGGAAGGTCAGATGGTCGGGTTCGAATCTGTAGTCGACCATCGTCACGGTCACCGTCACAGGTTCCGGCGCGGCCGCTGCGAAGCAAAACACGACGAACGCCAACCGGCAAAGACTACCAGCCTTCGCAGTTAGGCCGGCCTTCTTCCGCATGGGCATGGGCTTCCTCACTATCGACCTGCGCAGTCGATGCGACGCTGCGCTTTGCGTACCGGTGAACCAACACGCCGCGGGTCGGGAAATTCCACCGCCCGCGTGCGGCCAATAGTATCAATGTCCCGCGACCATTTGCCCCTGAGTCTGTACCCGCCGAACCATGAGCAGGACCAGCGGAATCATGACGGCGGCGGTGATGGCACAGACATGGAACACGTCGATATAGGCTAAAATCGTCGCTTGGTTCTGGATCAGCTGACCGAACAGCCCCAGGGCCCGGCTGTGCGCTTCGCCGGCCGAGGCGCCATGCTGCACGAAATATTTGGTCACCCCCCGCAGCGTCGATTGGAAGATCGGGTTCGTAGGCGAGGTGCTCTCGGCCAGCCGCGATTGATGGAATTGGGTGCGTTGGGTCAGCACGACATTGGCGAGCGAAATGCCGATGCTGCCACCGAGATTGCGCGCCACGTTCATGAGCGCCGAGGCCTGGTTGGTCTTGTTCGCCGGCAGGCCGTCATAGGCGACGGTGTTGATCGGAATAAACAAGAACGGCAGACCGATAGTCTGATAGACGCGCACCCATCCGAAATAGTCAAAACTTGCGTCCGGCGTCAGCGACGTCGAATACCACATCGACACGGCGATTCCGGTCAGCCCCAGCACCATCAGATATTTCGGCTGGAAGCGGCCGGTGACCTGCCCGGCGATCGGCATGATGATCAGCATGGCCAGGCCGCCCGGCATCATGGCGAGACCCGACAGCGTCGCGGTATAGGGAAACGAAGTCTGCAGCAGTTGCGGCATGATTTGATTGGAGCCGAACAAGATGGCGCCGATCATCAGCATGACGAAGAAGGCCATGCCGAACTGGCGATGAAACAGCAGCCGAATCTCGATGATGGGGTCTTCCTGGTTGAGCTCCCAAGGAATGAACACGAGAAATGAGATTGCGGCGAGGATGGAGAAGGTGACGATCGTGCCCGACCTGAACCAATCGTCGATCTGGCCGCGGTCGAGCACAACTTCAAGACAGGCAAGAGTCGCGGCGATCAATACGAAGCCCACCCAATCGATTTTCAGTCCGCCGGCAAGACGCTGTTCGCGCTCGCGTTCGAGCACTTCGGGTTCGTCGACGAACCAATGCACCAGCGCGAGCGATGCGATGCCGATCGGCACATTGATGAAGAAGATCCAATGCCAGGAAAAATTGTCGGTGATCCAGCCGCCGATCGTCGGCCCGACCGTCGGCGCGACGATCACGGCGACGCCATATAATGCGAAGGCCTGGCCGCGCTTTTGCGGCGGGAAGGTATCGGCAAGGATGGCCTGCTCGCTGGTCGGCATGCCGCCGCCGCCAAGGCCCTGCAGGATACGAAAGAAAATAAGGGACGGGAGGTTTGGCGCCAGGCCGCAGAACAGCGAGCTGATCGTAAACAGCGCCACGCATATCATGTAGAAGCGCTTGCGGCCGAGGACGTTCGACAGCCAGCCGCTCGCCGGCAGTACCACGGCGTTGGCGACCAGATAGGTGGTAACGATCCAGGTGCTTTCGTCGATGCTGGCGGCGAGGCTGCCGGCGATGTAGCGCAGCGAGACGTTGGCAATGGCGGTGTCGAGCACCACCATGAAGGTGGCGATGGAGACGATGACGGCGACCAGCCACGGATTGCGCTCGCCGGCGGCCGAACGGCTGGAGTCCCAGCCTTGCGTCCGCGGCCGTTCGCTCATCGCACCTTCACCGTCGGCACCACCGACATGCCCGGACCCAACAGCACGTCGGGTGGCTTGTTGAAGACGATCTTGACCGGCACGCGCTGCACGATCTTGACGTAATTGCCGGTGGCGTTTTCCGCCGGCAACAGGCTGAACGCCGTGCCGCTGCCGGCTTGAACGCTGGCGATGTGGCCTTCGAAAGTGCGGTCGGGATAGGCATCGATCTCGATGCTGACCGGCTGGCCGGCGCGCATCAGATCGAGCTGGGTTTCCTTGAAATTCGCCGTGACCCAGACGGAGCGCGGCACGAACATCATCAGCGCTTGACCGACGGCGGCGTAGGCGCCCTTTGCGGCGGTCAGTTGGGTCACGCGGCCGGCAACGGGTGCGGTGATGATGGTGCGCGACAGATTGGTTTGGGCCTGCTCCAGTTGGGCGCGTGCGCTCTCGAGCTGGGCCTTGAGGACGCCGATCTGTTTCTCGGTGGCGATGGAATTGGCCTGCGCCGCCGCCAAGGACGCTTGGGCCTGCAGCAGGTTGGAGTGATATTGCTGCGCCTGCTCGACGGTGCCGCTGCCTTGTTGGGCGAGCCGCTGGTAACGATCGGCCTCCTGTTGGGCAAAGGTCAACGTCGCTTGCGTCTGGGAGACCTGTTTATCGGCCTGATCGATCTTGGCCTGTTGGGCCGTAATCTGCGCCTGGAAATTGTCGACATTGGCCTGCGCCTGATCGCGCTGCGCGACGTAATCGCGATCATCGAGGCGGGCAAGTTCGGCGCCGGCCTCGACTTCCTGGTTATCGGTCACCGGCACATCGACGATGGCGGCGGCGACTTGGGGGCTGATTTGCACCGTGCGGGTATCGATGAAGGCATCGTCGGTCGATTCGTAGTTCCGCGCATGCAGCCACCACAGCACGATCGCCAGGATGACGATGGCGCTGGCGATGATGATGGCCAAAACCAAGCCCCGCCGTTGGCGCAGCTTGGCGAGGAGCGAGGGCTTCTTTTTCGCCGGCACGGGGGTGGCTTGGGCTCCCGGGCTGGATGGCGAATCGGCCCGGCGCTCGTTGTCGACTCGTTGATCCATGACCCACGCCCAAAACGTTTGGCCGATAAAAGGGTTGCGGCGGGGCACTTTTTCAAACGCCCGTATGCCAACCCGGCTTTTAGCCGTTAATGGAGATGTAGGCCAGTCAGGACGGACCGCCAGCGTGCACCGCTGCCGAAATTTTCTGCACGAACTCGTCGAGTTCCGCCGGATCGAGGTCGCTAACGGCCCAAAAATCGAGGCCGCCGGCCGACCAATGCCGGACATTGTAACCCTGGATCGTCCGATCGGTCACATTAGCGTGGGTGGCGCCCAGACGCTGGGCGACGAACAGATTGATCACGTGTTTGCGGCGTTTATACACCACCGAGGCGACCGGCTCACCGTCGATGTAATCGAGCCGCCCGCCAAGCAGCGTGAAGCCTTCGGCGGTCAGGTCGATCACCGGCGGCGCCACGTCGACCTTGCCGTCGAACCACGGCTTGACCGTATGCTGATCGCTCGTCTCGACATCCATGAGATGTCCGGGCTGCAATGAGCGGATGTGGGCGGAGACGATCTCATCGGCGACCGTCCGATTCCGATCGCTGTGGAAGACCCCGACGACAACCGTCGCGGCCATCGCCGCCGACAGCGCCGTGCCGACGGCAAAACCGCCGAAGAACGAGCGCCGGGACGGCACCAGGAATTTTCGTGGTGTAATGATATCTGCTGAAGCTTGCACCGGCGGCACCGGCAACGCCGCTTCAATGCGGCTGCGCAATGCGGCCGGCGCTTTGCCCTTGAGATCCGCCGCCGCCATCGCTTCGTGCATGGCGCGGAATGTCTTGAAGCTTTCGGTGCAGCCCGGGCACGTCGCCAGATGCGCCTCGACGTCGCGGGCGTGCCCGGCGTCGAGCTCGCCGTCGACCAGCGCATGAATGAGAATTTCGCATTCCGCGCAATTCATGACGCGTTTCCCGATACGGTTTCCTCAGCGCCTTCGGCGGCGTTCCAGGCCGAACGCAGCATCGAGCGGGCGCGCGCCAGCCGCGACATCACCGTGCCAACCGGCACGCCGGCGACAGCGGCAATCTCCTGATACGACAATTCGTTGACCTCGCGCAGCACGATGGCTTCGCGGAAGTGGAGCGGCAGCGCCGCGATCAGGCGACGGATCGTGGCGTCATCCTGGCGGCGCAGCAGTTTGGCTTCGGCCGAAGCCGGCGGCTCTTGCCACAGCGGCGGCTCGTCCGCGGTCGGTCCGTCGTCGGCGCAATCGGTCGGCACGTCCTGACGGCCGCGCCGGACAAATTCCGCGTTGCAGATATTCCGCAATATGGCCAACAGCCAAGGTTTCATCGCCGGCCCGCGATAACTGTCAAAATGGCGCAACGCGCGCAGATAACATTCCTGCGCCGCGTCCTCGGCGTCGGCGGCATTGCGCAGCAGATAGCGCGCCAGCGCGAAGACGTCGTCGAGATAGGGCAGCGCGGCGTCTCGAAAGCGCCGCGCCCGGTCTTGTTCGGCATTTGCGTCGGCAGTCATCGTATCGCGGCTCGGCTGACTGTGGCGCTTGGCTCTGCGGTGGAACGAGCATTGCCGCGCGGCATCGTTAGCCGTTTGGTTCTACCACGATCGTGCCGGTCATGTGTGGATGAACGTAGCAAAAATATTTGTAGGTGCCCGGCGTGGCGAACGTAAACGAATAGCTGTCATCGGTATCCAGCGCCTTCGACTTGGCAAAAGCATTGTTATCCGATGCGATTCCGTGCGGGATGTCGTCCCTGTTGGTCCAGGTGATTTTGGTGCCGGCCTTCACCGTCAGCGTTTGCGGCGTGAAGGTGAAGTTGTCGATCGCGATGGCGCCGGCGCTTGCCTGCGGCGCGGTTTGCGCCCAGCCAGGCAATATCACCGCCGCGGTCATACCGGCGGTCGCGCCGCCAAGCGCCGCCGCGACCATGACGCTGCGTAGCGTGTTCGATAAAGTCATAATGCGCTCCTGTCAGCTCTTGAGCGGGCTGTCGATGATGGCGAGCCGCTGTTCGTTCTGTTTGAAGGCGACGCTGGCGATGCCGAGCATCTTGCGCAGTTGATCGTCCGGCACTTTCATCGGGCCGGGCGAGGGGCCCTGGCCCGGCGCCGGTTGCGGGAAGGCCGTCGACCGCGCGGTGTGGAAGGTGACGTTGCCTTCCACCTTCTGCATGACCTGATGGATATGGCCGTTGAGCACGGTCACCGAGCCGAAACGCTTGAGATAGGAGAGCGCTTGCCCTGAATCGTCGGTGCCCCAGCCCCAGTCCGGGTAGATGGTCCACAGCGGGATGTGGGCGAACACCACGATCGGCGTCGAGGCGGAATGGCCTTTCAGATCGTCTTCGAGCCATTCGAGCTGCTCGGCGCCGAGATCGCCCATGCCGCCGGCCTTGAGGTTAAAGACATTGACCAGGGCGACGAAGTGCACGCCATTGGCGTCGAACGAGTACCAGCCGGCGCCCTTGGTGCCGCGGCCGTAGCGCTGCAAATAGAGCTTCTGGTCCGGATCGAGAAAATCGTGCTCGCCGGGTACGTAATGAACGTCGAGCCGTGACTGCGAGATGATGCGGTCGGCATCGTCGAATTGCGCTTCCAGCGACAAGTGGCTGATGTCGCCGGTATGAATCATGAAAGCCGGCTTTTGCGGCTGCGCGTTGACCTTGGCGATGGCCTCTTCGAGCGTGCCGAGCGCGTTCGGATTGGCCGGCTTGTCGAAACCGACATGGCTGTCGCTGATCTGGAGAAACGTCAGCCCCTTGGCTTCCGCCGCCGCGGCTTCGCCCATGATGCCGAGCGAATGGGGTACGCCGCCGGAAACCGTCCACAGGACGCCGGTGCCGACCCAGGTCATGCATTCCAGCACTTTGCGGCGGTTAACGCCGTCGTCACGCGTGGATTCACTCATTATCGCTCTCCTTTGCAGTCTCACCGCGCGCAACCGCATGGCTGCGGCGGCTGTCTTTCGACTTCCGAGGGAGAGGATTGGCCAGGGCCGCGTTTTATTCCCGCTTGGCCTGCGAAAATCGATGGGCGGGGAATCCGGCCGGCTGCTATATGGTCGCGGCTAACGACTGGCGCCGGGCGCGCCAAAGCGCGGATTTGATGCTGCAGGCGACAGTCTCGACGGTAGAGACCAAATCGTCATGGTTTGTTGCCAGCATGATCCTGGTGGTCATGGCCGTGGCCTTTGGCGCGCCGTGGATTACGATCGTCGCGCTGAAAGACATTGCCGCCGAAGTCGGCGGCGAGCGCTCGGTTCCGGCATTTGCCAGCGCACTGATGTGGATCGGCTCCGGCGTCGGCGGCATCCTGATGGGCCGCGTTGCCGAACGGATCGGCATCCGCTGGACGGTGATGTTCGGGGCTGTGATGATTGCGGTCGGACTCGCCGTGTCGACGCTAGGTCCGTCCTGGCCGCTTTATATCGGCCACGGCCTGTTCATCGGTCTAATCGGCATCGGCGGCATCAATGCACCGTCCTATGTCTATGTCAGCCGTTGGTTCGACCGCCGGCGCGGCTCGGCGCTGGCGCTGATTTCAAGCGGTTCGTATCTTGCCGGCGCGATCTGGCCGCCGATATTCGCGCGCGCGATCGAGTACGCCGGGTGGCGGCAGACCATGTTGTACTACGCAGCTTTTGAGCTCCTGATCATTGCGCCCGCCGCCGCCATCTTTCTGGTGCAGCCGCCCGAGGTGACGCATCATCCGATGCATGCGGCTGCGGCGCGTCCGCGAAAATCGGTGCTGGGCTGGCCGCCCAATCTGGTCTTCGGCTTGCAGATGGGTGCGATCTTTACCTGTTGCATTCCGATGTCGATGCCGCAGGCCCATCTCGTCGCGCTGTGCACCGATCGCGGCATCAGCGCCGCCAGCGGGGCGGCAATGATTTCGGTCCTGCTCGGCGCCGCGTTTGTCACCCGCCAGGTGTGGGGCGTGATCTCGGACAAGATCGGCGGCCTCTATACCATGCTGGCCGGTTCGGCGTGCCAGGCGCTGGGCATGCTGGCTTTTCTCTTGACGCAAAGTGAAGTCGGATTGTTCACGGTCGCGGCGCTGTTCGGCATGGGCTTTTCCGGTCTGGTGCCGGCGAACGTGCTGGCCTCGCGCGAAATGTTTCCGGTCGGCGATGCCTATTGGCGCATGCCGACGCTGTTGTTGTGCAGCGGCTTCGGCATGGCGCTCGGCGGCTGGCTGGCGGGTGTGTTGTACGACTATTTCGGATTTTACGCGCCGGCCTTTGCCGCCGGTCTCGGCGTCAATATCATCAACCTCACGATCATCAGCACTCTGGCATTGCGCAGAAGCCAAACCGCACTGGCGTAGCGAACGCGACTACCGGGCTTTGGCCTTGGCTTCGGGTTTGGCCGCCGCCGAGGTGACGCAAAAATCCTCGACCGCCGCCGCGATCGCGGCAGCGGTGAGCGACCGGCGTTCAGGGCTCGCCAACTGCACTTCCTCGTCGCGGTTGACGATGGACCCGGCCTCCAGCAGCACCGCCGGCATTCGCGTTTCGCGCAATACGATCAGCTGGTCGTAGCGATAAACGCCGGCCTTGGCATCGACGAGTTCGCGGCGGCGATGACCCATCAAGGGCAGCGTGTAGTGCGGCGTATAATGCAGGCCGCGTGCTTGCAATTCCTTGCCCAGCAGGCTGCCGAACCTAAGGCTGCCGGCGCGGTCGGCATTGTCGTTGGAAATGAAAATGGCGTAGCCCGGATAGTCATCGTTGTAACGCTGATCCTGGCCGGCATACTGCCATGTCTTTAACAGATTGTCCGGGACGGAATCGTGATGGACGGCGATGAACAGGTTGGCATGCATGGCGTTGGCGCGTGCCGCGCGTTCGAACAGTCCCCGCCAGGGCGCCGTCGCGGTAATGAGCAGCGTCGTTTCGGTGAAGCCGGCTGCAACGAGCGCGCCTTTGATCGCCGTGCCGAGCTGCAGATTGAACGCGTATTCCGGAACGCCGCGCGCGCTGATGGCGCCCGGCACGGCGACGGTATGGCCGACATCGACGACGACGCGGAAGTCGTTCCGCGGACAAGCCTCCTGCTGGGGCACTGCCGCTGCGGGCGCTTGGCTTTGCGCAGGCGTTTGGCTTTGCGCGGGCGCGCCTGGCGCGATCGCCAATAGCGCACAGGCCATCAAGCAGGCGTATCCTTGATTGGTCATCGGGCGTTCCGCCGATCTGCGGTCAGTCTCATCCGCCAACTTGCCATATCGCGAAATCCAGCTTGGCGGCAACGGCGCCAGGCGCTTGCTTTCGCACGCTCCCAGATAACGGTATTGTCCGGTCGTTTTTGTTTGAGGAGCCCAAAGATGGTTCGCGAACCCGTTCTGACGACTGTCGACATTGTCGATCTGCGGCCGACCCAGATCACCGTTGGCATGCGCGAGGTGATGGAAAAGCGCAAGCACTGGCGTGAAACCGGTCTCAAGAAAGGCCGACGATTTCTCGGCAGGCACATGATTCCGGTGATCCTCGGTCCCAAACAGCGCAACTACGTCATCGATCATCATCATCTGGCACGGGCGCTGCATGACGAAGGCGTCAAGGATGTCGCCGTGACGGTGATCGCCAATCTGAGCCGGCTGGAGCCCGACGCATTTTGGGTCGTCCTGGACAACCGGTCGTGGATGCATCCCTTCGATGATGAAGGCAAACGGCGGCATTACGAGGATATTCCCGCGTCCGTGACTGAGCTGGTCGACGATCCGTTCCGCTCGCTGGCCGGCGAGTTGCGCCGGGCCGGCGGCTTCGCCAAGGACACCACGCCGTTTTCCGAATTTCTATGGGCCGATTTCCTGCGCCGGCGCGTCAAGCGCAAATTGATCGAGCGCGACTTCGGCCGGGCGCTGGAGAAGGCCCTGGCGCTGTCGAAGAGCAAGGATGCCGATTATCTACCCGGCTGGTGCGGTCCGTTGCCGGAGGATTAATCGCCGAGGGCTTCGCGCGATGTGCGGCATTGGACCTGCGATAATGTTGCGCATCAGTCGCCCGCGCGGCTCTGCTATAGTGCCGGCGGCAATGAAGGGGGGCGCAGGCATGCGCAACGGCTGGCTAAAGTCCCGCGCCATCGCGCCGGCGGCATTAATGGCAATAGCGCTTGCCGGCTGCAGCGGTTTCGGGGCGAAAAAAGAGGCTGCGCTGCCCGATCCCAATGCTTATCCCACGAATTATCGCAAGCAGATCGCCGATTTTCTTCGACAATCGCTGACCAGTCGGCCCAGCTTTCGCGGCGCTCTCATTTCGCAACCGATCCTGATGCCGATTGCCGACAGCCAGCGCTACATGGTCTGCGTGCAGTTCCATGATAACGGTCAGGTCAAGACCGAGGTGGCGATCTATTTTGCCGATATGATTTCGCAGTTTATCGACGCCACGCCCGAACAATGCGGCAGCGTGGCCTACACGCCGTTCACCGAGCTTGCCGCGGCGATGCCGTCGGGATAACTCGGTGTGATCGTCAACCATCTTCAGAGATGCAATTGAATACCGACGTTCTGATCGTGGGCGGTGGCCCGACCGGGCTGACACTGGCCATCGACCTCGGCCGCCGCGGCGTGCGCTGCATGCTGGTCGAGCAGAAGGAGCGACCGGCCTTTCTGCCGAAGATGGAGCGCATCAACGCGCGCTCCATGGAAATCTATCGCCGCATGGGACTGGCGCAAAAGCTCCGCGCCGCCGGCTTGCCCCCGGATTGTCCGATGGACGTCTATATCATTCAGACGCTGACGCAGCCGCCGCTGCTGCATCTGCCCTATCCCTCGGTGGCCCAGTCGCAGGCGAATATCCGCGCCGTCAATGACGGCACCTCGCCGCTCGAGCCATACCAGCTAATTTCGCAATATACGCTCGAGCCGCTGCTGAAATCGGTGGCAGAAACGCTGCCGTCGGTGACGGTGCGCTATGCCTGCGAGTTTCTATCGCTGCGCCAGGACGGCGAAGGCGTCACCGCACGCGTTCAGCCGGCCGGCGGCGAGCAGCAGGACATCCGCGCCGCCTATCTCGTCGGCTGCGACGGCGGCGCGAGCGCGGTACGCAAAGAGCTTGCTATCGAGCTCTCCGGCGAAGGCAATCTGTTGGGACTGCGCCAGGCGCTCTATCGTTGCGACGAGTTGTTCGACCGCATGCCGATCGGCAACGGTCCGGGGCACGGCCGGCACTATCACGTGGCCGACAATAAATCGACGTTCCTGATCATGCAGGACTCGACCAGGCACTGGACGCTACACTCCGTCGTCGACACCGACGACGAAATGCGCGGCGCCTTCGAGCGCACCGTCGGCGTGCCGGTCAAATACGAGATGCTGTCGTGCGCGCCATGGCGGCAGAATTTGCTGCTCGCCGACGCTTACGGCCAGGGCCGCGTCTTTCTCGCCGGCGATGCCGTGCATCTGGTCATTCCGACCGGAGGCCTCGGCATGAATTCGGGCGTCGGCGACGCTGTCGATCTGTCGTGGAAGCTCGCGGCGACGCTGGCCGGCTGGGGCGGACCCGACCTCTTGCGCTCCTACGAAATCGAACGCCGCCAGATCGGTGAGCGCAATGTCGGCGCGTCGCGTTACGCCACCATCGGCCGGCGCAAGTGGCGGTCGATGTGGCGGCCGGACATCGCCGAAGACTCGCCCGCGGGTGCGGCCACCCGCAAAAATCTCGCCGCCGTCGCCGATGTCGAGCAGCGCAAGAGCAATGAGATGATCGGCGCCGAGCTCGGCTACCGCTATGTCGACTCGCCGGTCATCTGCAACATACCGGGCGGCCCGGAGCATTTGTTTCGCGAATATCACCCGACGACCTGGCCTGGCGCGCGGCTGCCGCATGTCTGGCTCGGCGACGGCACGCCGCTGCAGGACGCCTGCGGCGAGGGCTACACCATCCTGAAACTCGGCAATGGCAACGCCGACGCCGGCGGCCTTGAGCGCGCGCTCGCCGCACGCGGCGCGCCGGTCAAGGTGCTCGATGTGGCGGAGGCGGCCGCGCGCGAGGTATACGGTTACGATCTCATTCTTGTCCGCCCCGATATGCATGTGGTCTGGCGCGGCAATGCGGCGCCGGAGGATCCGGCGCGCGTAGCGGCTATTGCGACCGGGAATTAGTTTCTAAAGCGTTCTCGCGCCGCTCCTAGAGCAGCAATCCGAGCGCGGCGCCGCCGAGCGCGCAAAAGCCGACAACCAGCCATGGCGGCGTCTTCCACATGAACAACAACAAGAAGGCGACAACGGCGAGCGCGAAGTCATCGGCGTTGGTGATGCCGGAGGTCCACACCGGGTGATAGAGCGCGGCGAGCAGAATACCGACCACCGCGGCATTGACGCCGCGTAGCGCGGCTTGCGCTTCAACGCGGTGCCGCAATGCGTTCCAGAACGGCAGTGGCCCGATGACCAGGAGAAATGCCGGCAGGAACATGGCGATCAGGCACAGGATCGCGCCCTGCCACCCGTTCGGCGCCGGATGCATCACCGTGCCGAGATAGGCCGAGAACGTGAACAGCGGACCGGGCACCGCTTGCGCGGCGCCATAGCCGGCGAGGAACGCATCGTTGGACACCCAGCCGGGCGGCACCACCGAAGCCTGCAACAGCGGCAGCACGACGTGACCGCCGCCGAACACCAGCGAGCAGGCGCGATAGAACACGTCGAATAACTCCAGCGCATGGCTCGGCACCGCCGCGCTGACAAGCGGCAGCCCGAACAGGATCGCAAAGAAAACGGCGATGGCGCCGACGGCCACGGCGCGATTGACTGGATGCGGCAGATCGGGATGGTCGGCGGCCGGCGCATTGCGGAACAGCACCAGACCGACCGCGGCGCCGACAAGGATGGCGCCAATCTGGCCGACCGAAGTCGGCAGCGCCGATGCCAGAAGGGCAGCAGCGACGGCGAGCGTCGCGCGCGCGCGGTCGGGAGCGAGCGTGCGCATCATCGCCAGCACGGCATTGGCCACCACCGCGACCGCGGCAACTTTCAGTCCGTGCAGCCAGCCGCTGCCCAGCGTGTTGCCGAAAAACGTGACGCCATAGCCGAACAACACCAGCGCGACCGCCGACGGCGTGGTGAAACCCGCCCATGCCGCCAGCGAGCCGACATAGCCGGCGCGCGATAGCCCGATAGCGATGCCGACCTTGCTCGACGCCGGTCCCGGCAGAAATTGGCTGAGCGCGACCAGATCGGCATAGGTTTTGGCGTCAAGCCATTTGCGGCGCATGACGAACTCGTCGTGGAAATAGCCGAGATGCGCCACCGGGCCGCCGAATGACGTCAAGCCGAGCTTAAGGAACGCGGCGAAAACCTCGCCGACGGTGCCGTGCGGTGCCGCGGCAATCGGCGTTGCGGTTGACCCGCCTGCGCTCATGGGTTCCTCAGAACTCGGCTGGCGGGCATTGTGGCAGCGTCGCGGAAACGGGCAAGCACGGTCCATTTCAGGCTCACCGTGAATTGCTATATTAGCGTCACATGCTCAATTGAGGTCACCATGACATTTGTCGTCGCTATCATCGCCCCCGGCGCCATGGGCGCAGCCATTGGACAGCGGCTCGTCGAGAACGGGGTGAAAGTGCTGACGTCGCTCCTCGGCCGCAGCGGCGAAACCGCGGCGCGGGCGAAGGCCGCCGGTATGACCGCCGCGACCGACGCCGAGATCGCCGCCGCCGACTTTATCCTCTCTATTCTGCCGCCCGGCGATGCGCTGGCGCTGGCCACGCGCTTTTCGCCGGCGCTGCAAGCCAGCAACGCCAAGCCGGTGTATGTCGATTGCAACGCGATCAATCCGCAGACGGTCACGCGCGTCGCCGCGGCCATTGCGCCGAGCGAATGCCCGTTTGTCGATGCCGGCATCATCGGGTCGCCGCCGAAGCCGGGCGATGCCGGTCCGCGCATTTACGCCTCCGGACCCGCCGCGCCGCAGGTTGCAAGGCTACGCGACTACGGCCTCGATATCCGCGTACTCGGCGGCGCGTTGAGCGCGGCCTCGGCGCTGAAAATGTCCTATGCCGGCATCACCAAGGGCACCCAAGCGATTGGCGCTGCGATGATGCTCGCCGCCATGCGCTCTGGCTCCGCCGACGATCTGTTCGCCGAACTGGAGGCAAGCCAGAAGCAGTTGTTCCCCTGGCTCAAACGCAGCCTGTCGCAAATGCCGCCGAAAGCCTATCGCTGGGTGGCGGAAATGCAGGAGATCGCCGGCTTCGTCGAGGAAGATCCCGGCGCGCGCGACCTCTATCAGGGCGCCGCGGAATTCTACCAGCGCTTCGCGGAAGATTTCGAGAGCGGCGACAAGAAAGATGCGGCGGCGTTGGAGAAGTTTTTGGATAAAAACTAGCGACTCACAAATCAAACTCTCCCTTCGGAGGAGAAGAAGTAACGCTTACTAAGATCTGTACATCGTAAACGGACAAGCCAATGTTTGCTTTGGGAGGCGAAGCGGACATTGCACGGACGCGGCTCGAAGTCCGGAATTGACCAAACCGCGACATAGCACCGCGAACGTGCTGCAATCACACTCGGGTTAAAACCCATCCGCGGTTCGCAAATCCCTGCTGTAATGCCATTGAAGGGCAGTCCTGAACGGTGGCGAACGCAATGCGGCGGCGCGATTTCATCAAAGTTATTGCCGGATCGGCGTCTTGTATGCCACCACCCAGATCGATCCTCTTATTCAGCCTTGGGATGCCGCATCGTATCGGAGCGCCCTCATAACTTGGCGCAGTTTGCGGGCCGCCCGCTGCTGATCGGCGTCTGTGTCGCCTTCCTCATCGCGCTGCTCATGAGGGAGACCTATCCGCGTAAGCAACGCACGTCGCAATAGATGGGCTTCAGTTAATGACGAGGCTGGTTCTGCTAAAGCCTAATGCCCGCTATCGGCACTTCGGGGACATCATGCGAAGCCGACCTCACTTCGGCTTTTCAGCGGCGAAGCGGACATCAGTCGCAAACACCATGCCGATACTACAAACGACAATCGCAAGACGATCCGAACGTGTGGGTATGGCTTGACGACACCCGCGAGAACGTCGCGACGTCGTCAAAAGCCGCGCCCTAGCCAGAGAGTCTGTCGTCAGAAAATGGGGTTGATCGCAGTCGCAGAGTGGCAAACGCCGGTTCGGATTGACTTAATGGTAGCGTTAGGCTGACCGCTTGTGTTTGCGCCGTCGTATACTTGCGTTTCGAGCAGTAAGTGCATCTCACCGGTGGTGCGGCTGATCGTGACCGTGCGATGTTCTTTGTGATTGGAAATCGTCGTGTCTAGTTCGCATCGTATAATGCCGCCTGCAAGGGCGCAATTTTCACCTTCGAGGAAGTTTCCATCCACGTTGTTTAAAGAGCCATCTTTCAAGCGAAGCGTAAAATGAAACGTGTCGGTTTGAAAATCAGGATTGTTTCCAGCGAGCGTTACGGACAGTTTCGTGTTTCCTTGGCAATGCAGGGTCAATTCCTTTGGAAGCTCGGCTGCGGAAATATTCGCGATGAGCAATGGTGTTATTAGTGCAGATGCACCGAAGGAGGCCAGTAAGTGCTTTGCGCCAACTCGCTTGGCCATGAGACTTGGCGACCTCAGTCACAATGATCTTCTATCACTCAGAATTTTACTAATAAACTCCGCCTTGTTCAACTGTGACTAATAGCCGTAATAATAAGTCCTACTCTGGGATGATCTTGATCACCGAAATTGGCACTTCGCGGACATGGTGGAGAGCCCACCTCACTTCGGCTTTCAGCGGCGAAGCGGACATCAGCCATACTGATCTGATGGTCAGTTTTAGGAGTATGCGCGCTAGCGATTGAGCCACCGTCGCGCAAAGCCGAGAATGCCCTGCGGCAGGAAAATGATGATGGCGACGAAGAGGATACCGAGCGGAATCAGATAGGGGAATTGATCGCCGAGCACCTGCGCCAATAATTGCCGCGCCAGCTGGAAAAATCCGGCGCCGACAATCGGCCCGACCAGCGTGCCGATGCCGCCCATGACGTTGAATATCACGGTGTCGCCGGAGGTGAGGAAGTAGACGAAGTCGGGCGCCGCGAATTCGTTCTGGATGGCGTAGAGAACCCCGGCGAGGCCGGCGAACAGCCCGGACAGCATGACCGACATCATTTTGTAGCGCTCGACTGCATAACCGATGGCGCGGGTGCGCGGCTCGTTCTCGCGGATCGATTGCAGCACCATGCCGAACGGCGACTGCGTCACCCGGCGCAGGATCAAATAGGAGCCCGCTACCACCGCCAACACGAACCAATGCAGCGTGGTCGTGGTGAAGCGGAGGTTGACCAGGAACGGGATCGTGAAGTGCGGCCGGGTGAAGATCAGCCCGTTCTCACCGCCGGTCAGCGCCGTCCAGGTAAAGATGATGACGTAGAAGATCTGGCTGAAGATCAGCGTGGTGATGGCGAAATAAATGTCGCGCAGCCGGGTCGAGAACACCGCCACAAACAACGCCGCGCCGCCGGCGCCGGCCAGACCGAATACGATAGCGAGCCAGAGATTTGGCGGACTGACAATCAGCAGCGCGGCGGCGGCGCCATACATGCCGAGCCCGAAGAAGGCGGAGTGGCCGAACGAGATCATGCCGGTGTAGCCGATCAACAGGTCGGACGACATCGCCAGCAGGCCCCAGATCAGGACTTCGGTGAGGAAGCGCTGCCAGAATTGCGGCAGCACCAGCGGCGCTGCGATCAGCACCGCCATCACCGCGCAAAAAACCATCCAGTAAACCGTCGTGTGCGACAGGAGCGGCTGGCGAAACGGCGCGGATTTATCGAGGGTTTTATCGAGGGGAGCGGCGGTCATCGGGGCGTGGCCACGAACAGTCCGGTGGGGCGGAACATAAGGGTGAGGATGAGAACGACGAACGACACGATGATCGCCTGCGACGGGTCGAGCCAGATCGCGGCATAGGCCTCGAGCAAGCTGATGAAGATGGCGGCGGCGATCGAGCCGGCCAGATTGCCCATGCCGCCGACCACCACGACAATGAAGGCCTTGAGCACCCAGTCGAGTCCCATGGTGTGGCTGACGCCGACCATCGGCGCGAACAACACGCCACTCGCCGCCGCCATCGCCGCACCGATGGCAAAGACGCCGGTGTAGACCCACGGCACCGGAATGCCCATGGCCTGCGCCATGACCCGGTCTTGCGCGGTGGCTCTGATCCACACCCCAAGCTTGCCGTATTTCAGATACAGCCAGAAACTTCCGATGATCGCGGCCGACAGCCCGGTGACCAGGATGCGGTACCAGGGATACTGCAGATAGAACAGGGTGAATTCCGCGCTGATCGGTTCCGGAATCTTGCGCACCACCGGCCCGAATTGCCACAGCGCATAATTCTGCAAGACGAGCGAAATGCCGAACGTGGCGAGGATGGTGTTGAGCGGGTCGCGTCCGATCAATGGCCGCAGCGCGACAATCTGGATCGCGGCGCCGAGGATGGCGACGATCAGTGAAGCGCCGATCAAGGACAGCGTGAAGCTGCCGGTGGTCACGAACACGACGAAGCCCATATAGGCGCCGAGCATGAACAGTTCGCCGTGGGCGAAATTCACCACGTCCATGATGCCGAAAATCAGCGTCAGCCCAGAGGCGATCAACGCCAGGATCATGCCGGTGACGATGCCGTTCACCGTCTGGATGATGATGAGATCGATTGGGATAGCGTGCAGGAATGTGCTGATGATGCCCATCGCTCACACCCCGAGATACTGCTTGATGACCGGATGATGCACGTCGATCTCGGACGCGGCGCAGTGGTGGCGCACGGCGCCCTTCTCCATGATGTAGACACGCTGGCTCGCGGCGAGCGTCAACGGCACGTTTTGCTCGACCAGCAGAATGGCGACGCCTTCGCTATGCAGGAGCTCGATGATGCTGCGGATTTGCGACACCATCCGCGGCATCAGCCCCTCGGTCGGCTCGTCGAGCAGGATTATCTTCGGCTCCAGCATCATGGCGCGGGCGATGGCAAGCATTTGCTGCTCGCCGCCCGACAAGGTGCCGCCGGCCTGGCCGCGTCGCTCCGCCAGCACCGGGAAGAAGGCAAAGACCTTGTCGAGGAGCGCCTGGCGCTTTTCCGGGGTCACGCCGTTGCGGTCGAGCCCGGTGCGCAGGTTTTCCATCACCGTGAGCAGACGAAAAATTCGGCGGTCTTCCGGCACGTAGCCGATGCCGCGGCGCGCGAGCTTGTGCGGCGGCACGCCGACGATGATTTTGCCCTCAAGCTCGACCCGGCCCTGGCGCGGTTGCACCAAGCCCATGATCGTCTTTAGCGTCGTCGATTTGCCGACCCCGTTGCGGCCGAGAAGGCCGACCACCTCGCCGCGGTCGACGGTCAATGACACGCCATGCAAAATATGGCTCTTGCCGTAATAGGTGTGCACCCCGTCGAGGGCGACGAGCGGACCGTTCGGTCGAGCCGCATTTTCCGCAATCGCGCTCATGTCTTCAGATAGACCTCGAGCACCCGCGGATTCTCCTGGATCTCGGCGGGCGTGCCTTCGGCGAGAATCGAGCCGTAATGCAATACGGTAATGCGGTCGCAAAGCTGCATCACGATCTGCATGTCGTGCTCGACGATGAGGATCGTGAGATTTTTGCCGATGCGCCGGACCAGCTCCGTAGTCTCGTCGGTTTCGCCCTGGCTCATGCCTGCGGTCGGCTCGTCGAGGCATAACAGCTTGGGTTCGGTGGCGAGCGCGATGCCGATTTCGAGGTTGCGCTGCTCGCCGTGCGATAGGTTGGAGGCCAATTCCGCCGCCTTGCCGAGCAGTCCAACGGCGTCGAGCGCGGATTCGGCTTTGGCATTGATGTCGCCGAACGCGTTGTGATGGGCGATCATGTTCCAGCCGTGACGCCGCGATTGCGCGGCGATGCGCACATTCTCGAACACCGTGGCATTGGGCAGGATATTGGTGATCTGATAGGAGCGCGCGATCCCCTTGCGCGAAATCGCGTTCGAACGGAGCCCGGTGATCTCCTGACCGTCGAAGATGATGCGGCCGCTGGTGGGCCGCAGCACGCCGGTCAGGCAATTGAAAAAAGTGCTCTTGCCGGCGCCATTCGGTCCGATGATGGCGCGGATTTCGCCGGGCTTAAGCTCGAAATTGACGTCCGAAAGCGCCGACAGTCCGCCGAAACGGACGGACAGTCGCTCGGTTTTCAAGATGGCGGCTGACGCCGCTCCCCGGTCAGCGACCGGGGAGCGCACGTCGGTCGAAGTGCCCGCGCTCACTTAGGCAGAGAAGTTGCAGGCCGGCGGGACCATGGTCTTGGCGCCGGGCACCGTCTCGATGAGATGGTAGGTGCCGTCGGAGACCGTGAAGATGAACTCCTGCGGGAAGGCCTGGTGGTCTTCCTTGCGGATGGTCTTGTCGCCCTGCGGGAAATCGGGACCCGCCTTCAGCTCGAGACCTTCCAGCGCCTCGACGACCTTCATCGTGTCGGCGCGGGTTTGGAATTTCGCCTTCTCCATGCCGATCTTGAGCGCGTTGAGCGCCTCGAAGTTCGATTGCACATATTTGTCGGGCAGCGGCCCGGACGGATCGATCTTGGCGAGCCGCTCTTTCGCCTCGTCGAACCATGCGTGGTGATACGGCGTATCGAGCGGGCCCTGGAACACCGGGATGTAGCGGTTGATCGCGGTGAAGCCGTCGATCTTGTTGCCGATCGCGATCAGGTTGGTCGATTCCGAGATCGAGCCGTCGCCGGCCCATTTGTATTTCTTGGTCAGGCCGAGGTCGTAGGCCTGGGTGGCGATGGTAACGCCGTCCTTGCCGAAGAAGATGCCGAACAGGCCGTCGAAGTCGCCGGAGATTTTCGACAGGAACGGCGTCATGTCCGGAGTGCCGAGCGGGATGCCGGTGGTGCCAACCACTTCGCCGCCGTTGTCCTTGATGTGCGCGATGTAGGCGTCGCGCGTCGACTGGCCCCAGGAATAATCGGCAAAGGCGATGTGCCACTTCTTGCCCATTTTGGTCAGGGTCGGTGCGAACGCCACCGCCTGCGCCGGCGCGTAATCATAAGTGCGGAAGCTATAGCGGTTGCAGTGCGTGGTGGTCAGCGTGGTATCGAGACAGACGCTGATCATGTTGATGATCTTGGCGTCTTCCCATACCGGCATGCAGGCGATGCAGATGTTGGAGAGGAAGCCGCCGACATGGGCGTCGATATTGTCCTCTTGCACCAATTTCTCGGTCTTTTGCCGGGCGACTGCCGGCGAGCTTTCGTCGTCGACGATGTCGAGTTCCACGGGGCGGCCGTTGATGCCGCCGTTCTTGTTGATGCGGTCGGCCGCCATCTGCAACCCGACCACCGCGGTCTTGCCGCCGGCGGCGCCGGGGCCTGAAAGCGGCTGTTCCGATCCGATCTTATAGGCCTTCTCGGCGCCGAAAGCCGCGCGCCACGGCGCCGGAACCAGCATCATGGCGCCGATCGCGCCGCCGCCCCAGCCGACGATACTGCGGCGCGTAACCTTGCCGCTGTACCAGAAATCTTCGGCCCACTTTTCCTCTTTCCATTTCTCTGTCATCGGATGTCCCTCCTACTGGATCTCGTTGTAACCCCATGCCCGCGGCTTTTAATCTTAAGCTTTTGGCGGACGCGTTTTCTGGCGGTAACAAACGCGATCTTGGGGTGAGTTTCAACCGGATTCGCGGCTCAGCCGCCGAGGCGGCGCTTTGGTGCTGCGCGTAAGATCGTCGCGGTCATGGCGTCGTGCCGGCGGCGCTTTTTGCTTGCCGATGTGATGATAAAATGGGCAAAAGCGTCGCGGCTGGCTTGGTATAAGCAAGCCTGCGAACGGGCGATGGGTCGGGCGATGGAGCAGGCGATGGCGACGGCGGCAATTAAGCAAGATGAGCCTTCTGCGCTATCGAGCGGACGTGCCGCGCGGCTCGCGATCCGCCGCAACGTACATGCCGGACCGACCTCCGGGCTGGCGCCGGGTTTCGTGCAGGCCAACCTCGCCATCCTGCCGCACGCGCTGGCCGAGGATTTCCTGCAGTTTTGCCGGCGCAATCCGAAGCCGTGCCCGCTGATCGGCGTCTCGGCCGCCGGCGATCCGCGCCTGCCGGAGCTTGGCGACGATCTCGACATCCGCACCGATCTGCCGCGCTACCGCGTTTGGCGCCACGGCGCGCAGATCGACGAACCGACCGACATTGGTAAATACTGGCGCGACGATCTGGTGATTTTCGCCATCGGCTGCTCGTTCTCGTTCGAGCAGGCGCTGATCGACGATGGCATCGAGCTGCGCCACATGACTTGCGATTGCACGGTGCCGATGTATCGCACCTCGGTCGCGACCGTGCCGGCGGGACCGTTCCACGGCCCGCTGGTTGTCTCGATGCGGCCGATGAAACCCGCCGACGCCATCCGCGCCGTGCAGATCACCACGCGCTTTCCGTCCGTGCATGGCGCGCCGGTGCATCTCGGGCGGCCGGACATGATCGGCATCGCCGACATCGCCAAGCCCGACTGGGGCGACGCGGTGCCGATCCACGACGACGAGATTCCGGTATTCTGGGCCTGCGGGGTGACGCCGCAATCGGTGATCATGGCGGTCAAGCCGGAATTCTGCATAACCCACTATCCGGGCGCGATGCTGGTGACGGACCGGCGCAACGGCGAATTTGCGATTATGTGAAAAATGTAGCCTGGGTTGAGCGCAGCGAAACCCGGGAGCGGTGCACGAGCCGGTCGATCCTTTCCCGGATTTCGCTATTGCTCAATCCAGGCTACATCATCCCCCATGCTCATCGACTTCCAACAACACTACACGCCGCCGGAATTGCTCAGGGGCGATCCGACCAAAGCGACGGTCGATCTCGGTCGCGACGGCAATCCGAGCTATCTGCTCAATCCGCTGTTGACCGATCTCGACGCGCATGTCGCCATGATGGACGCGTCGGGCATCGACGCCGGCGTGTTGACCTGCGGCTCCGGCTTCGATCAGCCCGACCTGGCGATCTGCCGGCAGATCAACGATCGCATGCGCGAGGCGGAGAAGGCGCATCCCGGCCGCTTCATCGGGCTGGCGCATGTGCCCGCGCTCAAGCCCGATCGAGCTGCGGCCGAATTGAAGCGCTGCGCCGTCGAGCTCGGCTTTCCTGGTGTCGTCATCGCTTCGGAACTACAGGATCAGCCGCTCGACACCGAAGCATTGCGGCCGTTCTGGAAGGCTTGCGCCGATCTCAATCTCTATGTCTTCATTCACCCGCTGCCGCGGGTCATCGGCTGGGCGCGCATGAACGCCGACGATCTCGGCCGCATGCTGGGC
>JBARER010000066.1:0-8703 GCA_049796395.1 Xanthobacteraceae bacterium
TTCATGCAATTCATAGACCGCATCGTTCGATTTGGCCGCATAGCTTATCGGGACCTCAGCATGGCAACTTCACGCATCCTCCGGAATGCGCTCACCGCCAGCGGCCTGAGCCCGCCGGCGCGGATGAACGGCAGCGACGAAGTCAGATTATCGAACATGACTTGCAGCCGCCCGGCGAGCAGATCGTCGAGCGCCGGCGCCGAGCCGTGATAAGGCACGTGGGTGAATTTTGTGCCGGTCAGCATCTGAAACAATTCGCCGGCCACATGCGTCGAGCCGCCGGTGCCGGCCGACCCCATTGCGATCGTGCTGGGATGCGCCTTGGCGTAAGCGATGAAGTCGGCGACGGTCTTGGCCGGAAAGTCCGGATTCACCTCCATGACCATCGGGCTGCGGGCAAAGACCGCGACCGGCGCCATGTCGCGGGCGAAGTTGAAATCGAGATCGGGAAAGATCGAGACGTTGATGGCGTTGGCCATGCCCGCGAGCAGGAGCGTATAGCCATCGGGCGCAGCATGCACGACCTGGTCGGCGGCAAGGTTGCCGCCGGCGCCCGGCCGGTTCTCGACGACAAAAGACTGACCGAGCCGGCCCGACAATTGCTTGGCGACGAGCCGCGCCAGAATGTCGCTGACGCCGCCCGCGGCATAACCAACCAAAATATGCACCGGCCGGGACGGATAATCGGCCTGTGCCGACGCATCCAACGGAAATACCGGCGCGATAGCAGCCGCCATCGCAGCTTGCAGCCCACGCTCCAGGAATTGACGGCGTAAAAGCTTCATGATGCACTCCGCGCCGCTTCAAGCGACGTTCGCCTGTCGCCCCTTCATGCAATTCATAGACCGCATCGTTCGATTTGGCCGCATAGCTTATCGGGACCTCAGCATGGCAACTTCACGCATCCTCCGGAATGCGCTCACCGCCTGGGTGCTGACTGTCGCGGCCTTCGCCTGCGGCAGCGCGCAAGCAGCCGCTTATCCGAGTGAAAAGATCACGGTGGTCGTGGCCTTCGCGCCGGGCGGCATCGCTGACACGCTAGCGCGGTTGATCGGCCAAGGCTTGAGTGAACGGCTGCATCAGAGCGTGGTGGTCGAAAACCGCGGCGGCGCCGGCGGCAATATCGCAGCCGAGGTGGTCGCGCGCGCCAACCCGGACGGCTACACGCTTCTCGCCACCACCACCGCGCTTGCCATCAACGAGACGCTGTTCGTCAACAAGCAATTCTCGGCGAGCGATTTCGAGACGGTGGCGATTGCCGCATCGAGCCCCGAAGCGCTGGTAACGAGCCCCAGCAATCCCGCCTCGGACCTGCCAAGCTTCATCAAGGCGATGAATGGCCGCACCATCAACTTGGCCATCCCAGGCGTCGGCACCGGTTCAGACATCGAGGCCGAGTATTTCTTCAAGCAATTAGCCAAAGTGCCGGTGCAGCCGATTCCCTATCAGGGCGGCGCGCCTGCGATCAACGCCACCGTGGGCGGCCAGGTCGACATGATGGCAACCACACTTGGCGGCGGCGCCGCGGCGCAAATCGCCGGCGGCAAGCTTAAGGGCCTCGGCATTGCCGCGGACAAACGCGCCGCAGTGACACCCAATGTGCCGACTTATGCCGAGCAGGGCTATCCGCCCTTTACCGCGGCCTCATGGGTCGGCTTCTTCGCGCCGGCCAAGACCGATCCGCACATCCTGCAAACGCTCAACGCCGCGATCAACGACATCGTCAAAAGTCCCGCCGTGGCGAAAAAGCTCGCCGATATGGGCTTCGACCCGATTACCGGCTCACCGGCGGATGCCGACGCCCTGTTCGCCGCCGAGGTGAAGAAGTGGGGCGGCATGGTGAAGACGCTGGGCCTGTCGATCAAATAAACCCAACACGCCGGACTACAGAGGCCAGCGGACTTTCGCAACGGCCATCACGCCGTGTGGCCGTCGAACTCGCCCTCTTTTGGCAGCTCCTTTTCGCGCTGCGGAGTCATCGCGGCCGTATCCGGACCATCCGGCTGGCCGCGCGGGCCAAGCTTCCGCCGCGCGATCTGATCTTCGGTCTCGCGCTCGTCCTCGCGCGTGGCTTGACGAATTTTGCCGGTCATCGTCGGCCTATAGCGGGCGATGCATGCGGCCGAACAGCCAGCCGAGCCCAAGCGCGATGGCGACCGCCGTGTAGGGCTGGGTTTCGATGGTATTGCGCAGCGCCCGCTCGAACGAGCCGGCGGTTTGGCGCGCCGCGCGATTGGCGCTGTCGGCAATGTCGGAGGCGCTGTCCCGCGCTTGGCCGTAAAGCTCCTGCGCGGCGTCCGACACGTCGTCGGCCACGCCGCTCGCCTGCTTTTTGGCGTCACCGAAAGCGTGCGTGAAATCGGATGGGGCGGTGCGGGTCTGGGCCATGGCTGTTCCTCAACGGCTTTAGGGGAAATCTCGCCCAAATAACGCCTAACCGCCGGCAAAGTTCAGTCCCGCATTTTTTGGTCCCGCAATAGGCCGTTGCGACAGCTCATAGGCCGCCGGGGAAGGAAATGAGATTATTTGCCGGTCGCATGGAACTTTAATTTTCGTAGCCGAATTGCTTCCCCACGCATCCATATTTCATAGCAGGGCGAACCATGGGTCTCATCCTTCTCATCGTAGTTTTGGTCCTTTTGTTCGGCGGCGGCGGCGGCTATTGGGGTTACAGTCGCGGTTATTACGGCGGCGGCGGGCACGGCTTGATTTGGCTTTTGGTGCTGATCGTCGTTTTGGTGCTGCTATTCGGCCACCATGGCGTCCACGTCTAGACACAGCCGGCTCAACACACTCGGCGCTGGGAACTTGTTGCAGCGCAATTGCGTTGGATTGTCCGAAAAGTCACCAGATGGGAGGCCGCCGTGCCGATCTTGCTTGGATTTATTTTGGGGATCATCGTCACCATTGGCGGTGCTTATGAATATGACGCCACGACGGGTCGGGCCGCCAACGGCCTGTCGGCCAGCACGACCGGCGCGCAAGCGCCGCTGGTCAACTGGAGCGTCGTTACGACCGACTGGCACAATCTGCGAACCCAGGTTCACGCGCAAGCTGACAACTTTGAACAGACCATCAAGCGTCACACCGGCTGAACTGACTATCTGAACGGATTACAGCCGTTCGGTAGATGAGAAAAAGCCCCGGCCGAACACGCGGCCGGGGCTTCGCTTTGACCCGGATTGGTCATGATGGGCTACAACCCGAGCCGCAACCTGAGAGCTATTGAGGCGCTATTGCGTTTCGCCCCGCATCCTTCATTGCCGCTTACGCGAATTCGCAGGACCGCGCCAACAGCAGCCAGCGCGCGTCCTAAAACATAGCTCGTGCAAAATCGCGGTCGCGGGGTGTAATAGTGCAGGGGCGGACCGGAAAAGTCTGTGTGGAAGGCGACTCTATCGTCCCGGAATCTCGACAATGTGAATTATGCCGAGATTAATTCCCCGGAATTCACAATTCAACGCTGGCGTTCTGTGAAAGGCGACCGTGTCTGGTCGCGCCGTAGCATTCGCAAGCGCTCGCTTCCAGGCGAGGGCGGTCGAGGATCGTGATCCTGCCGCGGCTATAGCGGACAACTCCCTTTTTCTGCAGCTCCTGGGCCAAGAGCGTCACCGTTGTGCGGCGCACCCCGAGCATCTCAGCCAGAAATTCCTGAGTCAAAAGCAATTGGTCGCTGCCGATCCGGTCGGCGCATTGCAATAGCCAGCGGCAGAGCCGCGACGAGCCGTCATGAACGGCATTGCAGGCGGCGTTTTGTTGGGCTTCGGCCCACAAGGTTTCGATATGGCGGACGATCAGGTCGCGGAAAGCCGGGCTGTGGGCAACCGCATTTTCGAGCCGGCTCGCCGACAACACGGAAAATTTGCCGCCGATTTGCACTAAGGCACGCGTGACCGCCACGCGATGACCGAGGCCGCTATGCAGGCCGACCGCACCTTCACGGCCGACCGAGGAGGTTTCGACCATCTCGCCGTCGCCCATGGCGATCAGGCAAGAGATCATGCCGGTGTGGGGAAAATAGACCTGGTGGATCGGGTCGCCGGGGTCG
Source organism: Xanthobacteraceae bacterium (assembly GCA_049796395.1). Taxonomy (GTDB): domain Bacteria; phylum Pseudomonadota; class Alphaproteobacteria; order Rhizobiales; family Xanthobacteraceae; genus BOG-931. The sequence goes on from JBARER010000066.1 coordinate 4,049, forward strand.
AAACAAACATAGCCCTGGGGCAGCACCACTTGCTTGAAGTCCGGCGCCAACAATGCCCAAATATCTTCCGGCAACGCTGCAAGCAACCGGTTGTCCAGGGGTTTCGCTATCGCTGTCTGGCCCGGCAAGGCATTCACCCTGCCGAATGCGGTTTGCTCAATCATCGCTTGCCCCTTCTAACGCCACCCCAACGCCGGGTCTTTTGTCAGGTTCCACACGTTCGCGAAATATCGCGCTTCGTCGCTTCGCTAGGTTCTGGGCAGTCATCAACCCCCTCGATTAGGCCTCTCCTGCATCATCGCCGGTCCCGCAAGTTATCGCGGATGGTCTTCGTCCCGCCTTCAGCCGCTACATAGAATTTGCCGCGCGAGCGGGCCACCAGCGCCCGCGACTCGCGCACGGTATTGCGGGCGGCGAAAATCATCTCGTCCACCGACCGGCGGCGGTCGCAATATTTTTCCACCATCGCACGCACTTCTGGGCGAAGATGATCGAGGGTGGGATCGACAGTGGCGAAGGGCAGCTCGATCACGCGCTTGCCGGCTTCGTCGTAAACGTCGAGCCGCCAGGAGCGTGTCTGCGGTTCGCGGCTGCGCATCAACTCGTGAGCCACCTCTTGCGCATACTGCAAAGCCTGCGAGCCATCGGCCAGGTCCACGTCGGCGCCATCGTCGATTCCGCCACACCCGTCGTTAATTTCGAACGTGTAGTTGGGCATCGCCGCAAACTCCCGCCGAAACTCGTTAGCGACAAATATATCCCATTACGGGCATGCTTCCACAGGGCGTTATGGTTTCCGCCCGATAAGGCTACGCCCAGCGCACGACGCCGCCCGCAGTCTCGGCAACAGCGGCAACGATGGTTCGCCCTGGCGCCGGCTTGGCGACGATCCGGCAACCGGGCCATTCGGCCAGCGCAGGATCGCGCCCGAGCTGTCCGGTATAGAATAGGAAGGGCGTGCCATGCTTGCTCAGTTGGCGAACCACCGGCGCAATGGTGTCGCCGCCAATCCTTACGTCGAGCACGGCCACCGCGACCGGCTTATTATGCACGATCGCCAGTGCATCCTTAACCGTGCGGCAAGCGCCAACCACATCCGCGCCGGCATCGCGCAGGATCATTTCCAACTCCATCAGCAGAATGGCGTCGTCTTCGACCACGAGCACGCGTACGCCTTCCAGCGCGGCAGTCTCCCTAGGCCTTGGGCGCTCTTGCATTATGGCCGTCCTCCGGCAGCGCCAATTCGATCGTGCACGCCAAACTCCCAGCGTTAAACACGCGCTTGACCTGCGCGCCAGGAATTGCGTTTTCGATAAGTGTACTTCCAAATCCCCCTGCCCCCGGACTTTTTACCGGAGGGCCCGCAATTTCCCGCCACTCAACGCACAGCAAGCGCTCGTTGTTCCCGCGGCTGACGATCCACGTCACCGAAACTCTGCCGCGCTCGTTCGACAGCGCGCCATACTTGGCGGCATTGGTCGCCAGTTCGTGCAGCACGAGGCCAAAAGGGGTCGCCAGTTCGGCTGGCAACGAGATCGCCTCCCCCGCGATGCGGAAGCGATCGGGATTGCCGGTCGCGTAGGCATTAAGCTGTTGCTGCGCCAGTTCGGCGAGGTCGGCGCCCGCCCAGTCGGACTCGACCAGCAAGGTGTGCGCGCTGGCCATGGCCGACAGCCGGCCCTCAAAACGCTCGAGCAGTTCCGCTTTCGGGGCGTCGCCGCGCAAAGTGTGCCGCGCAATGGCCTGGATCACCGCCAGGATGTTGCGGACCCGATGCGTCAACTCGCTCATCAGGAGGCGTTGACGGCCTTCGCCGGCCAGCACCGCCTGCTCGGCCATGTACCGATCGGAAATGTCGACGAAGGTGATCACCACGCCCTCGATCCTATCCTCCGTGGTGCGATAAGGGCGCATTCGCATTTCGTACCAACGGCCGTCGCGGCTGCGGATTTCTCGTCGCAGGGGGGTCAGGTCGGCTAGGACGGCACGCACATCCTTGATGAAATCGTCGTATTGGAGCCGATGGGCGAAATCGGTGATCGGCCGACCCTCGTCGGTTTGGGTGAGGCTGAACAGCTCGGTGACCCGACGGGTGAAGCGCTTGATGTGGAGCGTGGAATCCAGGAACAGCGTGCCGACGTCGGTCGCCGCGATCAGATTTTGCAAATCGTTGTGCGCACGCGAGACCGCATCCAGTTTCAGCTTTAGTTCCGCGTTGACCGTCTGCAGCTCCTCATTGATCGACTGCAGTTCCTCCCGCGAGGTCTCCAGCTCCTCGGATGTCGAGCGATATTCCTCGTTGATCGACTGCAGCTCTTCATTGGCGGCGCGCAGTTCCTGATTGGCGGCATCGGATTCCTCGCGCACGGAGCGCAGCCGTGCCTGGACCAGATCCAGCTCCTGGGTGAGGCGCCGCACGGTCTCGGCGCTGCTCTGGTTGTCGCCTTCGACCACGCTTTCGTCGACGGCTTCGCCTTCGATGAAAATGACGATCGCATTGTGGAATTGGGCCTCGCCCTCACCTTCCACCGGCTTGACCAGAAGGTGGACGCGGTGCGCCGATCCATCGAACCGCACCATGATGGGCAGGCTGAGCGTGCTCTCGTGCAGTTCGAGCGCACGATCAAGCGCCGAGCGTAACTCGAAGCGCAGTTCCGGCCGCACCAGGTCGCCGGCGTCGCCCGAGAGCGGGCCGCCCGAGGGCAGCAGGAATCGGCCGGCATGCTCGGACAGGTGAATGAGCCGGTGCGATTCATCGACCAGAATACTGGGCGGTGCAATCTGCTCGATGGCGCGCCGGTGCATCGCCGCCTCGCCCAGCGCGACCGTAGGGCTCACCGCGCGCAGCGGGACACGGGCGGGTTCACGAATGCGCACCGGGCCGAGAAGCCGCGGTAACAGCGGCGGCTTATCGCCGACCGAAGCGGTGGATTGAAAGATGCGCGCGGTGCGATCGAGGCAGCGAAACAGACCCGGCGGGTGGTCCAACGATTCGGAGACGCCGAGAAAGACATAGCCGGCCGGATTGAGCGAATAGTGAAAAGTGCTGCACACTTGCTCCTGCAAGTCGCGGTCGAGATAGATCATGACATTGCGGCAGGAGACCAGATCGACATGGGAGAACGGCGGGTCGGTGAGAAGGTCGTGCAGGGCGAACAGGACCATATCGCGCACCTCCGGGCGCACGTGATAATGATCGCCTTCGCGGGTAAAAAATCGGCGCAGCCGATCCTCACTGACGTCGGCTTCGATGGCGAGCGGAAAGCGTCCCTCCCGTCCCAGCGCCAGCGCGCGGGCATCAAGGTCCGAGCCGAACACCTGCATCGGCCGCCGCACCTGATGGCGCGCCGCCTCCTCCAGCAACAGTATGGCAAAGCTATAGGCTTCTTCCCCGGTGGCGCAGCCCGCGACCCAGATCCGGATGGTTTGCTCCGCCTCCTTGTTCTTGAAGAATTCGGGCAAAGCTTGCTTGGCAAGTGCTTCGAATGCCTCGCCGTCGCGGAAAAACGTCGTCACGGAAATAAGCAGATCGCTCAACAGCGCCTGGGTTTCTTCCGAGTTGTCCCGCAGTGCCTGGTAATATTCCTTGAGATCGACGGTGCGCGTCACTTGCATGCGGCGCGCGATCCGCCGCAGCACCGTCGAACGCTTGTATTTGGCAAAGTCATGACCGGTGCGCACGCGAAGATATGCCAAAATACTGCGCAGCAGCTCTTCGTCGAAATTGTGGGAGTCGGTAGCTGATACGCTCGATTTGACGCCGATGAGAGCGACCAACTGATTCGCCAAGGCCCGTACCGGCAGGATGAAGTCGGCGACGCCGGTGGCGATGGCGCTGCGCGGCATCGAGGAATATTCGGCCTCGTTGGGATCCTGCACCAGGATGATGCCGCCGGCTTCTTTCACCGCGCGCACGCCGATGGTGCCGTCCGATCCGGCCCCGCTCATTATGACGGCAAAGCCGTCGCCGAGTTGGTCCGCCAGCGAGCGGAGCAACAGATCGATCGGCGCGCGCTGGCCGCGTGGCTCGTCGAAGGCGAGAGCCGAAATCTCGTGGTCGACCAGTTGCAGTCGCCGGTCGGGCGCGATGACATAGACGTGGTCCGCCTCCAATGCCTCGCGATTGGTAACTTGAATTACGGGCATGCGGGTCTTGGTCGCGAGAATGCTAGGCAACTCGCTGCGATGCTGCGGATCGAGGTGCACCACCACCACGAAGGCCGCCCCGGGGTGTTCTGGCAGCGTCGCAAAAAGATTCTGCAGGGCCGTGACGCCACCCGCCGAAGCCCCGATGGCGACGATGATAGGCTCGCCGGGAGTCGGCGTGACTACCACGCCACCGTTATTGTCGTTGGCATCATCGGCCACGAAGTCGCTCCGTTACCCGGCGAGGACCAGCATAGGCAGGAAACCAGCGGTACCGCCAGCGGGTTCCGCTGCGGCGGGATGCGGCTTTTGGATCAGGACCGCGGGGCGCGGCCGCAATGCAACATCGGACAGCGGTGAAAAGCCGGGAACTCTCTGTTCGCAGTGAACGGCACTTTTGGTTCAGACGCTTTGCTGGCTAGCGGCGAACGCGAAACACGACGAAATGCGACAAGGAGAAATTGACCACGAAGCTCACCAAAATCGCCAGCGCTTTCGCAATGTAGATG
>JBARER010000067.1:0-12468 GCA_049796395.1 Xanthobacteraceae bacterium
GCTCAATTCCGGAGTGTTCTGGCCGCGACGATCGTGGCTGCGCTTGCCCGGCACCATCGTCGCGGAATTCCTGGAGCCGATTCCGCCCGGCCTCGACAAAAACGCATTCTTCAGGCGACTGCAGAGCGACATCGAGGCGGCAAGTCAGCGGCTCCTCAATGAGGCGGCAATCGGCCGTCAGTAGCTACCGTTTGCCGCCGTCGCTTTCATGAACGCCCTGCAATTGCGCGGCGACGAGATGCAAATCGGTCTCGCGATAGCCGAGCGCCTCGAGCGCACTGACCGTCTCCAGCACGTAATCGCGATTCGGCCCGGATTTGCCGTGGCCCTGCCGCACATGGCGCACGCTCTCGGCGAGCGACAGCCGCCCGGCATATTGAACATGACTTCGGTCGACGATGTAGCACAGCGCCCGCAGCCGCGTGCGCGCGCGATCCTCCAAATCGATCTGCCGCATGCTTTCCAGATAGACCGTCGTCACCTGCTCACGCCCGCGCAAATAAGCGACGGTCGCCGCGCGCGCCGTGGCGGCGACACGATAGGCGACGCCGCGGCACATGCCGCCGCGGTCGAGGCCGAGCACCAAGCCGGGCCGTTCGGGCGTGCCGCGATGCACGAAGGAGTAAACACAGAGCGCCCGGTGCAAACCGATCAGCCGCGCCGGAACCCGATCGAGAAAGGCAAAGCCCGGGCGCCACATCAGCGAGCCATAGCCGAAGACCCACAGCTCGCCGCTTTCCTGTTCGGCCGTCGTATGCATCGAAGCTCGCGGTTGACTCGCGCCCGCGCTCGCCTAACAGGATGACAAAGGCGGCACAATGGCGCCCTCTTTTCAAGGCCATAAACGGCGATGTCCGGCGAATCCCCGCTCAACATGATGAGGTCCGCGCCTCGCCTGCGCAGGCCGCCGACCGCACGCCGCAGCCGGCTATGGATCATCCTGGCGTTCATTGCCGTCGCGGTGGTTCTGGCGCTCGGCTTGGCTTGGGGCTGGTACCTGGCGGCCTCGCTGGCCGGCAAAGCGCTAGCGGGCTGGGTCGATCGGGAGGCCAAGCTCGGCCGGGTGTATGCGTGCGGCTCGCAGAGCATCGGGGGCTTTCCCATCCGCATCGTCATCCGCTGCGACAAGGCGGCGGCCACCTTCAACAGCAATCATCCGCCATTCGATGTCACGGCGACGGGAGTGACCTTCTCGGCCGCGCTTTACCGGCCGACGCTGTTGCACGGCGAGATCGCCGGCCCCGTTACGGTCGCCGATCCGGGCCAGCCGCCGCTCTTCGTCGCCAATTGGTCGCAAGCCGAGTTGGACTTGCTTGGACTGCCGCCGCAGCCGCAGCGCGTTTCCATAGATCTGGTGAACCCGCGACTGGACCGCGTGGCCGGTCCCGATGCGGGAATGATCTTCCAGGCCGCCGCCGCCGACGTCGACGGACGCATCATCCAGGGCACCGCTCTCGATAATCCGGTCATTGAAGTGACCGGACATTTCGACGCGGCAACCGCGCCGAGCTTTCATCCGTTGCTTGCCGCCCCGCTGCAAGGCGACATCGACGCCGTGTTGAGCGGCTTTAAGGATTTTTCGCCAAAGCCCTGGCGCGTCCTGTTCCAAGAAATGCAGGCCTCCGGCGGCGACATCAATATCAAGTCCATTCGCATCGAGCGAGCCGATGCCATCGTCAGCGGCGCCGGAAAGCTGACCGTGAACGAGCACGGCCGGCTCGATGGAACAATGACCGTCGTCGTCGCCGGCATCGAGAACATCGTCCCGCTGCTAGGTATCGATCAGTTGATTGGGCAAGGCATCGACAAGCTTACCGGCGGCAGCGGTTCGCCTGACCGCGGGCTCAACGCTCTCGACCGGCTGGTTCCGGGCCTCGGCACCGCAGTCCGTAGCCAGACCAATGATAGTCTGATCGACAACATCAAGAATATGGGTCAGCCGACCGAGATCGACGGCAAGCCGGCCGTGGCACTGCCGCTGCGTGTAGCCGACGGCGTGATCTATGTCGGCATCATCCCGGTCGGCGTCGTGCCCGCGCTGTTCTAAGCATGATCCGGAAAAGTGGAAGCCGGTTTTCCGACAAGATCATGCTTCACTAAAATCTTACCGCCCTTTGCGTTCGTGCCAGCCGACTTGGGCGTCGGGCACCGAGTCGGTCGAAGGGAAATAAGGCTTGATGTCGAGCAGCGGGGTGTTGTCCAGGCAATCAAGTCCGATCACCGAAAGCGTGTTGCCTTCGATGTGGAGAAGCCGCGCCACTGAGGCGGCGATCGGATTGGGCCGCGCCGGCGAGCGCAGCGCGAAGGTGCCGCGTCGGTCGGCGTAGTGGCGCGGCGACTGCAGCAGAAGATCGCGGCGCGCTTTGTCCATCCAGTACAGCAGCAAGACGTGGCTGACGCTTTCCAGGCCGGTGAGGGCCACGACCCAGCGCGGATCGAGTTCGACGGTACAGACGGCGTCAGACTCCCGCGCGTTCTTGGGACAACCCTCGCGCCGTTGCCATGGCGTGCGGATGCGGCCGATATAATAGAGCGAGGCGTCGAAATGGTCCGGTAGCGCCGCAGCAAGCTCGCCCTCGCGCAGCCCATACCAGCCGTCAAGCGACGATGCGGCGGCGACGGCATGCGGGGGCTCGGCGGGCTTGGCCATGTCGGCAAAATGGCACGGCAATCCCGGTCTCGCCAGCAGTCCTCCGCACTGCCTTCCACACGGGCCAAATCCCATACCAATGGGCTATTGCCCCATATTTTGCACTGATATAAAGATATCCTTATGCGTCATCCTCGTGAGCTTGCCTGGATGACGCCTGGAATCACGCAATGCCACACGAGCAACTGACTTTCGCCGGACTGACCGCGACATTGAAGGCCGCCGGCGAAGCGACGCGGCTTCGCATCCTGGCACTGCTTGCGGAGGCTGAACTGACCGTCTCCGACCTCACCGATATTTTGCGGCAGTCGCAGCCACGGCTATCGCGCCATTTGCGGCTGTTGGCCGAGGCCGGGCTGGTCGAACGCTTCCGCGAAGGCTCCTGGGCCTTCTTCCGCCTGGCCGAGCGCGCCGGCGGCGCCGATATCGTTCGCCCTTTGATCGGCCGGCTTGACTCCAACGATCCGGTCATCGTTCGCGATCGTGAGCGGCTCGCCGCGGTACGCGCCGCGCGCGCCGCAGCCGCGCAAAATTACTTCCGCCGCCACGCGGCCGAATGGGACCGCATCCGCAAGCTTCACATCGCCGACGCCGCCGTGGAGAATGCCATCGTCACCGCGCTCGCCGACAAGCCGATCCGTTCGCTGCTCGATCTCGGCACCGGTACTGGCCGAATGCTCGAGCTTTTTGCCGGCAACATCGAACGCGGCCTCGGGCTCGATCTGTCGCTCGACATGCTGGCGTTTGCCCGCGCCCGGCTCGACCGCGCCGGCTTGAAGCATTGCAGCGTCCGCCAAGGCGACATCTACGACCTCGCTTTGCCGCGAAATTCCGTCGACGTCGTCATCGTCCATCAGGTGCTGCACTTCCTCGATGACAGCGCGCATGCCATCCGCGAGGCCGCTCGCGTGCTGCAGCCTGGCGGCCGGCTCCTGGTCGTCGACTTCGCGCCGCACGATCTCGAATTCCTGCGCGAGGAATACGCGCATCGCCGGCTCGGCTTTGCCGCCGAGACCGTGACGCAATGGCTGGAAGCGGCGGGGCTCGACGTCGTGGGCCGGCAGACTTTCCCGCCCGGTCCGGAAGGAAAGATCGTGGTGTCGCTGTGGCTCGCCCGCGACCCACGCATTCTGCTGGCGCAACCGGCGGCGCGCGAGGTGGCCTAGATGAACGCGCCGCGCTTGAGCCGTTTCGCCAAACCCGACAGCGAGACCGACACCACGTCCGGCCGCCGCTTGCACGTGTCGTTCGAGTTCTTTCCGCCGAAGACTGCGGAGATGGAGCAATCGCTCTGGGACTCGATCGCCAGACTGGCGCCGCTTAATCCGAATTTCGTCTCCGTGACCTACGGCGCCGGCGGCTCGACGCGCGAGCGCACGCACGCGACGGTCAAACGCATCCTGGCCGACACCATGCTGACGCCGGCCGCGCATCTGACCTGCGTCGCCGCCACGCGCACCGACATCGACGCGGTGATCGAGGCCTATGTGAAGGCCGGCGTGCGCCATATCGTGGCGCTGCGCGGCGATCCAATAGGCGGCATCGGCGAACGCTACGCGCCGCATCCGGGCGGCTATAGCAATGGCGCCGATCTCGTCGCCGGCATCAAGCGAATCGCCGACCTCGAAGTGTCGGTCTCCGCCTATCCGGAAAAGCATCCGGACAGCCCTTCCGTCGCCGCCGATATCGACATGCTCAAGGCCAAGGTCGACGCCGGCGCCGTGCGCGCCATGACGCAATTCTTTTTCGAGAACAGCCATTATTTTCGCTATCGCGACCGCGTTCGCGCGGCCGGCATCGCCATCCCGATCATTCCCGGCATCCTGCCGGTGCAGAATTTCAAGCAAATGAAAAATTTTGCCGCGCGCACCGGCGCTTCCGTGCCCGATTGGCTTGCCGATCGCTTCGAGGGCCTCGATGACGATCCGGCAACCCGCAAATTGATCGCGGCCGCGGTCGCCGCAGAACAGGTCATCGATCTGGTCGATCACGGTGTGACCGATTTTCACTTCTACACCATGAACCGCGCCGATCTGGTTTACGCCATCTGCCATCTGCTCGGGCTGCGTCCGGATCAACTCCCTCTCCCCGCAGGGGAGAGGGTCGGGGTGAGGGGGCTCGGAAGATGAAGGCAAGCCCCAAAACAGCAAGACGACTGCGCCGCAATCAGACGGATGCGGAAAGCATTTTATGGTTTCGTCTTCGCGATCGACGGCTCGGCGGCTGGAAATTTCGCAGACAATTCCCGATCGATCGCTTCGTTGTCGATTTCTTCTGCGCCGCTGCTCATTTGATCGTCGAGCTCGATGGCGGGCAGCATGCCGTGCAAGTCGTGACCGATGCTCAACGGACGAAGATCTTAGAAGCAATGGGCTACCTCGTTCTTCGTTATTGGAACAACGACGTGATGCAAAACGTCGATGGCGTGGTCGAGGACATTGCGACAGTGCTTGAACGACATCGGTCCGAACCCCCTCACCCTACCCTCTCCCCTACGGGGAGAGGGTTTGAACACAGCTGATGGCCAAGCCCGTGCCAAACCCGACGTATGGTTCCCCCGCCGAACAATCGCTGCGCCGCCTCGCCGCCGAGCGCATCCTGGTGCTCGACGGCGCCATGGGCACGATGATCCAGGCGCTTGGACTGGACGAAGAGGGCTACCGCGGCGCGCGCTTCGACGCCTGGAACCGCGAAGTGCGCGGCAACAACGACCTGCTCAACTTGAGCCGCCCGGACGCCGTGCGCGCCATTCATCTTGCTTATTTCCGGGCCGGCGCCGACATCGTTTCGACCAATACGTTCTCGTCGACCCGCATCGCCCAGGCCGACTACGGCATGAGCGAGATCGCCTATGAGCTGAACGCCGAAGGGGCACGCCTTGCCCGCGAGGCGGCGCGTGCGGCACAGGACGAGGACGGCCGCGAGCGCTTCGTCGCCGGCGCGATCGGTCCAACCAACCGCACCGCTTCGATCTCGCCCGACGTTTCCAATCCCGGGTTTCGGGCGATTACCTTCGACGCGCTTCGGCTTGCTTATGCCGAACAGGTGCGCGGGCTTCTCGCCGGCGGCGTCGATGCCATCCTGATCGAGACCATTTTCGACACGCTCAACGCCAAGGCCGCGATCTATGCCATTGCCGAGGAGCTCGCCGCGCGCGGCGTTGCCGTGCCGATCATGATATCCGGCACCATCACCGATCGGTCGGGGCGTCTTTTGTCCGGTCAGACGCCGGAAGCGTTCTGGAATTCGATCGCGCACGCGGCGCCGCTTTCGGTCGGGCTGAACTGCGCGCTCGGCGCCACGGAAATGCGCGCCCATATCGCCGAGCTGTCGCGCGTCGCCGACACGCTGATTTGCGCTTACCCCAATGCCGGGCTGCCCAACGAATTCGGCGGCTACGACGAAGGTCCCGACGTCATGGCCGAGCTACTCGGCGAGTTCGCCGCGTCGGGCCTGGTTAACATCATCGGCGGCTGCTGCGGCACCACGCCCGAGCATATCCGCGCCATCGCCCGCGCCGTCGAGGGCAGGGCGCCGCGCCGAATTCCCGAAGTCACGCCGCGGCTGCGGCTGTCCGGCCTGGAAGCTTTCACGCTGACGCCGGAGATCCCATTCGTCAACGTCGGCGAGCGCACCAATGTCACCGGCTCGGCGCGGTTCCGCAAGCTCGTCACCGCAGGCGACTATGCGGCGGCGCTGGCGGTGGCGCGCGATCAGGTCGAGAACGGCGCGCAGATCATCGACATCAATATGGACGAGGGGCTGCTCGATTCCGAAAACGCGATGGTCACGTTCCTTAATCTGATCGCCGCCGAACCGGACATCGCGCGCGTGCCGGTGATGATCGACTCGTCGAAATTCTCGGTGATCGAAGCCGGCCTCAAATGCGTGCAGGGCAAGGCCGTGGTCAATTCGATCTCGCTCAAGGAGGGCGAGGCCGCGTTCATCAAACATGCCGAAATCGTCCGCCGTTACGGCGCCGCCGTGGTCGTCATGGCGTTCGACGAAGCCGGCCAGGCCGACACGCTGACGAAGAAACAGACTATCGCCGCACGCGCCTACGATATTCTGGTCAATCGCGTCGGCGTCCCGCCGCAGGACATCATCTTCGATCCGAATGTCTTTGCCGTGGCGACCGGCATGGAGGAGCACGACGGCTACGGCGTCGCCTTCATCGAAGCGGCGCGCTGGATCCGGCAAAACCTGCCGCACACGCATATTTCCGGTGGCGTGTCGAACCTGTCGTTTTCGTTCCGCGGCAACGAAGCGGTGCGCGAGGCGATGCATTCGGTGTTCCTCTATCACGCCATCAAGGCCGGCATGGACATGGGCATCGTCAATGCCGGGCAAATCGAGGTCTATGACGATCTCGATCCGGAGCTGCGCGAGGCCTGCGAGGACGTCGTGCTCAACCGCCGCACCGACGCCGCCGAGCGGCTTCTGGCATTGGCGGAGCGTCATCGCGGCGGCGGCAAAGAGAAAAAAGAGGCCGACCTCGCCTGGCGCGAATGGCCGGTCGAGAAGCGGCTGTCGCATGCGCTGGTCCACGGCATCACCGATTTCATCGCCGCCGACGTCGAGGAGGCGCGGCTGAAATTGCCGCGGCCGCTCTCGGTGATCGAAGGCCCGCTGATGGACGGCATGAACGTCGTCGGCGACCTGTTCGGCTCGGGGCGAATGTTTCTGCCGCAGGTGGTCAAGTCGGCGCGGGTGATGAAACAGGCCGTCGCCCATCTGCTGCCCTACATGGAGCAGGACAAAGACGGCCGCGCCCACGTTTCGACCAACGGCAAAATTGTGCTCGCGACGGTCAAGGGCGACGTGCACGACATCGGCAAGAACATCGTCGGCGTCGTCCTGCAATGCAACAACTACGACGTCGTCGATCTCGGCGTCATGGTGCCGGCGGAAAAGATTCTGCGGGCGGCGAAGGAGGAACAGGCCGACATCGTCGGGCTGTCCGGCCTGATCACGCCATCGCTCGACGAAATGTGTCACGTCGCCGCCGAAATGGAACGGCAGGGCTTCGAGGTGCCGCTCTTGATCGGCGGCGCGACGACAAGCCGCGTGCACACCGCGGTGAAAATTCATCCGAACTACCGGCGCGGCCAGGCGGTCTATGTCAACGACGCCAGCCGTGCCGTCGGCGTGGTCTCGACGCTGTTGTCGCGCGAAAACCGCGCACGCATGATCGCCGACGTTCGCGCCGAATATGTCCGTATCGCAGCCGCGCATGGCCGCGGCGAAGCGACCAAGCAGCGGCTGTCGCTCGCCGACGCCCGCGCCAACGCGCTCAGGCTCGACTGGTCCGGCCGTTACGCGCCGCCGGCACCGCACTTTTTCGGCACGCGCATCTTCGCCGACATTCCGCTCGGCGAGCTTGTCGAATACATCGACTGGTCGCCGTTCTTCGCCACCTGGGAACTGACCGGCAAATATCCGGCGATCCTGTCCGACCCGGCGCAAGGCGAAGCGGCGCGCGGCCTTTTTACCGATGCGCAAGACATGCTTCGGCGCATGACCGCGGAGCGGTGGTTTCGCGCCAGCGCCGTGATCGGCTTCTGGCCGGCAAACGGCGAAGGCGACGATATTCTCCTGTTTGCCGACGAGACGCGGCGAAAGCCCATCGCGACGCTGCATACGCTGCGCCAGCAATTGGCGCGGCGCGAAGGCCGCGCCAATGTCGCGCTCGCCGATTTCGTCGCGCCGCGGGAGAGCGCGCTTGCCGACTATATCGGCGCCTTCGCGGTGAGCGCCGGGCTTGGCGAGGACGCGATTGCCGAGCGCTTCAAGCTCGCCAATGACGATTATTCCGCCATCTTGGCCAAGGCGCTGGCAGATCGCCTCGCCGAAGCGCTCGCCGAGCGCATGCATGCGCGCGTGCGCCGCGAGCTCTGGGGCTATGCCGCGGATGAAACGCTGCGCAACGACGAGCTCGTCGCGGAAACCTATCGCGGCATCCGGCCGGCGCCCGGTTATCCGGCGCAACCAGATCACACCGAGAAGGAAACGCTGTTCAAGCTGCTCGACGGCGAGACCGCGATCGGCGTGAAGCTCACCGAAAGCTTCGCGATGTGGCCCGGCGCCTCGGTGTGCGGACTCTATTTCAGCCATCCCGAGAGCTATTATTTTGGCGTCGGCAAGATCGAGCGCGATCAGGTCGCCGACTATGCGCAGCGTAAGGGCCTGTCGCTTGCCGAGGCCGAACGTTGGCTGGCGCCGATTCTCAATTACGATCCGCTGGCGCGGGCGCAAACGGCGGCGGAGTAGCCGATCCGCGCGATCCGTGATACGCCTCAGGCCGGGACTGGGCGACAGGAGATAATAACAATGGCCTGGCTTCTGGTGATGTACAAAACACCGCGCGATGCAGCCGCGTTCGACAAGCATTACTCCGAACGGCACGTTCCGCTCGCCAAGAAAATTCCCGGCGTGCGAAAATTCGAGATGAGCAAGGGTGGCGTTGCCACGCCCGGCGGGCCGTCTGGCTATCATATGGTCGCGATGCTTTCGTTCGACGACATGGCGGCAATCCAGAAGGCCTTCGCCAGCCCGGAAGGCCAGGCGGCCGCAGCCGACGCCCAGACGCTCGCCACCGGCGGCGTCGATTTCTTCATGTTCGAGAGTGCGGACGCATAAGCGGCGCACGGCGTTTGTGCGCGCATCCGTTTTTCAAGCCACAATGTCAAACAGCGAACGCAACTCCGACTGTCATTCCCCGCGCAGGCGGGGAATCCAATAAACGCCGGAACTCCAGTATTGGGCTCAGCGCACCCGCAATCTACCTTCGATTACTGGATCGTCCGCCTACGCGGACGATGACAGGTAGCGACGCATGCGACGATCCCGGCGACGAATTCCTGTTCGCACTGTGGCGCGGCGGTCACAGCGGCGGAGCCAGACGCCTGCTATGATCGCGGCTTGTTCTCAAGCTTTTACCCAATGTGCGCGGAGACAAAACGTGCGAAGAACGATTGGTCTCGTCTTCCTATTTATCGCCGGCACGTTGCTCGGCATCTTCGGTGCAAACAGTGCACGGGCCGATTCCGGCCAAGTGTGGTCGCTGACGACGCCGTTTGGCATCTATTACGGCATCATCCCGCATGCGGTGGTGGATTACCCGACGACGCGCGCCCCCGGCACCATCGTCGTCAGCACCGGTCAGCGGCGGCTCTATTATGTGCTCGGCGGCGGCAAGGCGGTTCGCTACACCATCGCCGTCGGCATGGAGGGCTATGCCTGGTCGGGCGTCAGCACGATTTCCGCCAAGCGCGAATGGCCGGACTGGACGCCGACGCCGGGCGAACGCCAGCGCTTTCCAACCCTGCCCGTTCACATGGCCGGCGGGCCGGATAATCCGCTCGGCGCGCGCGCGCTTTATCTGGGCGCTACGCTCTACCGCATCCACGGCACCAACGAGCCGTGGAAGCTTGGCGGCGGCGTATCGTCGGGCTGCATCCGCATGTCCAACGACGACATCCTCGATCTGTATAATCGCGCCAAGGTCGGCGCGACGGTCGTCGTGCAGCGGTGAATTATCGTCATTGCCGGACTTAATCCGGCAATCCATACGGGCGGCAGGTCCGCATAGACCACCGGGTCAAGCCCGGTGGTGACGAATTTTTCGCTACATGTGTTGCGAACCGTCCGCCGTCACGCTCCCATCTTCCTTTTGATCGCCTGCTCCAAAAATAGCGCCGCTTCGAGAGCGGCTTTGTCGCGGCCGAAGCGGCCGACGATCTGCACGCCGAGCGGCAACCCGTTCTCGCTCAAGCCCGGCACGTTGACGCAAGGCGCGCCCATCAGCGTCCATAACCGATTGAACATCGGATTTCCGGTCGCGCCCAAGCCCGCCGGCGCGGCGCCGGGCGCCGACGGCGTCAAGATCACGTCGTGGTCCGCCATCGCGTCCGCCAGCATTTGCCGGGCGCGGCTCGAAGTGCGGCGCGCGGCGTCGTAGTCGTCGGCGGAGATCTTTTCCGCCGCCGCGAGCTGATCGCGCAGCAGCGGGTCGATCTGGTCGCGGTGACGATCGTACTCGAAGGCGAGCGCGCGCAGCGTCTCGTAATCCTGAATGACATGCTGCGCGGCATAAGCCTGTTCCATGATCGGCGGCAGCGCGAGCTCGCTGACGTGCGCACCGGCCGCCGCGGCAATGCGCGCGGCGGTTTCGACCGCTTTCGCCATCGCCGCGCTGGCCTGCGGCCACAGATGGGTGCGGGCGAGCGCAATGCGCGGCGCCGCCGGCACGGCGCGATCGACGCGCAAATCGCGCATCAGCACCGCAGCCGCCGCATAAGCGACATCGGCGACGCCGGCGCCGAACAGGCCGATCGTGTCGAGGTGCCAGGACACGGTTTTCACGCCGACCGACGGGATCAGGCGATAGGAGGGTTTCAGCGCGGCGACGCCGCAGAATGAGGCCGGGCGGATTACCGAGCCCGCCGTTTGCGTGCCGAACGCGATCGGCACAAAGCCGGCGGCGACCGCGGCGGCGGACCCCGCCGACGAACCGCCGGGCGTATGCGCGAGGTTATGCGGGTTCTTCGTCGGCGACGGCACCAGCGAGGCGAATTGCGTGGTCACCGTCTTGCCGATGATCACGCCGCCGGCCCGCCGCGTCATCACCACCGCGGTGGCATCGGCGCGCGGCCGGTAGCCGGCATAGATCGGCGAGCCGTATTGCGTCGGCAGATCGGCGGTGTCGAAAATATCCTTAAACGCCACCGGCAGGCCGGAGAGCGGCAGCGCCGCAAGCCCCGGCGCGGCGGCGGCCTGGCGCGCCGCATCGAGATCGAGCGCGACGAAGGCGCCGACGTCTTTTTCCCGCGCCGCGATGACTTTCGCGCAAATTTCGACCAGGTCGCGAGGTTTCAGTGCGCCGGCCTCGACGCGGCGGGCGAGATCGAGCGCCGAAAGCATCACAGTCCCCTGCTCTTTCCGGCGATGTGGCCCGAAAGCCGCGCCCGGATCAAGAGCACATGGTTAACGAACACTGCAGCGCCCACGGTTCCTCCGCCGGCAGCCCGCATCATTGAGCAGTCCTTAACGGAATTCCTCGCATTGTCTGGGCATGACGCGCGGAGTTCGTTGGTATCTCGTCGCCTCCTCCGGCCTCGTTGGGCTGGCCGTACTTGCCGGCTGCACCAGCCATTATCTGCTCGCCGAGCGCGAGCCGTGGCGGCACGAGGCCGAAGTCGCTTGCCTGAATTCCGGAGCGGTGAACGACACCGCCGGACGCGTGCGAATCTCGGCGATCCAGGGTCCCGGCGCCTGCGGTATCGATTTTCCGCTGCGCGTTTCGGCACTCGGCGAAAGCACGGCGGCGGCGACGCCATTGTCTTACGACGACGAGCCGGTGCCGCCGGGAGCGATCCCCAACGGCGCCAACGCCAACGCAATGCCACGACAATGGCCGGGAGCGCCGGCCGCGGTTTCATCGAGCGCGCTGCCGCCGGTGCAATCCAGCGCGCCGCCATCCTATCCTTATGGGCAGAGCTATCCGGCGCAGCAGACTTATGCGCCGCCGCAATCCTACCCGACCCGGTCTTATCCGCCGCCCTACCCCACGCCAGAGTCTGCGCAGGCCGGTGCACCCTTGTCGCTCGGCCCACAGGGGCTATCGCCGGCGGACGACGACGATCTCGACAATATCCCCGGCGGCCCGCCGCACCCCTATTATGGCGGCGCCAGCGCGCCGGTTTATGCGCCAAACTATTCGCCGGCGCCTTATCAGCAAGCACGGCCGTACCAAACCTTGCCGCCGCAGGCCGAGCCGCCGGCGGCAAATACGCTACCGCCACTCGGCCCGAACGCGC
>JBARER010000068.1:0-13860 GCA_049796395.1 Xanthobacteraceae bacterium
CAATCCGACCGCTTCGATCCGGACCGCCTGCATCAGGAAGCGATCATGATGGCCAGCAAGGCCGATGTGCGCGAGGAGCTCGACCGTCTGGCGGCGCACATCGCCCAAGCGCAGCATTTGATCGCGCAAGGCGGTCCGATCGGGCGGCGGCTCGACTTCCTCGCGCAGGAGCTCAACCGCGAAGCCAATACGCTGTGCGCCAAGGCCAACGATGTCGAACTCACCAATATCGGACTTGAACTCAAGGCCGCGGTGGAGCAGTTCCGCGAGCAGGTACAGAACGTGGAATAGGCGGGCTTGGCGGAAAACAGATGGCGCGCGCGGAACAAAGGCGGAAGAAAAGCCAGAAGACAGATCGCAAGCCACAGCGCACGGCAACTCGAAAGGCCGTTGCTCGCCGCGGCTTGATGTTCGTCCTGTCTTCGCCGTCAGGCGCCGGCAAGACCACGCTGTCCCGGCTGCTGTTGCGCGCCGATCGGCGGATCCGGCTGTCGGTATCGGTGACGACGCGTCCGAAACGTCCCGGCGAAACCGACGGCCGCGACTACCACTTCATCGATCGCCGTCGCTTCGATGCCATGGTCAAAAAGGGCGAGCTGTTGGAGTGGGCTGAAGTGTTCGGCCATTGCTACGGCACGCCGCGCCGGCCGGTCACCGAGGCGTTGCGCGATGGCCTCGACGTTTTGTTCGATATCGATTGGCAGGGCACGCAGCAGCTTCGCGAAAAAGCACGTGACGATCTTGTGAGCGTCTTCATTCTACCGCCGACCGTCAGCGAACTGGCGCGCCGGCTCAAGCGCCGCGCCCAGGACAGCAAGTCCGTCATCGGATCGCGCATGGCGAAGGCCGCCGGCGAGATGAGCCATTGGCCGGAATACGACTACGTCATCGTCAATCGCGACAAGGGCGAAGCCTTTGGTGAGGTGCGCGCGATCCTGGCGGCGGAACGGCTCCAGCGCGAACGGCAGATCGGACTGTCCGCTTTCGTACGCGGCTTGCAGGCCAAACTTTAGCTAAACTGCGGGCGACAGCACCGTCCGGCCGACGACGCGGCCGGCGCGCAGATCGTCGAGCGCCGCTTGCGCCTCATCGAGCGGGCGCTCATGCGTCGGGATGGTGTGCAGTTTCCCGCTCTTCGCGAGATCGATGAGTTCGTGCGCCTCGGTCAGCGTTCCGGTCAGCGTGCCTTCGATGGTCATGGCCTTGATGGCGATCATGGCGGCCGGGATCGAGAAGGCGCCGCCAAGGAGACCGGTGACCACCACTTTGCCGCCGCGGCCGAGCACGCCGGTGGCAAATTGCAGGGATTTGTCCGATCCGACGAAGTCGCAGGCCGCCATCACGCCGCCCGTCGCTTTCAAGATTTCGCGGCGCGACTGCGGATCGGACGGATCGAACGCTTGGGCCGCGCCGGCGGCGAGCGCCGCGTCGCGTTTGGTGGCGTCGATATCGGCGACCAGTGGTGGCTCGCGAAACAGCGTTCGCGCAATCGCCAAGCCCATCATGCCGACGCCGCCCATGCCGACGAGTAGAACCGGTCCGCGCTCGGCCCGGTCGCCGAGATGCCGCAGCGCCGAAAAAGCCGTCAAGCCGGAGCACATCAGCGGTCCGGCGAAGTCGGGCGACAGCGGCGCATAATCGACCAGATAACGCGGATGCGGCACCAGGACATGCGTGGCATAGCCGCCGTCCACCGCGATGCCGAGATGCCGGTGCGAGCCGCACAGATTCTCCTCGCCGGCGCGACAGACGGTGCAGGTGCCGCAACCGATCCAGGGATAGACCGCGATGCGATGTCCGCTCGCCGCGCCTTCGGCAGCGGGTCCCGCCGCCTCAATGACGCCGGCGATTTCATGGCCGAGCGTAAAGGGCAAGGTTCGGTCTTTGGTGATGTCGAGCCGCTTGTCGCCGCCCAGGGCGAAATAGCCGTCCTGGATATGAAGGTCGGAGTGGCAGACCCCGCAGCATTCGACGCGCACCAGAACTTCGGTGCCGCGCGGCGTCGGAAGCTCGGCGACGGTTTCGCACAGCGGTTGACCGTAGGCGACAAGCGATTGGCGGTGAAATTGGGTCATGCGGCCGGTGTCTCCAAAAACGAGGCCCATCATGCCCGATCAGGAGGGGTGGCGGCGAGGGCCTGCGCCAGCGCCACAAAGCCGGCCACGGAAATATCTTCGGCCCGCGCCGTCGGGTCGAGACCGGCTTGCGCGATCAAGCCGGGCGCATCGACCGAGAGCGGCCGCAGGCTCTGGCGGAGCATTTTGCGGCGTTGGCCGAAGGCGGCCTGAGTCACGCGCTCGAGCAGCCTGCGCTCGCAGGGCAGCGGCATCATACGCGGCATAATTCGGACGAGCGAGGACGTCACCTTCGGCGGCGGCACGAAGGCCGCCGCGTTCACGTCGAACATGATCCGCGCTTCGCAGCGCCATTGCACGAGAACGGAGAGCCGCCCGTAGGTCTTCGATCCGGGCGCGGCGACGATGCGTAGGGCGACCTCGCGCTGGAACATCAGCACCGCGGCCTCGTACCACGGCGGCCAGGGTTCGATACAGAGCCAGCCGACGAGCAGCGCGGTAGCGATATTGTAGGGCAGGTTGGCGACGATCCGCACCGGAGCGGAGGACAGATGCGGCTTCGGATCGAACGTCAAAGCGTCGGCCGCGACGATGTCCAGCCGGCCGGGATAATGCGCCGCAATCTCCTGCAAAGCCGCAATCGCCCGCTCGTCACGCTCGACCGCGATCACCTTGGCCGCGCCAAGCGCCAACAGCGCGCGGGTCAAGCCGCCCGGACCGGGGCCGATTTCGACGACACCGATACCCGCGAGCGGTCCTGCCGCGCGCGCGATACGCGACGCCAGATTGAGATCGAATAGAAAATTCTGCCCGAGCGACTTTTTGGCGGCGAGCCCGTGCCGGCGGATTACTTCGCGCAGCGGTGGCAAGCTGTCGAGCGTGTCGCTCACGAGGCGGCAAGCGGGACCGGGCGATCGTCCGCCCTCGCGCAGCCTTCGGTGAGCCGCGCTGCCAAGCGCAATGCGGCAATCAGGCTCGCCGGATCAGCGGTGCCGCTGCCGGCGATGTCGAATGCCGTGCCGTGGTCCGGCGAGGTGCGAACGAAGGGTAGGCCGAGCGTGACATTGACAGCGTGATCGAAGGCCAGCGTTTTGATCGGGATCAGCGCCTGATCGTGATACATGCACAGCGCCGCGTCGTAGCTCGCGCGCGCTTGGGCATGAAACATCGAATCGGCGGGCAGCGGCCCTCTGGCATCGATGCCCTCGGCGATCAGGCGCTTAACCGCCGGCGCAACGATGCTCCTGTCCTCGTCACCCAGGGCGCCTTCTTCGCCGGCATGCGGATTAAGGCCGGCGATCGCCAGCCGCGGCGCCTTGAGCTTGAATCGCGCGACCAGATCGTGCGCGACGATGCGTGCGGTCTCGACGATAAGTTCGCTCGAAAGCTGGGAAAAGACCTCGCGCAGCGGCAGATGTATCGTCACCGGGACGACCGTCAGTTCCGGCGACCACAGCATCATCACCGGCCGCAACGACTTGCCGGTTGCTTCCCGCACCAGAGCGGCAAGAAACTCGGTGTGACCGGGCTCGGCAAAGCCCCAATTGTAAAGAACATTTTTGGCGACAGGATTGGTCACGACCGCCGCCGCCTTGCCTGTCATGACATCGGCGACGGCGCGGCGGATCGAAGCCACGGCCGCCGGCGCGCTCGTATCATCAGGCCGTCCCGGCTGTGCGGTAACAGACATCTCGAGCGGCAGCACCGGGAGCGCCTCATTAAACTCCGATGCTGCCGATGTCGGCGATACGGCGGCCACCGGAACGTCGAGCTTGAGCAGCTCGGCCCGCCGGCGCAGGAAAGCCGGATCGGCGACGATATAAAACGGCGGCAGGCCGAGTTCGGCGCGCCGGCTCCAAACCGCCAGTGTAAGGTCGGCGCCGATCCCAGCCGGCTCGCCGAGCGTTAATGCCAGTGGTTGGGCGATCTTGGGTTTCACGATCTTCAGTTTCACGATCTTGGGCCGCACGATCTTTGCATCCGCACACGATCCGAAAACGTTCGCCGCCTGGCAGACCCGAAGCCGACGGCGGGTTTTCTACCAGATCATGCTTCGCTTAATCGCTATTTGTATTCGATCATCGCCTCGCGCCGCAAATCGGCCAAATAGCTTTTGGCTTTGGCGCCGAATTTTTTCTCGAACATTTGGTCGCGCAATTTCTTGGCTGCTGGCGTGTCGGTCTTCGATTCCTTTTTGGAGCACACCGCGAACATCTGGATGCCTTCGCTGGTCTGCTCCGGCGGCGTGAGGTGGCCGAGTTCCGTATTGTCGAGGATGTCCCGCACCTGCTGCGGCAAATCCGAAGACGATTTGTAGACGACGTCGCGTACCGCCACTTCGGGAAGCCCCTGAGCGAAAGCAACACCGGACGTGCAGTCGGAGAATCGTCCGCGCAGCAGCTCGGCGTCGTGCTTGCGGGACGCAAAAACGCTATCCGGCGACCCGGGCGGCACCACCATGAGGATCGGACGCAAAATGTATTCGTAGCCGACATCGGCTTTTTGCCCGTGCAGTTTCAATTCGGCTTCGATATCGGTATCCGGAATCTCCAAACTGGCCTTGTATCGCCCGCGCACCAGGTTGGTCCAAGCCATCTGCGCCTTCAGCTGCAGTTTGAGGGTGGCCGGGCTGGCGCCGCCGGTCGTCAGCATCTGCGAGAGCTTTTGTGCGTTCACTCCCATATTGCTCGCGACCCCGTCGAAGGCACTATTTACGTCGGTGTCGGTAGGCTTGATCTCGTAGCGGGCGGCCTCATGCAGTTCCAGGAGTTGGTCGATCAGGCTGTCGACCGCCTGCTGCTGTGTTGGCGTCTTATGGGTGCTCATCTCGAGGAACTTTGCCCGCTGCTGCACGTCGAGCGAGGTGATCGGCTCGCCATCGACCAGCACCACCACCTCCTCCTGGCTGCGAGCCGGCGACACCACGGTAAGCGCGGCGGCAAACACGGCGGTGGCGGCCAGTATCGCGGCGATGAAAGCGCGGCGCCACGCGCCGTCTGCGATCTGCGAGGTCACTGCTTTGGGCTCTCCCTGCGGGGCCGCGGGGCTTGTCTGGGCCGCACGATCCGCTCCTGGAACTTCAACAATAGCAAACACAAAGTCACGGCAAAATTTAGAACGAAGAGCCTACCGGGGCCAGCACGTCGGGGCCCAGGGTGCGCAGGCTGAATTGCAGCATGACGGTGCTGTCTTTGACTGGCGCCGATGTCGTCGTATAGGTGTAACCGGTGAGCCAGTTCACCGACAACATGAAGCAATCATCGACATAACCGAGGCCAAGGCGGGATTGGTCGATCTGGTCATTGGCGATGTCGTAGCGGGCCGACCCAAGAACGACCCAGTTCTCGTTCAACTTGAAGGAGGCGCCGGCTAGGATGCCTTCGCGGCGGGTCAGCAGTCCGAGCAGAGGCTGCGGCGCATAGTCGCCGTACAGCGCTTGCAGCGTCCAGCGGTCGAAATTGGCGCGACTTTCGAATTCCAGCCGTTCTGGCGTGAATGTGGCTTGGTCGAACCGTCCACGCGCGGTGAATGAGTACACCTGGTTGGGCTGGTACGTCACACTGCCGACGTAATCCGAAATCGGCTTGTCGAGGCCGCTCTCCAAGCCGGTGTTGGTGATGTCGGGGACAGCAAACGAATTCTGGCCGAACAGGGCATAGGATTGGCCGAACACGATATTGAGCGATCCGGCGCGGTTGACCTGCGCCGTATATTGCACACCGGCATTGACCCGGCTGCCGCCTTCGACGCGGTCCCAACCGGAATACTTGTCAATCGAGAACAGGTTCGAGGTGTCGAATACCAGGCTTTGCGAATCTTCGTTGGGGAAGGCTCCGATGTCCGTCTCGTTCGGACGCAGGATGAGCTGGGCGATCGGCTGGATCGTCTGTGTGCCCCACGGCTCCACGTCGACGAAGGGATAACGGTATTCGACGCCCGCGGCTGGCATGGCGCGTGCGAGTTCGCTTTGGCCGGGGGCGATGAAATTCGAGACGCTGGGTTCGTTGGCGACGTCGAGCTGCGCCACATCGCCGCGCAACTCGACGAACGGCGTGATCATCTGGCCGTTGTCGGTGATCACGGTGCGCCGCCAGTCGGCCTGACCGGAGAACCGCGTGTAATCTCCCGGTATACCGCGCAGCAGGCAGCTACCGGCCACCGCGGTATCGGCGCCACCGTTGCAGATGCCGGTGGCCTGGGCACTCTGCGTGATGGCGTCGAATTCCGCCTGTTGCCGGCTCAGGCTCGTGGCGTTGAATTTGTAACTGAACTCGCCGCCGAGGATCGGTTGCGCCAGCACGTTCGAATAGTCGAGCACCGGATGGATGATCGGTATCTGGTTTTGAACGTCGTACTGCGAAAAGCCGTAATAGTAGATCGAGCGCACGTCGAAATAACTGCGTACACCGGCCCCGCTTAGGTACAACTGCGAAACACCTTGCGCCGCGACGCCGGTTTGAAACGGATCGAATGCGCCGGTGAATTGCCGGAGCTGGTAGTCGAACAGAAATTGAGTGTCGGTCACCAACAGACCGGTCCAGCCCCATACCCAGTTATTGTTGATGGCAAACTGTCCCGCGGTCTGAATCGAACCGCGGAACGTGTTTGCCGTCGGACTGTTGGGCCCGTCGCGATCGGCGAAGTAGCCCGGATCTGCCTGGAAAATGCCCGCGGCTCGGATCGAATATGCGCCGTCAAGCAGGCGGTGCCGCCATTCGCCTTCGAGCAGGGCGCCCTGCTTCGTCGATAGCTGGGTTCCAACCGTGAGGTCGTAATTCGGCGCCAGAGCCCAGAAATATTTCGGTTCGATCGCGTAGCCGAATTGTGAGCTCTCGCTGAGATCCGGAAACAGAAATCCGCTCTTGCGTTTCACCGTCGGGTCGGGCGCTGACATGAACGGCACGTAGGCGAGCGGGACACCGAAAAACTCGACGCGGGCGTCCTCGAAATAGAGCATCTTCTCGCCTTCGTCGTGGATGATCCGCGCCGCCTGGACCTGCCACAGCGGCGGTTTCTTCGGATCGTCCCGGCAAGGCTCGCAGGCCGTATACACGCCGTTTTGCAGCACCGTGTAGTTGCCTTTTGCGCGATCGGCGCGAGACGCGGCAAAACGGGTATCGTCGGGCGTTTCGAGCCGCAGCGAATCGACGAAGCCGTCGCGGAAATCGTCGCTGAGGTCGAGCGATTGGGCGTAGGTGATCTTGCCGTCGGGTTCGGTCAGCCTGACATTGCCTTGCGCGCGCAGGTGCTTGGTCTTCTGGTCGTAGATGACCTGGTCGGCTTCGATGGTCGCGCCGTTGTAATAGATTTGCACATTGCCGACCGCGGCGACAGTATTGTTGGTGTAGTCGTATCTGATTTCCGTTGCCTGCACGAGCATCGGTCCATTCGACGGCGGCGCCGGCTTCTTGGGATGCGGCGGCTGATGTGGAAAATGCATGAGATTGCCGACCGACTGCGCCCGTGACGGCTGCGGCAGGAGCGCCGAGGCGAAAACAAGCGCGAGCAGCGTCAGGATCGCCGTTACACCAACGCCGACGCCACTACGCATACGCAGACAGAAGGGGCTACGCGAACTCGCCACTAGCCGTCCTCCTGGAACAACAACACGACGAATCCAGTCAGTCCGCCGACAGCAACCGGGATCCAGGCTGCGGCAACCGGCGGCATGAGCTCCGCTCGGCTCATATCGTCGGTTATTTTCTGCAAGACGAACAAGAGAAACCCGGCGGTGATGCCGCTCAAGACCATCTTCTGCACACCGCCAAAACGGAAGAAACGCAGACTGACCGAAGCTGCCAGCAAGACCATGGCGGCGAGCAAAAACGGCCGCGCCAAGAGCTCCTGATATTGCAGGCGATAACCGGCGGCGCCGAGCCCGGCGCGATCCGCCAGCGCGATGTAAGTCGGTAGCTCCCAGAACGGAACGGTCTCCGGCGTTGCAAAGCTTTCACGTACCTGCTCGAGCGTCAGATTGCTCGGCACGCGATAGCTCGCCTGGATGTCCGGCGCCGCGCCGCTGGCGTAAATGCGTGCATCCTGGAGCTGCCAATAGCCGGGTTCCAGTGTCGCGCTTTGCGCTTCGATACGCTGCTTGAAACCGCCGTTGACGTCGAACGTGTAGATGGTCACGCCGCCGAGCTGCGCGCCTTGCTCGCGGCTGGTGTTGGCATTGATGATGGCTGCGCCGTCGGCGCTTTTCTGACGGACCCAGAAACCGCTGGTGTTTTCCTGCAATGCCGACATGTTCTCACCCAACATGTCGGCTTCGAGCCGCTTGGATCGCTCGTGCAGCGTCGCCGCAACCGGATTGTAGACGGTGGTAGCGATGGTGCCGAAGATGAAAGCCCCGATCATGGCCGGCGCCACGAATTGCCAGGCCGAAACACCCGCCGACCGCGCCACCACAAGTTCCAGCCGACGCGACAGGCCCAGGTAGCAGGACATCGCGCCGACCAGTACCGAAAACGGCATGATCCGCTCGGTGAGCTGGGGCACGCGGTAGAGCGAAATCTTGGCCAACACCAAGGCCGTGGCATTCGGCCAGTCGGCGCCGCGGCGCATCAACTCGACATAGTCGATCATCGCCGCCAGCACGACGACGCCGATGAAAGAGCCGACGACCGACGTGAGAAACCGCATGCCGAAATAGCGCGAGAGCGTACCGGTGATCACGGGCTGTCTCATCAGCTCGTCGCCCGCGCAATGCGTTCGCCGATCGTGGTCGCAAGCCTGGATACGGCGGCGGCCGGCTCCAGGGCTTGGCCGCGCGATATCTGCCACAAGCCGGCGGCGATCGTGCCGAACAGCGCGACGTATTGGACGCCGAGCACGGCGGGCACGCGTACGCCGACAATGACGCTGACGAAACCGACGAGCCGCAAGAGCGAAACCGCTCCGATCATTCCGAGCAGCGCCAGTGTCCGGCTCTGCCGGGTGGTTTGTGGCGGACCGAGGAAGGCGAACGCCAGAATCACGAAAGCAAAGGGATATAGCGGCGCCGCCAGCCGGTCGTGCAACTCGGACCGGTATTGATCGGGCTGCGAGGCGTACAAAGTATCGTCGGCGCGCGGCCACAACAGTTCCCAGAGGTACTTTTCGCGCACCGTATAGACGACGTTCTGCGGACCGCTGGCGAATTGTGAGAGGTCGAACGGGTAACGATCGAAAGTGACGATACGCGGGTCGCGCTGTCCGGCTTCGAGCCGCTGAATGCTGCCACCCTGCAGGACCAGAAACGACGCCTTATCGTTCTTCACGATCTCACCCTGCTCGGCGAGATAGGTGGAATGCACATTGGGATCGCGTCGGTCGTCAACGAAGATGCCGACCAAAAGACCATTGGGCCGCCGATCGGCGATGTGGAAGGTCAGATTGCCGCCGATCGTGGTGAAGCGGCCTGGCTGCACGATATTGGTCAGAATGTCGGCACGGACCTGCGCGCCCCAATCGCGCAATTCGCGCAGCGCCCGCGGCGACACATAGGCGGCGATGACGGCGACCAGAACTGAGACGACCGTCGCCGCTGCAAGAAACGGCCGGAGCAACCGCCATGGCGATACGCCGGCAGCGTTCATCACGATGATTTCGGAATCGGACGATAATTTGTTGAGGACATGGGCGGCGGCCATGACGAGCGCGATCGGCGCCAGGATCATGACCAGGAGCGGAATGATCATGCCGGTGATCCCGACGAAAACCAGGAGAGTCTGGCGCTGGCTCGTGATCAGGTCGAAATCGCGCATCGCCTGGGTGAACCAGGTCATGACGGTTAGGCTGACGAGGATGATCAGAAACGCGCCCATCGTGGCACGAAATATGTAACCGCCGATCGAACCCATCGGACCGAATATCCCCATGACGGCCTGTGGGACTGCCGCATCGGCCCGCCGACGCCGCATCCCTTAGAACCGACTCCCCATAGCCGCTATTTTCATGCTTTCACAAAGTGGCTTCGCCAAGGCAAAGCTATTGAACATGCACACTAAAGCGTTAATACGGCCGTTTGATAAAGGCAGATGCGCCGCGGCCCGATTTTGATGCCTCAGCGCTTTGCACACGCCACGGTCCGGTTCATAACTTGGTTACCGTACCAGTTCGCCCGTCTTCCGGCCGTCTCGCGTCAAGCCAAAGGGAAATACCTCATGGCCGCCGCTCTCAAATTCAGCCTTACCGGCTTTGCTCATCCGCGTGGTGTTCTCGTTGTGTTCTGCGAGGATAACCTCAAACTCGGCCCCGCGACCCAGCGTGCACTGGCTCCGGTCGGCGATCTTTTTCGCCGCGCTGCTGCCGCCGACCGCTTTACCGGTAAAAGCGGCTCGATTCTCGATATCATCGTACCCAGCGGCCTGAACCTGCCGAGATTGGTCGTGGTCGGTATCGGCAAGGAGAGCGAGCTCAAGCCTCGCGATATCGTCAAGCTTGGCGGCATCGCCATGGGCAGAGTGCCGGTGGCGGCGACAAGTGCGACAATCTTCGCTGAATTCGGCTCCGGCGCGCTTAAGGGCGACCAAGTCGCGGCCCTCGCGCTGGGAGCGAGGCTGCGCGCCTACACTTTCGACCTCTACAAGACGAAACGCAAAGAAGGCGACGAGCGGCCGAACAAGGTCGAGGTGAATTTCGCCTGCGCCAATCCGGCCTCGGCGGGAAATGCCTGGTCGGCGGAAGAAGCGATCGCCGGTGGCGTCCTGCTCGCCCGCGATCTCGTCAACGAGCCGGCCAACGTACTTTATCCGGCCGAATTTGCGCGCCGCGCCGCGGCGCTGACCA
The DNA here is from genome assembly GCA_049796395.1 of Xanthobacteraceae bacterium. Taxonomy (GTDB): domain Bacteria; phylum Pseudomonadota; class Alphaproteobacteria; order Rhizobiales; family Xanthobacteraceae; genus BOG-931. The sequence goes on from JBARER010000068.1 coordinate 10,845, forward strand.
AGCTTGGGGTCAATGTCGAGGTTCTCGACGTCGCGGCGATGAAAAAGCTCGGCATGGGCGCGTTGCTCGGCGTCGGGCAGGGCTCCGCGCATGACTCGAAGCTCGTCGTCATGCGCTGGAACGGCGCCAAGCGCGGCTCCGATCCGGTCGCCTTCATCGGCAAAGGCGTGTGCTTCGATTCCGGCGGCATTTCCATCAAGCCGGCGCAAGGCATGGAAGATATGAAAGGCGATATGGCCGGCGCCGCTTGCGTCGTCGGCTTGATGCGAGCGCTCGCGGCGCGCAAGGCCAAGGTCAATGCAGTTGGCGCCATCGGTCTGGTCGAGAACATGCCGGACGGCAAAGCGCAACGGCCAGGCGACATCGTCAAGACCATGTCCGGGCAGACCATCGAGATCATCAATACCGACGCCGAAGGCCGTCTGGTGCTCGCCGACGTGCTGCACTACGTCAATAAGCGGTTCAAACCGAAATTCATGATCAATCTGGCGACGCTCACCGGCGCCATCATCGTCGCGTTGGGGCATGAATATGCTGGCATGTTCTGCAATGACGACAAGCTCGCCGAGCGGCTGAGCAAGGCCGGTGAGGCCACCGGCGAGCGCGTCTGGCGCATGCCGCTCGGCCCGGAATACGACAAGATGATCGACTCGAAGTTCGCCGACATGAAAAATACCGGCGGCCGCTGGGGCGGCGCGATTACCGCGGCGCAATTGCTGCAGCGGTTTGTCGGCAAGACGCCGTGGGCGCATCTCGATATCGCCGGCACCGGGATGGATTCGCCGCAGAGCGATATCAACAGGAGCTGGGCTTCCGGCTGGGGCGTGCGCCTGCTCGATCAACTCGTGGAAGACCACTACGAGCGGTGAGGGCCGCCGCATGACGGAAATGCTCTTCTATCATCTCAAAGGCCAAACGCCGGAACAGGTGTTGCCGCCGTTACTTCAGAAATCGCTCGAGCGGGGCTGGCGCGTCGTCGTCCAGGCTTCTTCGGATGAGCGCGTCGAGGCGCTCGACGCGCATTTATGGACGTGGCGGGACGACGCCTTTCTGCCGCACGGCACCTGGCGCGACGCCGAAGCGGCCGCGCAGCCGATAGTGCTTACGGTCAGCGACGATAATCCGAACGGCGCGGCGGTTCGGTTCCTGGTCGATGGCGCAACCATGCCCGCAGATAGCGGCGGCTATGACCGTATCGTCGTGCTCTTCAACGGCGAGGATCCGGACGCCGTCGATGCCGCGCGTGAGCGCTGGACGAAGGCCAAAGCCGAGGGGATCGAGGTCACCTATTGGCAGGCCGACGAGCAGGGTCGCTGGCGCCGGCAAGGCTGACCGCGCTCGGGCTCCGATGTCGACCAAGAAAAATATCGTATCGCGTTGATAATAAATGTGTTTTCGTGTCTTAATTATAAGTGACTGAGTGGTGTTCAACGGCCGATTTTTGGTGCTATATTTTTTGCTTAGGCGCCTACTTGGATGCTATAGATTGTTCCATGAACAAAAATTCAGTGAAAAAGAAACGTCCCGCCAAGGCGAGCGTAAAATCGAGTGCGAAAACGAGCCGGGCCACAGCGGCTCGTAAGGCTCCTGTGCGCGCGGCCACGGCAGCGCGCAAACCGGCGGCGACGCGGCGGTCGGCGCTTGATTTGGATATGCATTCGGCCATGCGAATTGCCGTTCCCGAGGCGGCAACGATCACCGTCGCACAAGTGACTGCAATCGCTCCGGCGTTGAAGACACACAAATATCGCGTTGGACAGACAGTGTTTTACACGTCGAGCCCGATCAGTCGGCCGGGCGCCACTGGCAGCTATCAGGTCGTTCGTCTGCTGCCGTCGGACGGCGAGGATTATCAGTACCGGATCAAGCATTCTGGCGAAGCCTTCGAGCGTGTCGCCAAGGAAAGCCAGCTCGAGCTCGATCCCTGACGATGCATTTGGGCGGTAGTGCCGATCGTGCCGCCGCGCCATACTTCCGCCGCGTCGATCGGCACGGTAATGCCGTTTTGGGGTGCTAGTGGAGCGGATTTGACATTCGCTACCCATCTAGCCGTGATCTCGTGAAGCGAATGTCAAATCCAAAGCTCCACTGGGACTTACACTTGCTAGTTGTCCTTTGGTTCTAACATTCGCATCATCGCCTGCGGAATTGGGATGCGAATGTTAGAATTCGGACCACCAGATGTTCGGCGTTGATCCCGACATCGGAAGCTCGGCGCTGCGGCTATGGGTCTCCGCCGGATCGGCCGCGCTGCTGGTCTTTGTTTGCGCGCTGGCGTTCGACTGGACCCGGACCAGAACCGTGGCCCGCGTCGGCGTCGTCGTGCTCGGCGCCGTGCTAGGCGCAACCTTGGCCTGGGCCTTTCTCGATGGCGCCTCGGTGCGCGACCGCAATGCCGAACGCCGCGCGCTGGAGGCGCGCGCGGCGGAACTCAATGCTGAGAGCTTGGCCCCAGGTTCCCCGCTTGCCTGCCTCAACGGACTTGCCGGTGACGATGTCGAGGCGGCTTGCGAAAAAGCCTTGTTTGCCTCGCCGTCGAGCGTCGCCAGCGCCACGTCCTATGTCGCGGCACGGTTTTCGCTGCTTGCCGACATCACCACCTATGTCAAACGCGGTGGCGGCGACATCAACACCGTGCTGTTGCCGTTGCGTCACTCGCTGGAGGCCGACCGGTTCGGTTTCGTCGCCCACACACTCGCGATTGCCGATCGCTGCACCAGCGATCGTTGCGCGGCGCTAACCCTTCTCGACAATCCAGGCAAAGTGCGCGCGAATTTGAGCGGCCTGACGCTGCAACGCTATCTCGACCGCTATCTCACGGTGTGGGCTCAGCCGCCAGAAACTCCGGTTGCCGACGCCAGCGCGGCCGCCGGCCCTCAACCGAACCCGCACAAATTCGTCGATATCGACTTTCCGAGCGCGGCGTCGATCCCGCCGGTCAGCATCATGAACCCCGAGCCGGCTGGTCCACCGACGGTGGCCGCCGTCGCCGCCGCAACGGCCGGCGAACCAAAAG
>JBARER010000069.1:0-2056 GCA_049796395.1 Xanthobacteraceae bacterium
GGATGATGATGTTGAGGTATTTGTCCACCTCGGCGGTGCAGCCGGGCGGGACCAGCACGGTCGAATCGACCTGCTCCACCACGGCGGGCCCGGCGAACACGAAGCCGGCCGGCAGATCCGAGCGTTCGTAGACCGGCGTATCGAGGCCAGCGGTGGCGGCACCAAACCACACCGGTCTGCGGCTCGACGGGGCCGGCGTTCGGCCGGTCGGCTCATGCACCGACAGTTCGGCCTTGGGCACGACGCCGACCGCCTTCAGATTCAGCCGGAACAGCCCAACCGGGGCTTCATCACGACGGAAATTGTATTCGCGCTCGTGCTCGCGATGGAACGCCTCGACCAGATCGGTCACCGCTCCGATGGGGGCCGGCGCCGACACGGCAAGCGAGCGCCACTGGCCCTGATACATCATGTCGATCGTGCGCTGCAGCAGGACGTCGGGACGCGCCACACCCTCATGGGCAAGGCGTTCCAGCGCTTCCTTCTCCAGCCGTTCGAAGGCGGCTTCGATGGCGCCGGGATCGGCGTCGGCCGCACCAACGATGTAGCTTTCCGAAAAGTCGTGCTGCATGTCCACCAGCAGGCAGCCAAGCGCCGAGGTGACGCCGGGATTGGGGGGCACGATGACGGCCGGAATGGCGAGTTCCCGAGCGATCTCGGCGCCATGCAGCGCGCCCGCGCCACCGAAGGCAACCAGCGCGAAATCGCGCGGATCGTAGCCACGGCTGATGGAGATCACCCGCACCGCGTCCGACATGTTGGCGTTGGCAACGCGGATGATGGCATCGGCCGCTTCATGCAGGTCAAGATTGAACGGCTTCGCCACACCTTCAGCGACGGCGTCGGCGGCAAGCTTCGGATCGAGCGTGATCTTGCCGCCGGCCAGGCTGGTGCCAAGGCGGCCAAGCACGACATTGGCATCGGTGTTGGTCGGCTGGTGGTTGCCCTGGCTGTAGCAGGCCGGACCCGGATGGGCGCCAGCCGATTGCGGCCCGTTGCGCAGCGATCCCGCCTCATCGATCCAGGCCAGCGAACCGCCGCCGGCGCCAATGGTCAGGACCTCGATCGAGGGGAAGCGGATGGGATAGCCGAACTCGACGAACCAGTCCTTGGTCACGCGTGACTGGCCTTCATAGGCGAGCGACACGTCCGTCGAGGTACCGCCCATGTCGAGCCCGATGGAGTTCTGGTAGCCGCAGAGCATGGCGATGTGCCGGCTGGCGATGGCACCGGCGGCGATGCCGGACCCGGCCAGTCGTGCAGCGAAATCGACGACGCTTTTGGGGGTCATGACCCCGCCGCCGCTGTGCAGCAGAAGCAGGTCGCTCTGATACCCGTCCTGTTCCAGCCGGCTGCCGAGGCGCGAGGTGTAATCGACGATCACCGGGCTCAGCGCGGCGTTGGCGACGGTCGTGGAGAAACGCTCGTGCTCGAAGATTTCCGACAACACGCCGGACGACGTCGACACCGGCACGCCGGGCAACGCGTCGAGCAATATCTCCTTCATCCGCCGCTCGTGCGCGCCGTTCATGTAGGCGTTCATGAAACACACCGCGACCGCGCGCACGCCCCGGCGCTTGAGAATACGGGCGACCTCGCGGGCGCCCGCTTCATCGAGCGGGGTGACGACATTGCCCTGCGCGTCGATCCGCTCGCTCACCACCAGCCGGTCGCGCCGCGGCACATACGGCCGCACCACGTCCTTGTAGGTGTCCCACAGTTCCTGCTTGTTGGCGCGCCGGATTTCGATCACGTCGCGGAAGCCCTGCGTGCAAACCATCGCCGTGCGCGGCAGCCGCCTTGTGATCAGCGCATTGGTCGCCACGGTGGTCCCATGCGAGAACAGGGCAACGTCGCGCAGATCGACCCCTGCCCTGCTGATGCCGGAAATAATGCCGTCGATCGGATCAGGCGTCGAGGCCGTCTTCTCGATGCGGATCAGGCCCGTCGTTTCATCCATAATGCAAATGTCGGTAAAGGTTCCCCCCACATCGACGGCGACGCGTAATGTTTCCAACACGAGTTCTCCCTACCAAACAGTGTCTGGGACAAATAA
>JBARER010000070.1:0-7142 GCA_049796395.1 Xanthobacteraceae bacterium
CGCCTGCAGAGCCGGCCTCGCCGGCTGCCGCGGCCGCCGAACCCGCGCCCGCTTCCGGTCAGCACATGGTGAGCGCCGCCGACCTGCCGGAAGACCTTTCGCCCTGGGGCATGTTCGAAAACGCCGACATTATCGTGAAGGCGGTCATCATCGGTCTGGCCTTCGCCTCGCTGGTCACCTGGACGGTGTGGCTTGCCAAGACGCTGGAGCTGCGCAGCGCACGCAGCGTACTGCGCCGCGACATCCGTGCGCTCTCCGGCGCGACGACATTTGCCCAGGCCCACGAGCAGCTCCACGACGGCCATAGCCCAGCGTCACAGATGATGCAGGCGGCAGCCCAGGAAATCCGGCTGTCGGCAACACTGCGCACCGAAGGCTTGAAGGAACGCATCGCGCTGCAACTCGAGCGCATTGAGATGGCGGCGAGCCGAAAAATCTCGCGCGGCACCGGCGTACTGGCCACCATCGGCTCGACTGCACCCTTCGTCGGCCTGTTTGGCACGGTGTGGGGCATCATGAACAGCTTCATCGGCATTTCCAACGCCCACACCACCAACCTCGCCGTGGTGGCGCCGGGCATCGCGCAAGCGCTGCTGGCGACGGCGTTCGGCCTGGTCGCCGCCATTCCGGCGGTGATGATCTACAACGTGCTGGCGCGCCAGACGCAGCACTACCGCGCCTATCTCGGCGACGCCTCGGCGTACCTGATGCGGCTTGTCAGCCGCGATCTCGACCGCGCCAAGGCGCCGATGCCGCAAGCCGCCCAAGCCGCGGAGTAGTCCCGTGGCTATCCGTCTCGATCACGGCACCGACGAACTCACCGAAGTGCACGACATCAACGTCACGCCGTTCATCGACGTGATGCTGGTTCTGCTCATCATCTTCATGGTGGCGGCGCCGCTCGCCACCGTCGATCTGCCGGTCGATCTGCCGTCCTCGACCGCACAGCAAACTCAGCGGCCGCCGAAACCTGTCTATGTCACGGTCAAAGCCGACGGCAGCCTCGCGGTCGGCGACAATACGGTGACGCGCGACGCGCTGCCCGGCGCCATCGCGGCCGCCACCGGCGGCGACAAGGAGCAGCGCATTTTTGTGCGCGGCGATCGCGCCGTGCCCTATGGCGACGTGATGCAATTGATGAATGCGTTGCGCGACGCCGGCTACCTCAAGATCGCGCTGGTCGGCATGGAGTCGCGTGAGGCGAAATGAACGCGTCTTCGCTCACCTGGTTCGATGACGAAGATGCGCGTGACCTGCGCCGCTGGGCGCTCGCAGCGGCGGTGGTGCTTGGCGTTCATCTGGCGGCGATTGCCGCTTATGTCTATGTCCACCGGCCCGACGAGATCGGCGACGACACGACCCCGATAGCCGTCGACTTTTCGCCGACCGACGACACCATCGACCAGCCGGAAGTCGCTCCGACGCCGCTCCAGCCCCCGCCCCCGGAAGTTGAGAAACCGCCGCCGCCGCCGCCCGAGGCCGTCGCTGAGCCGGAAACGCCCCCGCCGCCGCCGAAGGTCGAAGAGCAAAAGCCGCCGACGCCGGCCATGCCGGCCCGCTCCAAGGGCGGCGCGCCGCATATCGCGCCAGCATGGCAGACGACGCTCGTCCGACATCTTGAACAATACAAACGCTACCCGAGCGACGCGCAAGATCGGGGCGAGGAAGGCGTCGTACTGTTAGGCTTTACCGTGGACCGCACCGGGCACGTGCTGGCGCACCGGATCGTTCGCTCGTCCGGCCATCCTGCACTCGACGACGAGGTGATGTCGATGATCGAGCGGGCGCAGCCTTTGCCGCCGTTTCCGCAGACCATGACGGAAGACGAGCTCGCTCTGACCGTGCCGATCCGCTTCTCGCTCAGATAATTAAGCCTCTGCCCGCCGGCTAACGCGCCATTGCCAGCGTCAGCGTCAGGCCAAGCAGGGAAAACAGGCACACCGCCTCGAACGACGAATCGCGTTTGGCACGCCAAATAGCCGCGACGACTGTCAGTATCATGATAGGGACCTTTCAGTTGTCGCCATCATGCGCGCCAGAAAGGTTTGGCAATTTCGGCCTGAATGCGATGCGGATGCGCGAGATCTTTTCGATCGAGCTCCGACATCATCGCGAGCTCATGCCGCGAGTCGGCGCGCCTTTGCCATTCGCGAAGCGTATCGATCAGTCGCCGCGCCAGCGAACCGGCCCGCCGCGGCTCAATCAGAACATTTTCGCGCAATACCGCCGAACGCGACGTCAACGACTGAGTGGACATGGTCATCTCCCGTAACTGTTGAACGTTTACGGGCGATTCCGTCCCTTGATTTTTGATTGCGACCGGCGACGAGACAACTACCGATTCGACACTACGAGCTGCCGATCACCCGACCATCTACCCAGTATTTGCGTCGAAGATTTGACGCCACGCTAAGATCACCATGCGTTCGATCACTTATAATTAAATTGCACGGACACAAACGCAGCCATCCGCGCCGTCATCCGTGATAGCAAATCGCGTGCCATTGAGAAAAATCGCCACAATTTTCTTCGGCATGGCGATGAAATCGGCACGATGATCGAAAAAGAATCAGCACCGCTGTTTAAAGCGAAAATTGATTAGGCAACTGGTAATTTGCTACGTCGTCGCTTGCGGCCGCATTGCCCGCAAATTCCGCTCGATTCGCGCCACGATTGGCGTCGCGCCGGGCTCGAACTTTGCGCCGGTGATCTGCTCGTACATCCGCACGTAGCGGCGTGACAGCTCCTCGACCAGCTCCGCCGGCGCATCGGGCAGCGGCTTGTCGGCATAGGGATCGCAATGCTCGCGAAACCACAGCCGCAAAAACTCCTTGTCGAAATAATCCGGCTCCTCGCCCGCGGCAAAGCGCCGGTCATAGGACTCAAGCTGCCAATAGCGCGACGAGTCCGGCGTGTGGATTTCATCGATCAAAACCAGCGCGCCATCGGCGTCGGTGCCGAACTCATATTTGGTGTCGACCAGCGCAAGGCCGCGCCGCGCCGCGATGTCCTGGCCGCGTGCAAACAACTGCAACGCGGTCTCCTTGATACGGGCGAACAGCTCCCTGCTGATGAAACCTTCGCCGATCATCTCCTCCGGCGACAATGTGCGGTCGTGCTCGGCCTCTTTGGTGGTCGGGTCGAAGATCGGATGCGGCAGGCGCTGATTTTTTCTCATGCCGTCCGGCAGTCGCAGCCCGCCGAAATCGCGCTGGCCCTGGCCGTAGCGGGTCCAGATCGCGGTGTCGGTCACGCCAGTCAGGTACCCGCGCACCACCGCCTCGATTGGCACCGTCCGGCATTTGCGTGCAACCGTCACATTCGGATCGGGCACCGCCAGCATGTGGTTTGGCACGATATCTCTGGTCGCATCGAACCAATGCGCGCTGATCTGATTGAGCACCTGGCCTTTCCACGGCACATGCGCGATGAGCCGGTCGAACGACGAATGGCGGTCGGTCGTAATCAGAATGAGCCGGTCGCCTTGATCGTAGATATCGCGCACCTTGCCGGCGATTTTCGGGCCAAGAAAATCGAAATTCGTGTCGCGCAGGATGTCCATGCTGTGTTCCGAACGCATATGCATATTATGTAAGTCAGGCGGGCCAATCTCGGTCGGCGTCCTACCATAGCAGGGCGCGAGCGCGGGTAAATGGAACGCGGTTTCCACAATCGGGTTGAAGCAGCATGAAAATAGGTATTGTCGGAACCGGCGCGGTCGGCTGCGCGTGCGCCATGGCGGCGGTCAATCGCGGCAGCGCGCGCGAAATCGTGCTGGTCAACCGCACGCGCAAGACCGCCGAAGCGGTGGCGACCGATCTCCGCTACGGCACGCCGCTCGGCCGCAGGGTCGAAATCACCGACGGCGACTATGACGCGCTGCGCGGCGCTGGCGTCGTTATGATCACCTCCGGCGTCAATGAGAAAACCGGCGGCGCCACCGATCGTAGCGACCCCAAAGGCCGGCTGCGGCTTCTCGACAAGAACGCCGCAGTCTATCGCGATATCGTGCCGCGAATGGTTCATGCCGCGCCGGAAGCCGTGCTGCTTGTGGTCACCGACCCGCCGGACCCACTGGCCGACGTCGCGCGCGAGGCGGCAAAGCACGACCGACATCAGGCCCAAGGACACCAAGCGCAAATCTTGAGCGCCGGCACTCTTCTCGACACGCTGCGTTTTAAAGTCCATCTGGGACGGCATTTCGGCGTCGACCCCGCTTCCGTCGAAGCCCAAGTCATCGGCGATCACGGCACGGCCCAGGTTTTCCTGTGGTCGTCGGCACGAATCGCCGGCGTGCCGGTCGCGGCGCTCCTGAAAAAGCGCGGCGAGACGCTCGCGGCTTTGCGCGAAAAGCTCGAGAAAGACGTGCGCTATGCCAATATCACGATCATCGAAGGCCACGATGCCAGCCAATACGGCATCGGCATCGTATCGGTGCGGATCGCCGAGATGATCTTGCGCGACGAACGCGCGGTGATCCCGATCGGCAGCCTGCAAAAAGACTTCGGCGTGACGCTGTCGCTGCCGAGCGTCGTCGGTACCGGCGGCGTCATCGACGTGCTGCAGCCGGAATTGTCCGACGAGGAACGCGCGGCATTGTCGAAGAGCGCGCAGACGATGAAAGAAGCGCTCGACGGCGTGCGCGAAGCGGCCTGACACCGGGCCGCAACAAGCACGCCGGCTCACGGCATCCAGAACGGCTTTACCGCATCGAGATTGCGCTTGAGCGGCTCGGCCAAACCGATGTCGGCGAGTGTCCTGTCGCTCAAATCATGTAGATCGCCGCCGGAGTTCCGGTGCGTCCAGCGTACAAAATTGGTGGCGATCAATTCCGGCAGGCGTATCAGTTCGCGTGCGAAGATGGTCATTGTCACATCTCCTTTGGCGCATCTCCTATTCCCCGCCTCGCCTTGAACAATAGGCAGCGGCCGCCAAAAGCGCTGTGACTGACGGCACAGAGCAAATTTCGCAAAGATCGAGGCTTTATTTAACCGTTCGGCGTCACTCAAGCCCGCTGGCGCGGGCCTGATCCTTCGCCATCACCGCCCAGTCATGCTCACCTTCACCATGAGCGACGGCACCGACCAAGCGATCGCGCCAGACATTGCCCGAGGGAAGCGGCACGCCGACCGCGCCGCCGGCCTCGAGCGCCAGGTTGGCGTCCTTCAAGCCCAAAACGGCGCGCTGACCGGCCGGCAGATAGCGCTCTTCGGCGATCAGCTTGCCGTAGATTTGGTAAGCCGGGCACGGAAACAGGCCCTTTGTCAGCACGTTGAGAAAGACGTCCGGCGAGACATTGTATTTGCGGGTCAGCGCGAAGCCCTCGCCCATCGCCTCGATGGCACAGCCGAGCACGAAATTATTGGCGATTTTAATCGCCGCCGCCGCGACCGGATCGGGCCCGGCCTCGAAGGTGCCGCGGGCGATGGCTGTAAACAGCGGCCGGCAGCGCTCGACAACCTCCTTCGGTCCGCCCGGCACCATGCCGGCTTGGCCCGACGACACAACTTCCGGCCGGCCCAGCATCGGGGTGTGCAGCAGGATTTGACCGGCATCGCCGTGGAGTGTCTTCAGCTTCGCAATACAAGCGACGCTGTGGGTGCCGGCGCAAATGTGAATGCCGCCTTTGGGCAGGGACGCTAACAGCCCGCCGGACTGACACACGACATCGGTCACCGCGGCATCGTCAGCGAGCATGGTGAAGACCGCCTCGCCATAATTCGCCGCCGCCTTGATCGAGTCCATCGGCTTGGCGCCAGCGTCGGTCAGTGGCTTTAATTTCGCAGGGCTACGATTGTACACCCCGACGTCATGGCCGCCGTCCAGCAGCCGTCGGGTCATGGCCGTGCCCATGCCGCCGAGTCCGATGAATCCAACTTTCATGACGCAACTCCTCCTGGCTTATGCACAGCCCACCGCTCATTCCCGCGCAAGCGGGAATCCAGCCTTCCGTCTAACCCGGCTGGGTCCCCGCTTTCGCGGGGACGAGCGGAGCTCGGCATCCCGCTACACCAATTGCCCGCGCACCCATTCGAGCTCGCGGCAGACGTTGTCGACGATGTCGCCCTTTTTGAGGTTGTCGGGCAGCACGTCCCAAGTATAGGTCTCGACCTCGAGATGACGCGACAGCGGTTTCTGCTTATGGAAGCGCAAGCCATCTTCGATGGCAAAGCGCGTGGTGCGGAACGCCCCGAGATCGTCGAGGAACACCGGCACGTGAATGTGAGTGCGCCATTCCCGCGGTCCGGGATCCTTTTCAAAGGCGGCGATGGCATCATCGACGTTAAGGAATTTGGTGAGCTTGCCGTCCTTTTTCTCGATCGTCTGCGTCAGGTAAATCGTCTTGGCGTAGCGCTTGAGCGTATTGGCGACGTCCTGTGTCACGTCGGGGATATGCAGCGCCGCGGCCTCCTGGAATTTGAAGATCGGCACGCCGCCGTCAATGAGCTTCTGACAGGACTCTGAGATATTCTCGTATTCGACCGCCTGATGACAAATGTCGTAGACGATGCCGACATGGCGCCGTAGCGCCGCATTGGCGTCCGCGATCGGCACGCGCGCGAGCTTGGCGAGCTTTTCGACCGCGGCGCCGCAATAGAGCTGATCGCGGAAATAGGCGATGGTCTCGTCGGTGGTTTCGAGAAAGCAATAGGGCTCCGGTTCGAGCGCGAGCTGCACGGTTCGGCCGGTCTTGTCTTCCAGCGCGATGAGATGCGCAACCACGCGCAGCACATGATCGGTATAGCTATCGATCACGTCCTTTCCGGTCACCCGCGGCTTGAACCCGAGCGGCGCGCTCTGGATCGACGGCGCGATGCCGGCCGGGCAGACGTCGGCCAGCACATTGGCGACATTGATCGTGTATTGCGTGCGTTCCTCGCCGCGCCAATCCGGTTCGTAAACCTGCTCCTTGACTTTGTCGCCCTTGAAATGGCCGTAGACGAAGGCATTGGCGGTGTAGATATACATGTCGTTGTCATCGAGAAATTTTTTCAGCTTGGCGCGCTCGGCCGGGCTGTTGGCGAGCGTTTCCGCCGAGCTTGCCGACAGGCGGATGCAGACGCCGAACGATTTATTGCCGGCGACCCGCGCTTTGACCTGCGGCAGATAGGTCACCAGCGAATGATAGAGCTGCTCCCAAT